>QWPJ01000103.1 GCA_003671195.1 Planctomycetota bacterium
CGATCGGGACTGCCGGTCCGCCGATACGGGCGAAGTTGTAGAGGTTGTCGCCGTTGAAGATAAAGGCGTCTTCTGGGGACTGCTTGAGTTTGCCCATCGGGACGTGCATCTCGCCGACGAGGAACGTATTGCTCATTCCGTCGTAGACATTCTTCGAAGAGATGCGATCTTCCCAGCCGACCGGTTTGTTGTTCGTGCATTTCGGACGGCTTGAGATGATGATCCCAGTGCCATTGCCGCCGTAGTTGTAGTCGGTCGGTAGGCCGGACGAACCTGGAGATAGATCACCATGATTGGCACCATAATCACCGAGGGCACCGGCGACGTTGGCCACATCGCTGAAGATGGGGTATCGGCATCCGCAAGGAAGGGTCACCCAGCGGGTACCGCCGTTGATGAGATTTCCGAGTCCGATGGTATCGTCGGAGGATCGTCGTGCTGGACAGTGGTAGGCGGTTGGCGATGCGGTTCGGACCTCATCGGAATGGGAGCTATAGGGGATCGAATAGTCCCAGCGTTGTTCCAACGAATTGGATTCAAGGTAGGGCATGATCCGAACGAGCCAGGTCGTTTCGTTTCCACCACAAGATCTCGACGCCGAGTCGCCCGGTCGGGGTTGATAGCGAGCCGGTGGGTAGCATTTGAAGGCAGCGTGGAAGTTGTCGGTTGCCAGTTGGATTTGGTGCAGGTTGTTTTTGCAGCTCATCGACCGGGCCGCTTCGCGGGCAGCTTGGACCGCTGGCAGGAGCAATCCGACGAGGACTCCGATAATGGCGATCACGACCAGGAGTTCGACGAGGGTAAAGCCCAGGCGAGGGTTGGGTCTGGAAAAACGGTTCGCTGGATTGGAAATTGAATTCATGGCTGTTTCCTTTTTGGGAGCGTTTTGAAGCGGCTCAACGACCCAGCAGGAGGCAAACTCCCCGAATCGACCGCGTCGACGCCTACCTTTAGTATCGGTCGAAGGGGTTTTCCGAGCAAATTCCATTTGCGGAATTCCCGGCTCTGAGCGGAAAAAACAGGGCTAAACCCATTGTTTTTTCCTTGGTCCCTATCCGAAATCTCGTTTTCGGGGCCCTTGGGGCTGGATCGGTGCCTGGAGCTTTTCCGGAAAAGTCTTGAACATTCCTCCGGTGGTATCGTACTATAGGGAACTCTAGGGCAGTTCGTTTTATCCCGAAGAATCGCATGCACCCCCATTTCTATCGAGCCAAACTCCATCCATCCGTTCGAGCGGTGATCCTTGCGGTCTACGCTTGTTTCGCGATTTTCGGGTTGGCTTTGCATCATTGGAGCGGTGGTCATCGGCATGCCCATGGGATACAGGCGGCTTTTGGGGGACTTGGCGATGATTGCCATCGAACCGATTTGGCCAGCGCGTCGGCATCCCCTGCCGAGCATTGTTGCTGCCACAGCTCAGAGCGACGCCGAACGGATCGATCGAGTGAGCCTCAATTGAAGGTGTCGGTAGACGACTCCTCGATCGGTGCTGAGCCGTCGGCTTGTCAGGGTTGCGAGCACTGGTCATCGATCGTTCAGTCATCGAGTTCCTTGGCAAGCGTCGAGACGTTCCGGTGCGATCTGCGTATCGAATGGAATGTCGAGTCCGTTCAGACGCTTGCTGGTCTTTTTGCAGTGGACTGGAATTCTCGGGCACCACCCGTTGCTAACCCCTGGTCTTGAGTCGAGCCGTTCGTTTTTTACGAAGCTCGCTCGATGGGATTTCTTTAGCAACATTCGCTGTCGATTCGTTAAGAATCTATTGCTCTTCAATCACCCTTAGACGCTAGGTCTGGTGATGTTTCCAATCGTCGCAGGTTTCTACCAGCGATCGTTGTAGACCAAAGAGCAAGGCAGAGAGTCGCTTAGTTTTGGAAGCGTTTCTGCAGGTTTAGGTCATTGCATGTTGAATCAGGTTTCCGGCGCATTGACGCACGACTTTTGCCCTTGGGCCAATCGCTATGTGTATTGGCTCAAGCGACCGATCGGTTGGGTGTTCTTGGCGTTTTTATCGTCGATACTTTTGGGGATTTATGTATCTCCTCAAGCTTTCCTCGCGACGGCGGGCATCGCCATGGTGGCGATCATCGGATCGCTATGGCCTTGGATTTCGATGCTAGGGGTCAGGGGTGAACTCTCGTGGAACGCCTTGCGATGCGAGGAACTCGAATCGATCGAAACAGACTTGGTTGTTACCAACCGATGGCCTTGGCCTGTCTATGGATTGTCGTTGGATCTCGAAGGGGGGATGCTACCTGAGGGGTGGGACAAGCAGCGCATCAGCTTGCAGCGGATCCCCGGTCTTGCGAAAAGCAAATTTCATTGGTCGACGGTCCCCCAGACTCGCGGTGAGTATCCTCGCAAGCCCGTGGAGTTGCAGTCGGCCTTTCCGTTCGGGATTTGGACCTCGCGAAGGCCGGTACGGGTTCCAGAGCCGTTGTTGGTTTGGCCTCGTGTTACCCGACTCGTCGATGCGCCGAGCGATATGGGGAGTCAGCAGTTCGGGACCGGGAGTATCTCGGATCGGGTGGGGGACGAAGGGGACTGGACAGGGGTGCGTCCCTATCGTCCTGGGGATTCGCTCCGGCAGGTCCATTGGGCGCAGACTGCCCGGCGCGATTCCTTGGTGGTTTTCGAGCGTCAGTCGAGTGCTAGTCAAAGTGTGTTGCTGCAGTTGGATCTGGATCAAGCTTTGATCGCATCGGAATCGACGCTCGAGGCGATGCTCCGGTTGTTGGCATCATTGACCAACCAATTCCTCTTGCATCATTGGTCCGTCTACGTCGATTTAGAGGGCCGTTTTGAAACCACTGGCATCGCCGAACGCTTGGTGTTGTCTCAACGGATCCGCTTTATGGACCGACTGTCCGTATGGGATCCGCGAAGGCCCTCGGAACAATCGGATGTTCAGACCCGTCGATCGATCCAAAAGGTCTCGCCCAATGTGGCGTTGAAGATTCGATGGAACGACGCAGAAGGCAACCTATCGCACATCGAGGGGACCAAAGAGGATCGGCGAGTCTACTGCTTTGCGGTGATTCCGGAAGCTCCGCTAGCCGGAGCTTGGGACGAAGAGCTCCAGGCCGCATGGAGGGCGTTTTGTCGAAGCCAACAGGTTGTTCATTCCGGTGGCCAGGCCAGGGGCCATACGGAAACCGTGACCCAAGCGATGGCTCATGCCTCAGGTGGAGCCTAAGATGCCTTCGACCGATGCTATGCAAACGGCCGTTTTCCGAAAGCCAGCTTTGGGCACGATGTTGCTGGCACTTTTAGCCACTTGGTGCATTTCACTTTTGCGTTTCGCTGGATCGTCCGATCCGGTGTGGCTCGTCTCGGAGATTTGCCTTTTGGCCGGTTGGTGTTCGTTGGTTGGATTTGTGTTGTTACCCAGGTATGGATCCGAGTTTTTCGGCGTTAAGGCCCCCGCACAGAAAACACTCAACGCGGGACCTTCCCGGGCACAGCTTTGGATTTGGGGGATTGGCTGTTTGTTGATACTCGCTCCGTGGATCTCCCGCTGGATCCTGGTCGGATTCTTCGGAAGTTCTGGGGAAGCCAACGAGTTGATCGCTTTGGCGATGCTGCAAATGGGGGGCTTATGGCAAGCGGCAGTGGCACGGACATCGCGTCAGGAGTGGTTGTCGTTTTTGATCAGTTGTTTTTTGGTGCTCTTCGGACTGGCTTCTTCGGATCGCGGCGACATGATCCAAATCGCTGCGCCCTTTACGATCTTGGCCAGTTGGTGGCTCATGGCGCGTTACTGGGATTCGATCGAGGAAGGTTTCCTGGTCTCCGAATCGGCCCCGGTCTTGACCTTGCGTTTATCGATTTTGGGAATTCTCGGACTCGGCGCTTTAGGGTTTCTTGCATGGAATAGTTTTTCCAAGGACGCGGCGAATCGGCTCGATGGATGGATGCCGACTTCGGGTGGCAACCGTCAGGGGGAGAGTTGGGCTCGCCAGGGGGTCGGCGATGGGGACATGCTCATTGCGGCCAAGGACGAGGCGTTTACCTTTGGACCGGTCGATAGCGATCTGTTTTTGGAATCCGAGATCCCCTCGATGTACGATTTGGTTTCGGACCTCTATGGCGAGACGGTGCCGAAAAAGCGACGCTATGCGCGAGCCATATCGCTCGACAACCAGATCAAGGAGACCGAGCGGGAAGCGACCGAGAGCAAAAAGAACAGCAAGGAGTTTTCTGCGGTTCGCCAGCCCAAGTCCAACGACAAGAAGTATGAGCCCAAGGGGACCGACTCGCGAGCCATCGCCTATCTGATCGGCGAGACACCGCAGTGGTTGCGAGTCGAGTCGTTCGATCATTTTGAGGACGGCATCTGGACGCATTCGGAGGACCTGTTCGATCCGAAGACCAACACCAATCCATCGATGATTACGATTCAAGAAAAACCTTGGATGCAGGTTCAGTTTCCGCCAACGGAATTGGTTTATTCGGTCCGTGAGAGGTTAGCGACGAAGATCATCAATTTTCAATCGCCACGATTGATCACTCCATCGCTCACGACGCATTTGCATATCGATCGAATCGACCAAATCGACTTTTACAGTTGGATGAACGATGGCCAATTGATGATGCCCAACCGCGATTATGTGCCGCAGTTGACGGTGGTCCATCAGCTTTATCAAATCCCTCAGTTGCATGCGCTGCGGGTACCGAAGTCGGCTTATGCGCAACTCTCGCATCATCAAAAGGCAGAAGACACCAATGCGACCCATGGATTGCATGATTGGATTGGTGCTTACACCCGACTGGTCGGTGTCCATGAGGAGCCCTCGGCCAGAGTCCAGCAATTTCGAGACGAGGTCTTCGGTGTACTGGCATCGAACGCGACGGATTGGAATCGCGTCGAGGCGATCGTCGGAGGCCTGAGGCGATTCGAGAGCGATCGCGATGCGACGGCCCCTGAGGACTGCGCCGATGTGGTCGACTATCTCCTGGAGACCAAGCGAGGGCCCGATTACTTGATGGCTTCGGCAGCATCGGTGATGATTCGCCAGTTGGGCATTCCGTGCCGACTCTGTACAGGATTTTTTGCTTCTCCGAGTCGGTTCGATCGGATCGCTGGGCAATCGGCGATCATGCCCGAGGACCTGCACACTTGGGCCGAAGTGCATGTGCATGGGATGTGGGTTCCGATCGAACCGACGGGTCAGTACCCACAGCCTCGCGAATGGATGACTTGGCAACAGCGGGCCGTCGAGATGGCATGGGCTTGTCGGGATTACTTCCGCAACCATCCTTACCAGACGCTCGCGATCGGAGGGAGTTTCGGTTTTGCGTTTTACTTTCGCCAACGCTTAGCCCAAGCGTTCCTGTGCGGTGTCTCGTTGTTTTCCTTGCTGCTACCGACCCCACTTCGCCTTCGCTACAGCTTGCGTTTGCTGCGATTGCGGATGTGGCTTTGGAATGAGCCGTTGCCGACGCACGCGACGCTCCAGCAGTGGCTCGGCAAGCAGCTTACCGAGCGAGTAAGCATCTCCCCGACCGCGGCTCGGAGCTTTATCGGTATTGCTCAGCGGCTCGCTTATGCGCCTGTCCATGAGCAGCGATTGGATCCGGGGCAGGAAAAGCTGATCGGCCAGGTCCTCCGATCGATCATCTTTTCAGGGCTCAAGTCGGCTGCGGTCCCAGGGCGAATTTCACCTATCGAGAATGCGATTTAAGAAAGACTTTTCATGAATACGATGACCACGACCGAACCTCTCGCTACCCCGACCTCTGGGGATATCCAAGCATGGATCGGTGGGCTGCGGCGCGAGTTAAACAATGTTCTGCTGGGAAAAACCCAGGTCGTCGAGTTGCTCCTAGCGAGCCTGCTGGCCCGAGGTCACGTCCTTTTTGACGACTTGCCTGGACTCGGGAAAACCACGTTGGCCAAGGGGTTAGCCAAAGCCGTAGGGGGTAAGTTCATGCGGGTCCAGTGCACGCCTGATTTGCTTCCGAGCGATGTCACCGGATTTAGTATTCTGAATCAAAAGACCCGCGAATTCGAGTTTCGACCCGGCCCGGTCTTTTCCGATGTCCTGCTTGCCGACGAAATCAACCGCGCGACTCCTCGTACCCAAAGCGCCTTGTTCGAGGCCATGGCCGAGCGGCAAGTAACGATCGATGGCGAGCCCCAGAGTCTGAGCCCGTCGTTTCTTGTTTTGGCCACGCAAAATCCGGTCGAGAGCGTCGGGGCTTATCCGCTTCCCGAAGCTCAACTCGATCGTTTCACGATGAAGCTCAAGATTGGATATCCCGACCGAGCCAGCGAGTTGGAGTTGCTCTCTCGCAGCAGAAAGACAACGAATGATTTCGAAGCCCAAGCGGTACTCCATGGGGATCAGATCGTGCAATTGCAACAGGCCGTCACCGGTGTGGCCGTCGAGCAATCCGTCCGTGAGTACCTGCTCGATCTGGCCGAATGTACCCGAAACCACCGGAGCTTTCCATTGGGGCTCAGTCCCCGAGGTCTTCTGCAATGGCAGCGGGTCGCGCAAGCTTACGCGATGCTCAACGAGCGAAACTTTGTCATACCAGAGGATATCCAGGCCGTGGCCGCTCCGGTACTGAGCGTGCGACTGACGAGCAACTCCATAGCGACCGATCAAGCGATCGAATCGGTGATCGCTTCGGTCAGTGTTCCGCGATTGTAATCCGAGCGACCGGTCCACCGGTTTTGAAACCTTCAGCAGGTCATTTTTAGGCCCCAAGCTACCCCAAGGAGAGCGAACCCTATGATGAGTCAAGGCAATTCGAAGTTCGTTTTTTTTATGGGCTCTTGCCTGCTCGGTCTGTTGGTCTGTTTCGGGTGCGACTCGAAGTCAGGCAGCACGGATGGCGTCTCGGACCAGGAGCATGAACATTTTCCTGCGCACTGGCCGGAGAGTATTTTTCGAGCTAGCCAACGGATCGATGGAATCTTGGCCGACCCTGTCGCAACGTCCGTAGGCTTAGAGACCGAATCACCGACCCTTACCTCGGTTGCTGAGTTGGCTGATTTGGTCGGATGGCTTCCGATCTTGGCTGCCGATAGCGATCTGGGCAGGGAGGATTTTAGCCGGATCGATGCTTGGTCGGCCCAGTGGACCGAGCCTTTGCGTAAGCATGCTCTGGGCTCAGGGGCACTAGCGGGCAATGGAACGCTCGAGGGCTTTGGCCAAGTCGACGGACTTCGGGAGATGGCCAAGGGTTTGTCTGAGATTTGCCGAAACGAGCAAGCTCGGATCGATGAACTGCAAAAACGTTACGCCGAGTAATCCGCAAAGGAACAGGACCGATGGATATTCAGGTATTGATTTGGGGAGCTTTGACTCGAATGGCCCAGGCCTTGGTCGTCGGGAGTCCGACGATTGTCGTTGGCTGGTTGATCGCAGCGGTCTTTGAACGGATTCTCGGTCGCGATGGGACCTACCGTCTTTTCGGGGGTGACACATGGCGGCAATTGCCGCAGGCTTGGTTGCTCGGGATGCTTTTGCCGGTCTGTTCTCTGGGGGTCATTCCGGTGATGCAGCAGATGCGAAAGAGCGGTATTTCGGGTGGTACGATCCTTGCGTTTGGATTGACTGCACCGCTGTTCAATCCGATTTCGGTTTTGTATGGACTGACCCTTTCGGACCCGTGGGCGATTCTTGCTTTTAGCCTTTGTTCGTTGGTGCTCATCACGATTCTGGGGGTCCTATGGGACAAGCTCTTCCCCAATAGTCGAATCCCGGCCGAGCCGTTGGATCGGACACCGTATGGCCTTCAACGGATCGGTGCTGTGGGATTATCGATGGTCCAGCAAGCTGCGAGTCGATCGACGCTGTACATGCTTTTGGCGATCCTTGGGGTTGGTATTCTAGCGATGCTTTTGCCGGCAGGGATTTTGCAGAGGGCGGCGGGCAAAGAGGATGCGATGGCACCTTTGACGATGTCGGCCGTTGCGACGCTTGCTTACATTACTCCCATGACGGCGATCGTCCAGGTCGCATCGATGTTCCAGCATGGCAATTCGGTCGCTGCGGCTTTTGCGTTGCTCACGCTGGGCACCGGAGTGAACCTGGGATTGCTACTTTGGATGATTCGTCATTACACGCTGCGTCGTTCGTTGGTCTGGCTCGGTTGCCTTGTGACGATCGTCTTGGTGATGAGCTATTCACTCGATCGGCCGTTGCGGCCCAAGGGGATCGAGCCTGCTGACCACACGCACGCTTTCGACACCTACTGCAATCCGTTTGTTTCCGGCGACCAGAACTATTGGACTTCGGCAAAGAGGATCCTTCAGGATTCGGCAACCCCTGCGGAGATCATCTCTCTGGGTTTCGTCGCGGCGATGTTGGCATTGGGCGGATTGAATGTTTGGCTCGATCCGCAGAACCGTTGGATGCAGTGGTTGCTCAGAGCACCGTCGGTCGATGCGACCGATTTGGTCAAGAGGCCCGGGGGTATGCGGGACATCGTTTTGCCCGAATGGGTGATCGCCTGTGTTTCGCTTGGAGGATTAGTCGTTGCCAGCGTGTTGGGTTGTTTCTTGTACTACCCGCCTGTGAGCGAGATCCGCAAAGAGATGCATAGCATCGAGGCAGAGATGTTTACCTCGTATCAGAGTGGCGAGTGGGACAAGCTAGAGTATTGGATTCCGATCCAAGAGGATTGGGCACACAAGATGAAGGTCAGCGCGTACTTGCGAGGCAAGCCCTTGGATCGGTATACCGATTTGAAGTTGCAGGTCTACAAGAACAAGCTGGAGTTACTCGAGCATGCGACGGAGGATCGCGATTCGAAGGAGGCGTTGGATTATGGCCGCCAGGGCTCATTGGCCTTTGGGCGGTTGAAACGTGCCTTAGGAGACTAGCGAAGTTACCAAACGATCGATTGGGACTCGAAGATGGGGCCTTCGACGCATGTGCGTCGGTAGTCCCAGGTCCCGTCACCTTGGTCGATTTTCGCTACGCAGGTAAAGCAGATCCCGATGCCGCAGGCCATAGGCGTTTCGAGCGAAACTTCGCAAGGAACGTTATGCTCATGAGCGATTTTCGAGACGGCTTGCATCATCGGTTCGGGGCCGCAGCAAGCGATACGAGCGGTTCCTTCGGAGCGGCTCAGGAGGTCCTTGAGCACCTCGGTGACCCGTCCACGATGCCCGAGCGAGCCGTCCTCGGTGGCGATCGCCAATCGAACCCCTCTTGCCTCAAAGGCATCGAGAGCGACGAGGTACTCTTGTGTCCGAGCCCCGTAGCAGAGGGTAACTTGTTTGGCAAAGTGCCCCTCTTGGCTATAGATGCCTTGTCCGAGTGCCGCCGATGCTAGGCTCAGCATCGGTGTGATTCCGACACCGCCTGCGACGAGGATCAAATGGTCGACTGGGTGGTTGGAAAACGCGTTCCCTAGGGGCCCCCAGATTTCGACCGACTGGCCGGCTTTGAATCGGGATAGGGCGTGGGTGAATTTGCCTTTGACTACGTAGGCGACCGAGACGGTTTGAGGGTTTCCTTGCGAATCAAAACCGCGATCGAACATCGCCAAAGCGCGGCCGATGAGCGGATCGTTCAAGCCAGCCAAGCGGACCATAAAGAATTGGCCTGGGAGGGTCCAACGAGCGAGGTTGGGAGCCTCCAGGGTCAGTTCCCAGGTATCCTTGGCGATCGATCGATGTTCGACGATGCTCGATTCGAGCCATTGGAAGTCTTTGGAGCAACGCGGATCGTCGGTCATGGTGTTGCAATCAACGTTTGGACGGTGAAAGTTTGGTCGGATTCGACTTGGTGAGGTTCGACTTCGGCGGGGTCGTTTCGCTGTTATTGCCCAGGATATAGGCGATGATTCCCAATCCGATGAAGACCAATTGGCTCAGGGAAAAGAGCCCAAGATTTCGGAGCGACTCACCGGTTTCGCCACCGTAGGCATGCAATCCGATTCCGAGGATATTCGTGCCGAACATCGACCAAGCGGTGATGATATTTCCACCGATGGCTAGGATTGCAAAACCTAAGGACCCGACGAGTCGATCCCACTTGGCGTGCAACAGAAGCGCGTTCCAAAGGACGATCATCAAGGCTCCGTTTTCCTTGGGGTCCCAGCCCCAGAATCGACCCCAGCTATCATCTCCCCAGAGTCCGCCAAGAACGGTTCCGACGAAGCTAAAGAAGATTCCAAAGCAGACGACTCCGTAGCAGATCCGATAGAGTATCTCGTTGATCGATCTTAGATCGCCTAATTGATTGCCTTTGTAGAAACTTCGGATTAGCGCCAGGATGACCATACCGATTCCCAAGAGACCTGCGAGGAACGTCGCGCTGTATCCGAGCGATACGCTGATCACGTGTGTCGAGAGCCAGAACTGAGTGTCCAAGACAGCTTGAAGGACGGGCATCGAATCGCCGATATCGAGTCCATAAGCGACCTGCAGGGAGAGGTAGCCAGCAATCGAGGCAACCAGCAGTGAAATGGAGATCGGGAACAACTTTTCGGCCACGAGGCAGGCCAGAACGATCGCCCAACCGATAAAGACCGCTGCGGAGTACAGAGTAACGACCGGCGGCCTTTCGGAGATGTAGACACGGCTGATGATCGCTAGGGTATGGAGCCCGAGGGTGAGCAAGCAGATCCAGAATGCGGCTTGGCGGATCGGTTCGTTGCGAATCGCAAGACCGAGCAAACACAGAAGCCCGGCGACGATGTACAGGGCGTAGGACCATCCGATGGGATTGAGGTGTTCGTACCAGGCTTCGAAGCGAGCTTTGGAGGACTTCGAGATCATGCCGTACTTATCCTCGATCAGCGAGTCGTAGCTTTTCACGGCGGCGTTGATTTCGCGGCTCTTGGAACTTCCTTCGCGCATGAGCTTAGCCAGATCGCGGAACCGAGATGTAGGGTTGTCTAGTTTTTTGGAGTCGAACTTCGAGATCACTTCGTAGAACGCCGGGGCATAGGCATCCCAGCGTGGGGGTGGCATTTTGGCGTTGATCGTCTCGGGGATGTCCTTGGGTGGAATGATCGCTGGGGGGCCTTTGGCTCTGAGCGACTCGATGAGGGGTTTGAGTTGGTCGATCACTTGTGCGAGGCGTTCGGGTTGTTCGGCGGCGACCTTGAGGATTTCGTCGATGGGTTCGTAGGCATTCCAGATGCCGAGCAAGATATTCATCTTTGACTGGAGCTTCATGAATTGGGCTTGGTCAAAATTCCAATCCTTTTGATCGATCGCGAGTATTTGCTCGGTCTTTTGTTCTTTTCCGTTCAGAGCTTTGAGGATCTTGTTGGCCGGATAGCAATTGGTTTTGTCTCGGGTGATTTCGAGTTCATCGAGCAGAGCTTGCGAGTCGATTCGGATCAAAGGGGCATCCAAGACCCAAGGTTCATGGACCATCAGACTCATAAGCCATTCGGCCGAAGAGAGCTTTTCGGTCTTGTCGGATTTCTTGACCAGCGCATAAGGCTTATTCGAGAGCGCTTTGAGGATTTGAGCCCCGACGCTCGAGAGGGGTTTGATTCGGCCTTCGTGCTGGACGGGCAGGGTGCCGATGGCGTACCAATCGATTTCGTCTTTGGAGAACGAGGGTTTGCGGGCGGCATAAGCTACCAATCCTCCGATGAGCAAAAGGGGTAGGATCACCGAGGGCCAGAATGTCGGGAGACGATCGGGCATCGCAAAGGCTTGGCGGTCGTACCTCGAAGCGAAACGAGTCAGGGTGATGCTAAAGTGGGCGAGCATACCGAGCCCGACCAAAACGCATGAAACGTAGGGGATGAGCCATCCTGCGTTGGTAACGACTTGCAGAACCGTTTGTTCGACGCGCAGGGGTGAATCGGCAGCCGAGGTGTACTGCGATTGGTAGTAGGTCTCGCCTCGGAATCGCATCGGGCTGTTCATCCAAATGCGACCTTCTTGGAGTGTTGCACCGGACTGGTCCAGGATCCGGACGTAGGAGGAGTAGTCTTTAGGGATCGCCGTTCCGGTGTATTGTTCGAGGACGACGTCTTGGAGTTCGAAGGAGAAGGGTTTGAGATTGCGTCGGAATCGAAGGGCCAGTTCGAAATCTCGCCCCTCGGACTCCAGTTTGGGAAGTAGGGTTTTGGGCCGAACGGTCGGATCGTTAAAAAACTGGGTCAGCGCAAATTTGCCGAGGTCTTTCGAGGTGGCTTTTTCACGGATGGTGACGTAGGCCGACGCGAAGTTCATTTCGCTTTTGGCGCCGCCGGATTTGCCGGCTTCGATCAATGCGACCTCGGGAGGAAGCCCTTGGGCTCCTTGGGCCTCGGCGGCGGCCTGAGGGTTCGCGCCTCGGGTGGTCATGTCCGAGTTGGCCATCCACTTCTCGATTTTGATCTCGAAGGGGAGCGATGGGTCGCTCAGGGATTTCTTGTTGCGGAACGCATTGAGGATCAAAGCGTCATCGAAAGCCACGACGCGGTTTTTGTCCGGGGCTGTCGAGTCGATTACGGCAAGTTCTACGATGTCGGTTTGAATGGCAACCGAGGTTCGTTCCCCTTCGTAGAGGCTGATGCGTTCTTCGCGCTGGCGGTCCCCGAAGACGAATTGACCGAGCATCAGGAGTCCGATTCCAAGGTGGATCAGGACATTGCCGCCTCGGGCTCCGAACAGGAGGATCAGACCGGCGAGCATGACCAAGCTGACAAGAAGACTTTTTGCCAGTTGCCAAACGATCCGTAGACCCGGATCAGGAATCCGGTACTTATCGCCCGTGAAAGCGACAAGGAGAGCGACTCCAAGGAGTGCGAGGAAGAGCGTCAGGATCGTGGTTCGCAAGATGTTTTGTTTGGGAGGGTACCCGATTCCCCATAATCCCATTGCGATGGCTGAGAACCAAAGTCCCGTCAAGCAGCCGTTCCAGATTTGGTTGTAGGTAAAAGGGGGTTCGCCTTGGAGCCCGTCTCCTAAGTGGGCCCCGAAGACGATCAGTGCCACCAGGGCAAAACCGGCTAAGGTCAGAGCCATCCCTGCGACGAACCTTGCGCCCCGAGCTGTCATTTGGAAGCGGGTCATTTTGGCGGCGACCAGATTGATGAGCAAAATCAAACCGACCATCGCACCGCCGGGCATGACAAAACCGCCGCGGAGGCTGTTCTCTTGCGCATGGGGCCAGATGGTTTGGGGTTTAAACACATCGAGCGGGACGTAAGCGACCCAGCTATTGAAGTAGTCTTTTTTGACATCGACGATCGTTTCTTCGTCTTGGGCCAGCGTCCCGATAAAGAGGATGAGCACTCCGAGGAAGAACATCGTGCAAGTGATTTTCAGGGAGCCAGCGTATCGGAGCACGGTCCAGATCGCATTTTCGAGTGGTCGCGAAGATTCGCTCGAGCGGGGGAACAGACCATCTTGCAGGGGTGCAGTAGCCATAGGGATCTATTGATGTCTATTGGATTTCGATGGATTGAACAAATTCAAGGAGCTTGGATTTTTGGTCCGATGCCAATTGATTATCGCCGATGAGTTTGATGAACAGATGGAGTTCGGGGTTATCGGTCGGCAGGGAGACCACCAGCAGCATCGGTGCAGTGGCTTGTTCCGAACTTCGGATTTCATACAAGGTGGCTTGTTTTTGACCGACGGGGAATTTTTGGGCAACTTCCAGCGCGGAGTTGACCATGGGTTCAAGTTTCTTCGCGTCGGGCTCGCGGGTCAGTTGTTGGAACCACATCATGGCGTTGGCTTGCGGGTTGTCGGTAGCCATGCTGACGGTCACTTCACCTCGCCCTTGTTTCGAGTCGATGTTAAGCGTCGCGAGTCGGAATTGGGAGCCTTGGCCAACGCTCCAGCCCTCGGGAAGCTTGTAGTCGAGTTTTGGGCGATTGGCCGATGGATTCGGGGCGTCCAAGGGGGGTGATGCAGCCGAGTTTGCCGGGTTGCCGGTTGGAGTTGCCGGGTTGCTTGGTGGGGTTGCCGGGTTGCTGGTTGGCGTTGCCGGGTTGCCCGTGGGGGGAGTCGGGCTCATGGCTCCCGTGCCGGTTCCGACCGCATCGAAGATGTACGAGGGGATTGAAGCGCCGGGGCGGGGGACTTCGACCAAGGAGCTTATGAGGGTCTCGGCGGTGAGGTCTTGGAGTTTGAGTTGTCCTCGCCATCGGTTGACGTTGCTCAGCAAGTACCCTTGCCAATCCTGGCTCGGGGGCATGGCCAGGGCGGTGACTGTGAATTTGATCTTTCCGGTGGCTTCTGGAGAGATCAGTTCGGCGATTGCGATGTCGTTGCGAGGGTTGATGATCCAGCCTTCGGGGAGCGGATTCGAGGGCCGTCCTGTTTGTGGATCGATGGCGAAGTTTTCTACGATGGCTTGAAGGTCGGCCATGAGGGGTTCGAGGCGTTCGGGGCTATCGGTGGCTTTGAGGAAGTAGCAGCCTTGGTCGGCCGGGATGATTGCACCGAGGATCCGACGTGTTCCTGGGGTCGAATCGGTTTTTGGTGTTTTGACGGACGTGCGCTCTGGAGCGGACCCTGAGAGGGGGCCCGACACGAAGGTCGACTCGGACTTGGAGGTCTCGTACACACGGACTTGCGGGGTCGGTTCGCAGGCGATTTGAGTGAAGATCACGATCGCTGCGAACAAAATGCTTGCGCGTGAGCCTGGGGCTTGGAGGGGGAGTCGGAGTTGCAAGGAGCTAAGGATCCGGTAGGCGAGGTGGGGCAGGTATTGGCCGGTGGGCCCGATAGTACGTTTTTGCGGGAGTACGTTTTTGCGGTAAGTTTTTTTCCGGCCTTAGGCTGGAAGGAGAACCGAGAAAGTGGGGGCTTTATTCACCCAGCGAATGCTCGGATCGCTTCCCCAGAGGTATTCTCCGCGAGTCGAAGTACTCTCAATATAGGTCAAGAAGTTCAAAACCGACAGTTCAACGACCTCGAAAGCCAGTCGGCGGGTGTTTTTTTTGGGGGCGGGCCCTACTCGACACCCAGGGTTGCATCGGCATCGGAGGGGATTCGGGGGTCGACCGAGGGGATGCGGGGGCGGGCAGCTTGGCTGAGTTGGTCCGGAGACCTTAGGAATCGGCTGACGATCCACCAGAGCAAGGCGATCGCAAGGAGCAAAGCGATCAGAGCGTAGAGAAAGAGTTTGGCTAGTTTTTGTCCCATCATACCGATCGGGACGGTGATCGAATCGGCCGGGACTTGGACCAGGAGCATCAGAGAGGTCGATTGTTTGCGTTCGAATTCATCGAGTCCTTTTCGGGCGATTTCGACTTTTTCCATCGCGGCGATCCATTCCCCACGGTAGGCCTTTCCCGAGGGGTGTTTGGAGATCGGATCGATGTATCGGTAGGTGCCCGTCTCTTTGAGTTTTTTGAGCATGGCCTCATCGATTTGGAACTTGAGCTCTGCGTCTTGCTCCTGGTTTTCTGGGGAGCTCTCGGCAAGATCGCCCGCCGGAGGGGGTTGGCCGGCCAGGGGTGGCTCGGGTAGGCGAATGGTGCTTGTGGGGGCATCGCTTCGGGAGGCGAAGAAGGGGTGTTGGAGGATCGTGCCTTCGCGTTCTCCTTCGTGGCCATCGACCAGGACGGCGAATCCGGGGAATTGTCGGTTGGATTCGACGTTGGGTTCGTCTTCGGAATCGGTTCGGGTTTTTTGCCGTTCGGAGGCTAGCAGTTCGAGATCGCCGATATTGATAGTCAGGACCAGGAGACCTTCGGTGAGACGTTCAGAAGTTTTTTCGTCGTTGGATTTGCGTTTGGCCGAAATGGGGGTCGAGACGGCGATTTTCCAGCGGTTCGTCGTGGTCGATTTGAAGGGTACGCTCAGGTGGGTTGAGGTGGTCCGTTGGATGTTGCGTCTGGGGGTCGTATGGCTGATGTCTCTGGATTGTCCGGAGAAGTAGCTGCGGTAGGCGAAGTTCTCGCCGATTGGGGCGTTTGAGGGTTCGTTGGCGAAGGCAGCGGCGATCATGGTGCCGTAGCGATCGGTTACAAAGAGGCTATCGAATTTGGTCGACTTGGCCGCTCCGCCTCGGGATCGGATCCATTCGAGACGGTGATCGAGGACCGATTCGAGTTCGCTTCGGGCTGGCAGGTCGATCAGGGTCGCACGGCTATCGGTTGGAGGGGATTGCTCGGTAGCAAGGGATTGGAGCAGATCGGTTCCTGCGGCATCGACCGATTCGATGAAGCGATCTTCGAGGGGGCTTCGGCGGGCTTCTTCTTCGACCAATCGGAACAGGGCTGCGATTTCCGATTCGAGGGTACCGGCGGCGGATTGCGCGGCAAAGAAATTGCTTTGCAGGGCACCTTCTCGGAGTTCGTTGGAAAGGTCGGATTCGGCTACGGACACGGCCCGCCAAAAGGAAAGGCCCATGATGGTCGCAAGGAGCAGGGGGCCGAGGATACCGAGGATCATCAGCGGGACTCTTAGGCGGCTGATGTTGCGTCGTTCGAGAGCTGCGAGGACTTGTTGGACGTTGTCGAAGCGATCGTCGGGTTTCTTTGCGATGCATCGGTCGATGATCGAGCAGAGCCATCGATCGACGCCCGAGACTCGGTAGTGACCGCGTGGGTATGGGCTTTTGAGGATTGTATCGCGGTATCGTTTGAGACGTTCCGAAAGGCTGGTTGCGGTGTCGAGGGTCGAGACGGTCTCGGGGGTGCGGTACGGAGGGGTCCCGACGACCATGCAGTAGAGGATCGCTCCTAGGGCGTAGACATCCCAACGCGCATCGGGGACGGCATTGAGGTCGGCTTGTTCGGGAGCCATGAAGAACAAGGTACCGAGCGACGGGGTTTGTTCGTTCGAGAGTCGGCTTTGGCCAAAGTCGGCGATCCGCGGCTGCATGTCTTGGTCTAGCAGGACGTTGGCCGGTTTGAGGTCGCAGTGCAGGACCCCTTTTCCGTGGGAGTGGTTTAACCCCATGGCGATTCCGGTAAAGAGTTCGACGGCGCGTTGTGCTCCGACGGCTCCTCGATTGCGGATCAGATCATCGAGCGATCCGTTCTCGAGGTATTCCATCACGTAGTAGGGTGGGTCGGAATCCCAGCCGACTTCGAGGACTTGGACGATCGCCCGGTTTCCAGACATCGAGACGAGGTTTCGGACTTCGCGGGTCAGGAGCGACCAGTTGACGCCAGCTCGGTGGAGGTAGAACTTGATCGCGACGGTGCGACCTGTATTCAAGTTCGTAGCGATCCAAACTTGTCCGTAGGCACCTTGACCCAACAACCTCTCCATCCGGTAGCCGGGTACCTGAGACGGCGGAACGGTCGAGCGGAGGCTCAGTTCCTCGGCCCGCATCTGTTCGCCCAGCGATTGGTTGAGTGTTTGGTTGATGGTCATCCGAGGTCCGGAAATCCGAAGGGAGTTCAGCAGTGCTATTAAGCTTAAACCCCACCGGAAGGGTTGACAAAGTCCAATTCGACTCGAATCGGTTCAAATCCACAAACCGCAGGTCCTTTTTTCGGTAAACTGAGGATGTCTTTCGTGTACCGATCCATCCTTTGAAATTCCAGCCGGGCCAAAGCACCGATATGATCAGAACCTTGAAAATGACCTTTGTTCTCTTGGCGACCTCGATGTGTGTGAGCTTTACGCCCGGGAAGCTTGCCGAAGGGTTGCTTGGGGATTTATTCGACTTGGGTTTCTCCGGCCGGTGTTACGGGCAGGAAATCGCCGACCAATGGGGCCACTGGAGAGGTCCTACCGGGAACGGGACATCGGCCACGGCCAAGCCGCCCAAGGAATTTAGTCAGACCAAGGGTCTGAAGTGGAAGGTCCCGATCGCCGGCCAAGGGTCGGGCTCGCCGGTGGTATGGGACCAGAGGGTATGGGTTACCAGTGCCGTGCCGACCGGATCGGGCAACGAATTCGAATTTCGAGTTTATTGCATGGATCGTCAAACGGGCAAGACGCTCTGGGAGCAGGCGGCCGTCCGTGCCAAGCCGCATGAGGGGACGCACGAGACCAACGGCTTTGCCTCGGCCAGCGCTTGTACCGATGGTTCGATGGTCTATGCCTCCTTTGGATCGCGAGGCGTGTTTGCTTACACGGTCGATGGCAAGTTCGTTTGGTCTCGCGACTTTGGCGACATGCAGATTCGCAATGGTTTTGGAGAAGGGAGTTCTCCGACGATCGCAGGCGACTTGCTCATCGTGCCTTGGGATCACGAAGGGCCTTCGATGCTTTTTGCCGTGGACAAGCAAACCGGTAAAACGGTTTGGGAGACCAAGCGGGATGAGCCTACCTGTTGGGCGACGCCGTTGATTGCCAGCGACCGCCAAGGAAACATGCAAGTGATCATGAATGGTCAGACGGCAGCACGGGGATATGACCTCAAGACCGGCAAGGAGCTTTGGCGATGTGGAGGCCAGACGCAAAGGCCTTGTGCCTCGGCCGTCGCGCAAGACGGGGTGGCTTATGTGGCCAGTGGGTTTCGAGGTTCGTACATCGGGGCATTCGACTTGGCGGGTCGGGGCGATTTAGGGTCGAGCAAGTCGGTTGTTTGGTCACAGTCCAAGGACACTCCAGACGTCGCTTCGCCGTTGCTCAGCTCGGGTCGATTGTTTTATTACAAAGAGAAGACCGGCTTGTTGACGTGCGTCGAAGCAAAGACGGGGAAGACGCTTTATTCGGCAAGCCGAGTGCCCGGGGTAAGTCGAACCTATGCTTCGGCTGTTGCAGCCAACGGTTGCGTGTACTTAAGCGACCGAGGTGGATCGATCGTGGTGATTGAGGATTCCGGGACGCTCAAGGTTTTATCGAGCAACGATGTCGGAGAGGGAGTCGATGCGACTCCAGCCCTTGCTGGCCGCGATCTCTTTGTTCGAGGCGAGAAGCACTTGTTCTGCTTTAGCGACGCGAACTAACGCGCATCGTTGGCCAGTTGGAACTGGGTTGCAAAGAATCGGTAGATGCGTTGAGCTAGGGTCAACCTTGGCAGATCGAATCGGGCACTGCAGAGCCCCCCTGGAGCGACCGAAGGGTCTGCATCGATCAGTTCGATACGAACGCGATAGAGCGGGGTTTCGGATTGCCATAGACCCCGTTCGTCTCGCTCGAGGACGAACATCGCATCGCCAGCGAGTTGGCTTGGGAAAAACGGGACCGGATCGTTCGAGTAAGAAGCGATCTTGGCTCGGATCGATCGCCCGGGGTTTGCATCGGCGACGAGCAGAACGGGGGTATTGGTATCGATCGAACGTATCGTCTCGGCCGGGACGAGAACTGCGGCTTCTTTTTGGTCGGAGCTGGCAAACCAGCCGAGCAGTTCGCCGCGTTGAACGCGTTTTCCTTGGTCGGACTCAGAGAGACTCGCTTGCCAATGGCGCTTTGGTTCTCCGCGCTCATAGCCCGAGATGCTCCAACCGGATTTCGAGAGGAACTGACCGGAGCTAGGCGATAGGATTTTGAGTTTCTCGAGTCGTTGCTCGATCCATCGCACTTTGCTCAACGCCTGGTCGCTTAACTTCTCGAGCGTTGGAATTTCCGCTGCAAGCGTTTCGTCAGCCCCTTGGGCTTGCCGATAGAGTTCGAGTCGAGTGAGGATTTCCGTATAGTCCTGCATGCTAGCGAGTTGTTCGAATCGCAGTGCGGGTTCATCGAGTTCGACGAGCACTTGGCCTGCACGGTCGATCGACTTTTGTGGCTCGATGGCCATGGGGTTAATACTCGTGAGTGTGCAATCTTCAGGGGCGTAGATAGGAATCGAATGATGCAGTTCGATGTACCCTCGGTGTACGGAGCGGTTTGGCAACGGGATCCAGAAGATGGCCAGGATCAGGATAGGGATCAAGCCTAGGCAAGCGGCAAGCCGCCAGCGAGAGATCGGTTCTGGGGCTGCAAGTTGCGCAACGAGTCCGTAGGTTTGGCTAGATGCGGTGCGGAGTATCCCCAGGCAAGTCGCACCGGCGATGGCCAAGAAGTATAGCCCCAGGCCTGAGGGGACGAGAAAGTGCCATAGAAAAAACGCGATCGAGCCCAGGACAACCCAGCGGTAGATCATCGATAGGATCGCAAAGACCGAGAGCAAGCCGATCGGCAGGTCGAAGTCTTGAGGATTGGCTCTGGGCCCTCCGAGCCATGCGATGAAGGATTTCCAAAGGGCCTGGGAGCTTTGCGCTCCTAGGTTCGGTGCGCCGATGAGGTCCGAGAGAATGAAGTAGCCGTCGTAGCGAAAAAAGGGATTGGCATTGAGCAAGAGGGTTCCCACGGTGCACATGAGCCACAATCCACCCCCTAGGACGTGCGCAAGACCGCTTTGAGTGTTGAGAAAGACTAGGCCGCCAGCCAGGGCGATCCAGCATTCGAGGTAGATTCCTGCAGCGGCGATCCCAGCGCGATGGGCGCGTGAGGGGAGTTTCCAGCTCTCGGTCGTATCGCAGTACAAGCATGGAGTAAAGCACAAAAATAGAGCACCGATCTCGGCGCAGCGAACTTTAAGGTAGACACAAGCAAGGTAATGTCCCAGTTCGTGAAGCGACTTGATCGCAACGAGGAGTGCGGCCAAGACCAGCCATCGATCTCCTTGGATTTTGCCGACATCGTAAAGGATTTCGTTGGGTCGGCTCAGGAGTCGCGAAGCGACCGAATAGCTGACGATCAACAAACCGATGAGAATCGCTGTGATCGCGTAAGGTGAAAAAAGTAGTTTAGCGATCCATTGAGCCCAGGCATAGTCGATCGATGGACGCAGCAGTGGGATGCGGATCGAAAGGGGGTTTGCCAAGAGGGAACTGAAAAATGAGTTTCGGTTTCTCGGAGTCGGCAATTGATTGGTTTTGAATCCAGTTGGGTATTCGATCAATTCAGAGCGATGAAGCTTATGGATAAAGGACTCGATCCAAGCGGATGTCGGATAGGAATTCAAGGTGCGATTTCGAACGGTTTCGAGGACTTGGCCTACCGAGCGCGAGCCGTCTAGGAGCAAGGCTGCTTGGTATTCGAGTTGGCTGAAATAATAGAAAGCGTTTGCGATAGGATCCAAGGCGACCCAACGGTTGGTGTTTGGGTAAGCGATCCAATGGATATCGTGTCGGAGTCGTATTTTGAGCGACCCGAGCGAGGGGGATTGAGCGTCATGGGCTTTCGAGGCGCTCATGGGGATGTCGTCGGGATCGAGACTTTGGGTTTCAGGCCCGGTCGAAGTTTCCCGTCACGGTTATCGACATCCAAGTGAACACGGACTTGGGAGTTCACTGGGTTGACTTCTGGGCTGATGAAAACCAGCTTGGCGGTGGTGACGAATCGATTTCCAGAGAGTTGCAGTTCGACTTGAGCTTCGGCACCTAACCACTTTGGGTCGGCCTGTTCGGCCTGCAAAAAACCTTCGATTCTCAATCGGTCGATTTCGACCAAGCGGATCACGATGGTGCCAGGTTCAACCCATTCACCGATACGTTTTTCCATAGCAACGACCATGCCCGAGACGGGAGCTTGAATTTGGTGTTTGTCGAGGATGTCCTGGAGTTGTTTGATTTCGATTTGGTTTTTGGTGACCTCGAGTTGCGAGATCGCCTTGAGATGCACAGCGCGATCGATTTCCAGGCTTGCTCGGTCTCGGACGAGTTTGAGTCGATCGACTTCGGCTTGGGGGTAGACGTCCTGGATACGCTTGTTGGCGTCGACGGCCCGGAGGAACTCATTTTCGGCAACCTCGAAACCTTTTCGAGCCAGATCGATATCGATGTTGCTTGCGAAGTTCCTTTCGGCGGCATCCAAGGCGACTTTGGCGCGTTGGAGTTGGAGTTCTGAGGCGGTGGATTGGATTGTTGCCAAAGGGGATTGATGTTTGACGCGATCCCCTTCGCGGACGAATACATCCTTGAGGATCCCTTGGACCTGGGCTGCCACGGAGGTGACTTCGACGGTTTTGAGGATGGCCGAATCGATGAGAATGGGATTGGAGTTGGATTGCCCCTGCGATTGCTCAGGTGCCAAACCCAGGGTGGTCATCCAGAGCAGGGCGATCGCGGGGGGGCGTAAGATGCCGTGAAGGTTCATAGGAGATTTATGGGTTTAAAAGGAGCGGTTTTTTGGGTGCTGGGGCGAAGGGTCTGTTAGGGCGAGGGGCTGTTAGGGGCTTGAGTTGAACCAGAAGCGTTTTTGGAGGAATTCGACTAGGGGTCTGCTCCAGATGAACCACAAGGGTTGTTTTCCGCAGGGGATTCGAGCATAAGCGACTGCGCCGATGGCGGGTTGTTCGAGTTGGCTTTGTTCGATCGATGCCGTAGCGCTTCGGCAGGGGCCTTGGTTGGGTCTTTGGTCGACTTCTGGGCGCATCGAAATAAGTTTGGCTTTGAGTCCACGGCCTGTGGCGTTCTCTAGCCCCCAATCGATATCGATAGGACCTTTGAGTAGGGCTTGTTGAACGTATCGACCGTCGCGGTCGGCAACCAGGAGTTTCAGATGCCAAGGGCCTTGGAGGTCTGCGACACGGAACAGGGCATCTCCGCGTTGCAGGGGCCGATCGCTGAGTTCTCGGCTGAGGTCTCCCCCGACGACGATCCCTTGGATGGGGGATTGCAGGAGAAGTTCCTGTCGCTGTTTTTCCAGGAAGTCCAGTTTCTCTTGGGCGTGTTTTTCCTGGATCTCGATCAAACGTAGCTCGGCTGAGAGTCGGGTTTGATTTGCAAGATCGGAGTTGTTGGCCGAGAGTTGGTTGACTGCAACGCGCAGCCCATTTTTCTTCTCGACCAGAGCCAAGATTTGACCTGCGAGTTCCTCGATTTGCAATTCGAGGTTGGGGGCTCGAAGTCTCACGAGGGGTTGATGGCTCTGGACGCTTTGGCCTTCAGCGACGAGCAATTCCTCGATGAAGCTATCGGCAGTCGCGTGGATGAACTGCTGAGTGGTCGGTTCGAGGTAGGCTTGGGTTTGGATGTAGAAGGGATAGGGGATCATGGCCAGACCTACAAGGCTTGCAAGGAGAGCAAGGCTGGCAAGGCGTTTGGGGAATCGGCCCGATGGGGCTTGCGAGGCGGATTTGCCGATGGCCTGGGCTCGTGCTCGGGGAGGTAGACAGAGCCAACGATGCTGATACTGCCAAGCTTGGTTGATCATCGGCAAGAGGTTCGATGCGCGTTGGACGCGGTCGATGGTCGCTTGGGGATCGGACCATTCGACAAGCAGACCGTGGGCCAGTGCATCGGCGTTCGATGGCCAGGGGAGCAGCAGGCGGTAGCGGGGCGATTGGGGTTGATGGTCCGCTGCATTCCAGAGTTTCGGCTCGTTGTTTTGGAATAGGCTTAGGACGGACCTTTCGAGTTCTTGGACGGTCGTCGAGTTGGAATCGATCGATGCGGCCCCACTGCAGGCGATCATCGATGCGGCTTGATGGTCTTTGCGAAACAGCGAGACACGGTCGGCTTGGAGCAGTTCGCGGAGAGCTTCGACCACTCCGCGGTTGAGTTGCGGGTGGGACTGTGCGTTGGTTAGATCTTCGGATCGCAGAATCGCCTGTTTCCATAAGCCCACGGCGCGATGGTTCTCGACGTAGACTTCACGTAGCTCGGCGATTTCGGCCAGTGCATCGAGCAGGTTCCTTGCGCCGGCGAGCTGCTCGTGGCTCGGTAGGTTGGCGAATCGGGCTAGGATTGCAAGAGGTTTGCTCGGGTTGTTTTTGGGGAAGCGGACAGAGATCCACGGGGCGTTGAGGGCTCGATGCGGTGGGGGCGAACTTGGATCGACTGGATTTGGATCGAGTCGAACCGAGGGGGGGTGTTGGGCAAAGGCAAGTTGGAGGGCTGCCTGGAGCGATTCTGGGTCCGGGGAGTTACCGCTTGAGAACAGGACAAGGGGTTTTGCCTCCAGTACGATGACCAGTAAAACACAATCGGCATTGAGGAGGGGAAGGAGCGATTGAGTGAGTCTGGGGTAGAACTGATTTTGTGGATCGGCGTTTCGGGCGATGGCTTCGAGTTGTCCGAGGACCCAGTCGGTAGTTTCGAGATTCGAGTCGGACATGCAGGGGCTCAGTGGCTCGAAAACGTTCGATCGATGTTTGGAGTTGGCAGATTGTCGCGAGGGTCTGACTTCATGCTAGCAAATTTCTCGACTCGGGGTTGGATTCCTTTGAGGAACTGTCTTTTCAGCAATACTTTCGACGTTTGGAGCACTATGCGTGAAGGATGCCGACTTTTCCGGTCGAAACACTCGATGCTGGCTTTACGGATGTACTATTTAAACCGGCTATTATGGCACTCAAGACGCTGATGGACAATCGATGCAGGTCTGAACGGGCGGTTGAGCGACTGTCCGGCGTCGGTCATCGAGCCGTCGCCTGGAGTATCGGATTGAGTTTGGCTTGCGGGGCGATCTCCCCTGGGTGTTCGAGCTCAAAGAAGTTTCACGCCGGCCAGGGTGCAGGTCAACAGACCGCTTCGGAATTTCTGTCCCAGTTGGTTCGATCCGATGTGACCCACTCGGAATGTGCGCCTGATTATCAAGAGGCGTATGGTCCGATGGACATCGACATCGCGACCTTGAGTCCAGAGCAAATGCACGGACTGACTCTGCAGGAGTGCATCGCATTGGGTGTGTCGAATTCCAAGTTGATGCGGGACTTGGGGGTGACCGTTTTGCGAACGCCGCAGAGCTTGGCCTCGACGCTTGACCCTGCGGTGGTGTACACCGATCCGAGGATGGGTGAGGAGGCAGCCTTGAGTGCATTCGACGCGAACCTCTTTGCGTCGAGCATTTATGAGAGCAATCATCGTGGCTACAACAACAACTTCTTTGGTGTCAATGGGTTGTTTCTCCAGGACTTGAGCACGACGCAGTACGGAGTGTCCAAGCGATCGGCTACCGGGGGGTTGTACACATTACGAGACGTCAAGATATTCGACCGCAACAACCAGCAGTCGAACCGCTTTGGGGCCTACACTTGGGACACGTTCTTGGAGGCTCAGGTGCGTCAACCGCTGATGCTCGGAGCGGGCTCTGAATTCAATCGCATCGCAGGTCCAGGTGCTTCCCCTGGTCAACTCAACGGTGTCTTGTTGGCCAGGGTCCGCACGGACATCAGTTTGGTGGAGTTTGAAAGATCGGTTCGTGATTTCGTCGCTGAAATCGAGAACGCGTATTGGGATCTTTATTTCGCATACCGCGATTTAGACACCAAGACTGAGGCAAGGGATCAGGCGATCGATACGGTTGAGAGAATCAAGTTACGACCTGAGCAAGGTTCCGTAAACATCGAGCAGGCGCTCGAGCAGTTATGGCGGTTTGAGTCCGACGTGGTCGATTCGCTCAACGGTCGGCCTTTAGACGGCACGCGTTCGAACAACGGATCGACCGGCGGGACGTTTCGTAACAGCGGCGGGGTTCGGATCTCGGAACGTCGATTGCGATTGATCATCGGCATGCCGATCAATGATCAACGTATGGTTTACCCATCGGACCAACCGAGTCTGGCTCAGTTGGATTTCGATTGGGAGGATTCGATTTCCGATGCACTGGTCAATCGGGAGGAATTGCGTCGTCAGCGTTGGGTGATCAAGCAACGGGAATTGGAATTGATCGGGAATCGAAGCTTCCTGAAACCGCAGCTCGATGCGATCGCAGCTTACCGGATGCGGGGTTTTGATAAGCAGTTCAACACCCCTCTGGACAATGATTTTCAGGAGTGGTCGCTCGGCTTGGATTACCTGATGCCTGTGGGGTATCGGCGTGGGCATGCGGCGGTCCGCAATACGCAATTGGCTCTGGCCCGCGAATCCCAAATTTTGATCGAGCAGGAAAGAGCGGTTCACTTCGGCTTAAGCAATGCGATCAATGAAGCCAAGAGAGCTTATGAAAACCTGTTAATTCAAAGAAACAGGTACGATGCGGTCGAGAAGCAGATCGATGGGTTAAAGGAGAGGTTAGAAACAGGTCGCGTCGAGCAAGTCTTCGTGTTGCTTGAAGCTCAGCGTCGGCGGCAAGATGCTCTAGTACGCTATCACCAATCCGCCGTGGAATACCAATTGGCCGTGAGGAATGTCAACCTGGAACGAGGCTCCCTGCTTTCGTACTGCAATGTGTATCTGAACGAATCACCTTCGTCGGACTTTATCGCCAGTCAGGGTATTCAACGCCAGGAGCGTCAAGACGCGAGCGCAACGGTTCACTATCGCGATCCTGTCATAGCCGCACCTGCGAGCGGTCCGATGACATCGGCGATCGATGCGGTTCGCTAAGCATCCGACGCAGAGCGGAAACCTCTGTCCCGCAATGCTGTGCGGATACCGGGTCGGACCAAAGCGAAGCTCAGGCGGCTTGGCCGGATAGGGAAGACCAAGCCTTGGACGACCGAAGGAATCCAGTTTGCCAGGGACTCTTCGGAACGCGTTCCGATGGCTGTTAACAATTCCATTGGACTATACCAGGGAAGAACTCCCTCGGGTGTATCCTCGGAGTTGCCGTTTGAAGATTCCTCTCGCTTGCTATGAAGAAGCATGTCTCGAAAGCCGCGATTCAATTGACTCAGGATCACTTCGGGGCTGCGCGAGGAGTCGGTAACGACGAAGGATACTCCATCGACGCTCGCCAATCGCTCAAACCAACGCATGTGGCAGCCTTCGAGCCAAGCCCGCTTCGGAATCGCAATCGGAGCCACCGCGCTTGAAGGATCTATGTTGGGAAATAGGGGATACCACGGAAGATTTACCGGATTGGCAACCCCTAGCTTGGAGAAACTAGCGACGGCAAAAAAATCGAGGTTGGTCAAGTAGAAATCGCTCAGGAAGGATTCGCCCGCCGCCGGAGGCTTAGACCAATTGTAAAGCCGTTCAAAAATCGGGGCCGTTACGGCTTGCTTAAGAACGACCGAAGCATGGAAAAGCTCAAGGCAAAGTCCGGCGATACGCTCATCGAAGGAACCTTGTGCTGAGGGGTTTGCACCTAGGCCTTGCGCTTCGGCTTGCATCCCGGTCGAGCCTATCGAACCGATCGACTGGCCATTTGCGGACTCTCCCGATGGTAGGCTCTGGGAACTCGAAGGAAACGCAGAACTGGAAAAATTTCGGCGGATAGAAACCGAAGAGCCCCCATGCGTTCCCCAGTCTTCGTTGGATTGTTCCCAAGCGACTTCGAAAACGCTTTTGCCAGCCGTAATCCTGCTGCTTTGACTCAGCGCACGCTCTGAAATCGCTTCGTCAAAAATCTTCGTCCCGTTCCGACTGTTCAGATCTCTGACAAAGATGGTTTCAATCCGGTTGCATACCTCAAAGTGCTTTGAGGACATGTAATCGTCCTCACAAGCCACGTGGGATGCTGTCGTGCGGCCGACGACGCGGGACTCCCCGGGGGGAATAACCACCCGGTGCCCTTTTCGGGGGCCATCTGTGACCAACAGAATGAGATTTCTCGAAAACTGGTTCACGATGCGGACACCACGCGGTTGCAAAATGGACACGACTAAACCTTCAGTATGCTAGAAATTCGGGACTTCGTCTAGTTTTTCAGGAATTAACTCAAGAATAAGACGTCATTTCGATGTCGGTCGCCTTTTTGTTGAACTTTGGTCGGCATCTCCTGACCGAAAGGACATCACCCGACGCATTTTCTGCATCTTTCGAAAAACCCCTAGAAAACTCAGAATGCCTCCAAGCCCGTCGACCGATACCAAAAAAAGGTAGGTTGTTCCCATGTGCACTCCTCGCTCGGAGATCGCTATGACGCCCGAAAAATCTGATTGCCAGACTCATCTCTTCCTTGGACTAAAGCTGCTCAGAGCGATGGCGGTGTTGGGGACTGCAACGATCTTGATTCCTGGCGCACAAGCTCAGGATTCCACGGAAAACGACCATCTCCAAGACAAGCTTCCCAGTGGAAACTCCACCCGGCCGAGTGGTTCATCAAGGGAATTCCTACCCTCAAGGTTTCAAAGGCTTCCGAGTTTGGCCGGTACCCAAGAATCTCTTGCGATCTACTCCTCAGAGGGATTCTCCAAGTTCAGTCCGCTGCCGTCGCTCGATGATCTACCCCAGGCCCCCGAAGGCCTTGTCGAACTTGCCGAATCGCTTGCCATCGAACCGAGCCTGATCGAAAGCTCCACCCAAGAAGGAAAAAAGGCCGGGAGCGATTTCAATGCGAAATCGGTCAAAACCGAGGGAATTGCTGCCCTGCAAAAGCCCCTTTCGCCCTTAGATATCTTAAAAAAAACCGACGCGATCTCCTCGACGCCCGACGGTCGCCCGTTGATCGAGAGTTTCTCGCGTAAATCCATGCAGCGCAACGATCTACAAAACACACCCGATCCCCGGTACTTGCGGCATTGGCCAGCAAATCAAGCTTCGTGGGCTTCCCCAGCCTTTTGCTATAAATCCCTCTACTTCGAGCAAATCAACCTCGAACGCTACGGAATCGGCTACTCATGCCCGACCAACGCCTTGGTCTCAGGTGCGAAATTCTTCGCCGATGCCACGCTGCTTCCTGTGAAAATCTTTAAAAATCCCCCCCATTCTTGCGAATGCACACTCGGACACCGCCGGCCAGGTGACTGCACCCCGGTCCAAAAACCGATCCGTTAGACAGGGAACAGACAGGCCACAGGCAGGCCACTCCGAGGGCCTGCTGGCTTTTCGTTTGCCGCTACAACCGTGGCAATCGAATTTCTCTACCGACAGCAACTTTTTTAGCCTATCGGTATCCAAGGTTTATTCAGCCGCTCGTGAATAAACCGTTCAAAATACCAACGGCTGAGTCTAAGCTGGCTTGAATTCGTAGAATACTTAGCCGGCATTTCGTGCCGTCGTTGCCTAATCGCTGATTCAAAGTCCAATTGTCCTAGACCCCCACGGTCCGGTGCACGCCATGCTAAAGACCTTCTCCAAGTTCGCCTCCAAGTCGATTTTGGCGTTCGTCAACCGGCAACTGCGATCGATGCGACGCAAGGCTTTTCAACACGCATTGGCCTCCGGGTTCCAACGACTCGAACCCCGTAGAGTTCTTACGGTCCAAGGAGTTTTCGATGCCCTAACCGGCAACCTTTCGGTCAACATCACCCCCGGCGGAAACACTTCGGCAACCCTCGGCGGCTTGGATGCGACAAATTACTTCCTCGATGTCGACGGCAATTCCCAATTCGATCCCGGATCGGACATCATGGGCATCAAAGCCGATCTGAAGAACATCTTCGTCACTGGTACGGCCGATCCACAAGGCAGCATCGGCGCGTTTACTTGGAAAGACCACTCAGGATCCTTGTTCCAACTCGAACGAATCTTGGCATCCGATCTGGCGAGCATCTCTTTGGATCTCGTGGCCCAAGCTTCCTTCTCCCAAGACTCCGCGCTGACCGCATCCGACTCGATCACCATCGTCAATACTGTTACTCCTGCCGATCCGGCAAATACCAACCTGCGGTTTGCGAACGACTTGTCGCTCGAAACAACGGGTGTCGACGGCACAATACTGGTGAACCTCGATTACCAATTGACGGTTGATCAAACCGCCTCGTTCCAATCAAACCAAGGTAGCATTCGACTCAGCGACATCGACGCAAACATCTTTCATGCAGTAGCCCGAGGGGATATCCTCGATGCCGACTCCGGAGAGGATTCGACCGACATACGGGCCAACCGTATCTCCCTGGTTTCTAACACCGGTTCTATCGGAAGCTCCCTTTCGGATATCCTTCAAGCCAACATCGCGACGACAACACTGCAGTCAGTCGAAATCGCTTCTCGCACCCCGGGCTCTCTGCAATCGAGCTATGAAGCAACCCAAGGCACAGTCTCGATACACACCGATGAGTTCCCCTCGTCGGTCGATACGAATAAACTTTGGATTGTCGCTGATTCCAAGATCGTTGCGACCGACCTGAGTGGTCTGTCCAACCGTATCACCGATCTGGCCCTGGTCATTAATCCCGCGAGCATGACTCCCAGCAGTCTGATCGCTTTGCCTGACTCTCTTGACATCGCAGGAGATCTACGCATCGAATCCCATGCGATCACCGCTAGCGATGCGAGCCTCGATCTTCAAGCCAATCGCATCCTCTGGAAATCGGTCCAAGATGCTGATTTGACCATCACCGCAAATCAGATCGATGCCGAGTCGCTCAACGCTCTGAAAATTCGCTCAACCGATACGATCCGTATAACAGACCTGGATAACAACCTAAATGGCCTTCGTGCCAACGGACATCTCGCCATAGAGACTCTACAAGGCTCCATCCTGGTCGATTCGCTCGTCATCGGGAATCAATCCTCCAACGTCCTACTCAAGACCAACACGAACGGGGCGATCGTAGCCAACGCGATGATTCAGAGCGGATCGGGGAACATCACGCTCTCGAGCCGCGAGGCACTGGTGCTTGAGGATCGGATCCGAACCTCTGGCCCCGGTTCGATCGTCTTGGAATCCCAAGGCTCGATCACTCTTGGGGCCACCTCGACGTTCACGACGAACAACACCAACCTCGGTGTCTTTGCCGGTGGTGATATACGCATCGGCAGCATCAACGCAGGTACCGGCAGTGTCTTGCTTGCCAGCGGCGGGAGCATTTCGGAGATCAACCCCTCGACGACCGCAACGCAAATTGTCGCACAAAACCTATCGATGAGAGCCACAGGACGTATCGGAGATACGGACCTGTCGAACACCACGTTCGATAACAATCGCAATGCCATCGTCATCAATGCGACGAACCTAGCTGCTAGAGCCGGCGACTCGATCTACATTCAAGATAAGGGTGCCATCACGGTCGATCGGATCAGCACGAGCCTTGCCCAAGTCGAGTTCAACTCCAAGACAATCGATCGATCCGAGGTGCTCGAGGACCTCACGACGACGGCCAACAACGGGAACATCAAACTCCAGAGCCTTGCGGGCGATATCACGATCAACCCTGGAACCCCAGGTACCGCAGGCATCAGTGCCCATGGATCAGGGGATGTTCTCTTGCAGACGGGCAACAGCGGAACGATTGTCGTCAATGCGGACATTGTCTCTGGATCTGGAGATATCACGCTCAATAGCCGCGGTTCAATGAGTGTTTCGGATCGGCTTAAGACCTCTAGGCCAGGGATGATCGCATTGATTTCCGAGGGAACGATCACCGTCAGTGCGTTGAACACCAGCGGCGTGGACTTGGGGGTATTCAGTACGACAGGGATCGTGCTCGGTAGCATCAGAGCCGAGGGAGCCTCGGTGGCGATGAGCGCCGGGACGAGCATCAGCGATTTGGATTCGAGCAATGCGACGCTCAACGTGATCACTTCGAATCTATCGATGCGAGCTGGGACACGGATAGGCAATTCGGACACTGGTCAGAGCAACGTCGATTTGAATCGCAATGCCATCAGCACCCGTGTCGATACGTTAGCTGCCAGGGCAGCATCAGGGATCTACATCCAGGAGCAAGACGGAGTGACGATCGATCGGATCTCGACGACGATCCAGCGAGTGAACTTCAACTCGACTTCGGTGGGCTTGCCGCAGACCCTTGAGGATCTTACCACTACGAGCAACGGTCC
>QWPJ01000134.1 GCA_003671195.1 Planctomycetota bacterium
AATCGCCCAACCGCTGGCGCTGGTTGGCTCACTTGTGAGCCGTCTGGGCGCAAGCCGCGGGCGGTGGCTATAAGCCCCGCATCGATTCGATCGAGCTACACCGCCGGAAATCGCTCGCCTGCTCGGGCCCAAACGCAGCTTCCTGGCGGGCTGATTTCAATCGCCCAACCGCTGGCGCTGGTTGGCTCACTTGTGAGCCGTCTGGGCGCAAGCCGCGGGCGATTGCTATAAGCCCCGCATCGAGGCTCAGAGGAATCAGTGCGCCGAGTGCTTCTTGGGTTTGTAGATCTCGGTCGCCGTTCCAAAGTGAACCTCAGCAGCATTCATCAAGGTCTCGCTGAGGGTCGGATGCGGGTGAATCGATTCGGCTATATCCCGAACTTCACAACCCATCTCGATGGCCAAGACCGCTTCGGCGATTAGCTCCCCGGCTCCCGAGCCGACGATTCCACAGCCCAGAACACGATGGGTCACCGGATCGACGAGCCATTTGGTAAAGCCATCCGTACAGCCCAAAGCTTGCGCCCGTCCGCTGGCGGCCCAAGGATAGATTTCCACATCCACGGTGATCCCTTCCTTCTTGGCCCGATCCTCGGTAAGGCCGGCCCAAGCGATCTCTGGATCGGTGAAGACGACCGCAGGAATCGCTTGTTTATCGAAGTTTACATTCCGCCCAAGTATCACCTCAATGGCCACCTTGGCTTGATGGCTCGCCTTGTGCGCTAGCATCGGCTCACCGGCGATGTCACCGATGGCCAAGATATGTGGATCGCTCGTGCGTTGCTGGTTGTCGCAAAGTGCAAAGCCCCGTTGATCGAGTTGGACTAGGGTGTTTTCCAATCCGAGTCCCTGGCTTGCAGGCCTTCGACCAACGCTCACGAGCACCCGATCGAAGCGTTCATGCCCGAACTTGCCAGGTCCTTCGAAGGTGACTTCGATTTGGTTGTCAACTTCAGCGACCGAACCGACTTTGGTGCTCAGGTAGATCCGATTGTCAAAAAGTTGTTTCAATCTTCGTTGCAATGGTGCAACCAAATCGCGATCGGCACCTGGCAAGAGGGTATCGGTCCATTCGACGACACTGACTCGGGTACCTAAGTGCGCATAGACCGTCCCCATTTCCAGACCGATGTATCCCCCTCCGATGACCAGCATTTTGGATGGAATATCACTCAGGTTCAACGCACCGGTCGAATCCATAACCCGGTCCGATCCGATCTTGAAGTTCGGTGGCATGGCCGGCACGCTGCCGGTAGCCAGCACGCAGTAGTCGAACGTGAGCTTCCCACCTTCGGGGATACTCGCATCGGACCCTTCGAGGATCAAAGTGGTAGAATTTTCGAATCGCCCCCGCGCACGTATGACCTTCACATTTCTGCGCTTGGCCAATTGAGCCAGTCCCCCGCTGAGCGTTTCGATAACCTTCTCTTTCCTAGCTCGCACCTTGTTGATATCGATTTTCGGCTCGCCGAATTCGACTCCCCAACTGCTGGTCAACTGGTGTGCTTCGTCGATGACTTTCGCCACATGCAGCAAGGCCTTGGATGGTATACAACCGCGAAGAAGGCAAGTCCCACCGAGTTTGGGTTCGCTCTCGACGATTACGACTTCGTGTCCCTCGTCGGCCGCGAGGAAAGCTGCTGCATATCCGCCAGGACCGCCACCTAGGACAACGATTGGAGCGTGCATAAATGTTCAAGCAAAAGAGTTTGGGGGGGTAAGACAAGGGGCCCGTTTCGACGGATCGAACGAGCCCCGTTGTTACAAATTATAGTCGAAGCAAAAGCCGGTCAGCGGTTAACGCGACAGGAATTCAACGACGATATTGGCGTTGACTGGCAACGAGATATCGGAAGGTCCCGGAGCTCCCAACATGGTGGCTCGGAGGCCTTCGGTATCGAGCGATACCCAGTCCAACGGAGTGGGAGGGATGTTGGCGATGATCCCGCGGTAGAGGTTACGAACGGCCTCGGTGCTGCGGACTTCGATCACATCTCCTGGTCGGAGGGAGAACGAAGGCGTGGTTACCTTGACCCCATTGACTTTGAAGTGTCCGTGAACGATCCCCTGGCGGGCTTGTGGCCGTGTCTTTGCAAGTCCGAGTCTTCGGACGACGTTATCGAGTCGTCGTTCGCACATCAGAAGGAGGGTTTCGCCGGTGTTACCCTTTTTGCGGACGGAATCATCGAAGTACCGGCGTAGTTGCCGTTCGCCGAGTCCATAGTAGTACTTGATCTTTTGCTTTTCAGCCAAAGCGGTTCCGTAGTTACCTGTCCGACGGCTTCGTGGGTGCATCCCTGGCGGACTATCTTTCCGCTTTTCAAATGCTCGAACGCAACCTGCGCTCTCGTAGAGCAAAGCGCCGAAGCGACGATTGACCCGCGCCTTGGGTCCTGTGTATCGCGACATGCTGGTTTCCTATTTAGTTTAGGTGGGCACAGTCGGCTCACTTTGCTACACCGCAAAGGTCTGCTGGCCAAGGGGATCTTAGGTTGTGAGTGAACCTTGGAGTGTTCACGGATTAGCAAACAAGAGCGGTTCATGACGAACCGCTCGAAGGGAGTTTGCGGACAAAGAAAATCAACCGAGTAGGTAACCGATAGGAACTACTTGAGTTCGACCGTTGCGCCGACTTCAGTGAGTTCCTTCTTGATCTTCTCAGCGTCTTCCTTGGAGACTTGTTCCTTGATCTTCGAAGGGGCACCTTCGACCAATTTCTTGGAGTCGATCAGGGACAGACCGGTCAAGTTCTTGACGATCTTGACGACGTCGAGTTTCTTGTCTCCGAAGGAGGTCAAGACGACATCGAATTCGGTCTTTTCAACGACTGCAGCAGCAGCGCCACCCCCATCGGCAGGAGCGGCCATAACGACTCCGCCACCGGCGGCGGCTTCGATGCCATGGACATCTTTGAGATAATCGCTGAGTTCCTTGGCTTGCTTGAGCGTCAGGCCGACGATCTTCTCGCCTAGGGTCTGGATTTCTTCCGCGTAAGCGGTTGCTGACTCGGACATTTCTATCGTTCCTCTATGGTAAAAACAGACAAACTAAACGCACCGGCGAGAATGGAAAACCGGTTGTTTCAAACGAATTGTTTAGGAAACCGACGCACGCCGTCGGCTTCCTGACTCCCGGCCTTTCGACCGGGGATTGTACGACTACTCACTGGCACCCTCGGTTGCGACTGCTTCCTGGGCATCCGGTGTGGAACCTTCTTCGCGGTCCTCGATCATCTTCTTGACTTGGCCAGCGATCTTGCGAGCCGGACCGACGAGTTGACCAGAGAGGGTGCTTCCGGGCGAGAGAATCTGACCGAGGAGCATTGCGATTTGCTCTTGGCGATTCGGCCACTTAGCGACCTTCTTGACTTGAGCCGCGTCCATGGCTTCTCCGTCCATGACGCCGCCTTTGATTTCCAATTTCGGAAAGGTTCCCGAATCGGTCATCTTCGTTACGGTTTTGACCAGCGAGACGAAGTCTTCTCCACCCCAGATCACCGCTAGGCTTCCGGATTGTTTGTCGAAGGCAGGTCGGAGCGAGGAACCGTCGGTCGCCATGGCCGCAAGCGATCGCTTGACCACCATGAGGCTCAGGCCCTTGTCTCGCAACGCTTTTCGGATCGCATAGTTTTCATTACCGGTCATTCCGACGATGTTGGCAACCATTGCATCGTTGACACCATCGAGGCGTCCGGAGATGTCGCGGGAGATCAGCCTTTTTACAAATTTGCTCATGTGCTCACCTGTTCCTTAAGCCGACACGCGGACGCTAGGGGTCATCGTCGCGCAGATTGCGATCGACTTGATGTAAGTTCCTTTGACCGAGTTTGGCTTGATCGATTGCACATAGGAGATGAACGCTCCGATGTTTTCGACAAGCTTGGTGGCGTCGAAACTCATTTTTCCGACGACCGCATGGACGTTGGAACCTTTGTCGTTTCGAAACTCGACCTTACCGGCTCGATACTCTTTGACCACGCGTGCCACGTCGGTTGTGACGGTACCGGCTCGCGGCGACGGCATAAGCCCTCGCGGACCGAGCAGTTTACCGAGCGGACCGACGATGCCCATCATATCGGGCGAGGCAATACAGACGTCGAAGTCTAACCACCCATCTTTGATTCGCTTGGAGAGCTCTTCGGCGCCAACCGCATCAGCTCCGGCTTGCTCGGCCTCTTTGGCCAAGTCGCCTTTGGCGAATACGATGACCCGTTGTGTCTTTCCAATTCCGTTGGGCAGGACGAGCGAGCCACGAACGATCTGGTCGTTCTGTGCTGGATCGATCCCAAGATTGATATGGATTTCGACCGTCTGGTCGAATTTCCGCCCGCTGAATTGCTTGAGCACTTCAACGGCCTGCTGCAATGGCAAGGGAGTCTTTCCCGGAGCCTTCGCAAGCATGGACTTCATTGCCTTTGTTGGTTTGACCATCTGAAAGTTTCCCCTGGACTTAGCCTACGATCTCGATGCCCATGCTTCTCGCTGTACCTTCGATCATGCGACGAGCATGCTCCAAATCGCGGGCGTTTAGATCCGCCATTTTCTTCGTGCAAATATCATCGACCTGGGCTCGGGTTACTTTCCCGACCTTGGTCTTGTGCGGTTCACCCGACCCGCTAGCTACCCCAGCGGCCATCTTCAGCAATGCCGAAGCCGGTGGGCTTTTGGTGATGAATTCAAAACTACGGTCGGAATAAACCGTGACGACCACTGGAATCGGAGTCCCGTTGAACTCCTTGGTTCGCTCGTTGAATTGCGAGACGAACTGACCCAAATTGATCCCGAACTTGCCCAACGACGTTCCGACCGGTGGAGCAGGCGTTGCCTTGCCCCCCGGCACTTGAAATGCCGCCTTGCCTGTGACTTGCTTGGCCATGTTTGAAAAAACCTAAATGACAAATTCCAAACGACAAACGAACGTATCGGACGACCGAAACCCAAAGGGGCCTAAATCTCCCGAAAACTGCTCGCCAGGACTACAGCGACTCGATCTGCCAGTGATCTAGCTCGACCGGGGTGCTGCGTCCGAAAATATTAATAATGACCGTGACTCTTCCGTTGGCTTCGTCGATCCGATCGACATCACCTTCGAGGCTCTGGAAGTTTCCTTCCTTGACCCGAACGCGATCTCCCGATCGAAACGGAATCGAAGTCTTCGGCACTTGTTCTTGATCCACATCGGGATGCACGAGCTTGATGATTCGCTCGACATCCGCATCAGTCATCGGCGTAGGCTTGCCATACGTTCCTGTGAAATCGCCGATGCCCGGTGTCTCTCGCACAAGGAACCAAGTGTCATCATTAATGATCATTTGGATCATCAGATAGCCGGGATAGAGCTTGCGCTTAACGATGCGCTTTTTGCCCGCCCGGGTAAATTCCACGACGTCTTCGGTCGGAACTAGAATCTCGCCGAAGTATTCTTTGTGATTCGACAACTTGATCCGCTTCTCAAGCGATTCGCGTATGGTGTCCTCTCGGTTGAAAGCAACCTTAAGGATGTACCACTGCGGCGCTTGTGCAAGACCCTCAGTTGTTGTGTTGTTCGTGGAATTGTTCACTCGATAACCTAGCGCCAGTACGTACGAATCATCAACCGATTCCTCAGCGGAACCGCCGATCAATCTCCTGGCTGTTGGCCGACCCTTTCGGGCCGACGCCACCAAAAAACTAACTCACTCCAAGCGTGTCGAACAGCCATTGCCAAATTGCGTCATAGCAAAAAAGCAAAGCTGCCAACAATGCCATCGTGAATATAACAACCATCGAAGCCCTGTAAAGCTCTGTTTTCTTGGGCCACGATACCTTATTCAATTCTGCTTCTACCGAGATCAAAAAATCGGCAAACCGAGGCCAATTGATCAATCTGTATCCCAACCACATCCCCAAAGCGGTAAGTGCCGCTGGCATCCAATACCGCGAGGTGCTCCAAAAAGGATTAACGGGTGCATTTCCTAGTGGGGCGGTCCAAGCTCCCAAGGCCTCAAACAACTGCCAACCACCTAGCCAGCAAGCTAGCCAAATAGCCAAACAGGTCAATTGCCTTACGAGCCGACCCTGCTTGGGTTTGTACCGAGCGTTGGTAAAAAGCTCGGACCCAAAGGATCGATTGAGGGTATCGTCAGTGATCGTTGCCATACACAAGCACTTTTCTCACGAAAAATGCAGTTCCTTATTCCATCCAAATTCAACCCAAACCCCACAGCACTGGCGGTTCAAAACGCCTGGTGCTCCAAGGTCTTGAATCCTACAGAACAGCAGGGGCGGCAGGAGTCGAACCCGCAACCCCCGGTTTTGGAAACCGGTGCTCTGCCAATTGAGCTACACCCCTTTATGACAAGCCGCGGGCAACTGACCCGCGACCGTCGCTATTGCAAATCGATCGGCTCTAAAGCCGATTACTCGATGATCTTGGTGACAACACCCGATCCGACCGTCTTGCCACCTTCGCGAATCGCGAATCGGACACCTTCGTCAATCGCGACTGTCTTTTGCAGTTCGACGATGACCCGAACGTTGTCCCCAGGCATGCACATTTCGGCTCCGACCAATTCGGCCGATCCGGTTACGTCGGTGGTTCGGAAGTAGAACTGAGGTCGGTACCCACTGAAAAATGGTGTGTGTCGGCCCCCTTCGTCTTTGCTCAAGCAATAGACTTCGGCTTCGAATTTCTTGTGCGGGGTGATGCTGTTGGGCTTGGCCAAAACCTGACCTCGCTCGATGTCATCACGGGCTACACCGCGAAGCAAGCATCCGACGTTTTCGCCAGCACGAGCTTCTTTCATTTCCTTGCGGAACTGCTCGACGCCCGTTACGGTTGTCTTGCGCTTTTCCTTGGTCAATCCGATGATTTCAACTTCTTCGCCGACCTTGATCAGACCGCGTTCGATCCGTCCGGTTGCTACCGTTCCACGACCTTCGATGCTGAAGACGTCTTCGATCGCCATCAAAAACGGCTTGTCTTCTTCTCGGGTCGGTTGTGGGATGAACGAATCGACCGCATCGAGAAGATCCGAAATGCATTTCGAAGCTGCTGGATCGGCTGGCTTGTCATAAGCCAACTTGGCATTACCTCGGACGATCGGGGTCTCTTCGCCGGGGAACCCGTACTTGGAGAGCAATTCGCGGATTTCCAACTCGACGAGTTCCAAAAGTTCTTCGTCGTCGACCAAATCGCACTTGTTCAGAAACACAACGATCGCTGGCACGTCGACCTGACGAGCGAGCAAAACGTGTTCCTTGGTCTGGGGCATCGGGCCGTCGGCTGCGCTGACCACCAGGATCGCGCCGTCCATCTGGGCAGCACCGGTGATCATGTTTTTAATAAAGTCGGCGTGGCCAGGGCAGTCGATGTGAGCATAGTGACGGTTGGCCGTCTCGTACTCGACGTGCGAAGCGGCGATCGTCACCGTCTTGGTCGCGTCGCGAACTGTTCCACCCTTGGCGATATCCGCATACGTCTTGGGAGTCGCCAGACCCTTGGCCGCTTGCACCGCAAGCAAAGCACCTGTCGTGGTGGTCTTGCCGTGGTCAATGTGACCAATTGTTCCAACGTTGCAGTGGGGTTTCTTGCGTTCAAATACCTCTTTGGCCATTTTTCCTACAACACCTAAGTTAAAAACCCTGAAATCCGTCGCCGTGAAGCCGATGCTATGCCAGCCAACGCCCACGCACAACTACTGAATGACTCGTACGCTGTTTCCTGACCTAGTCGCCCAATCTTCAAGCCATCTAGCTGGACCCCTTGGGCCGCAACGCGAAGCTTTCTTTTCTAGGGCAACCTTTTCTCACCGAAGACCAAAAGCATAAGCAAATCCGATAAACATGCAATGCTTAAAATCGGAGCTTACGCCCAAGGCCCCCTTCCAGTTAAAGCTGCTGATGGGACTTGAACCCATGACCTCTTCCTTACCAAGGAAGTGCTCTACCACTGAGCTACAGCAGCAAGGACAGGAGAGCGGGTGAAGGGAATCGAACCCTCGTATTCAGCTTGGAAGGCTGCTGCTCTACCATTGAGCTACACCCGCTTTTGTTCGCTTTTGCTTGTTCCGCAATCCATCGCCTCGACCACGCAGGAAATCCCGCGTGCAAGCCGACCTAATCCTTCGGCCAACTCAAAAAATCAATCTTACCGAATCCATCTTACATCCATCTTACCGAACCGATGGGAGGTGTAGGATTCGAACCTACGTAGGCATCGCCAACGGATTTACAGTCCGTCCCCTTTAACCACTCGGGCAACCTCCCTTAAAAAGTCCAACATAAGCCATTTTCGGCTAAATCTTCTGGATTTATGCAATCCGATTCCTGCGATCCGACTCGTTGACTTGCAAGCCCGATTCGAATCGCCTCGGCCCCTGAAGCCGTCCCTGAGGACGCAAAAGGATCAGAGCCGGCGATGGGACTCGAACCCGCAACCTGCTGATTACAAATCAGCTGCTCTGCCAATTGAGCTACGCCGGCATTTTACTGTGGCATTGGACTCTCGAGGTTCTCGCCCGAGCCGAGTCGCACTAGTGTACAAATCGCCTTTTTGCCCGCAAGGCGAATTTCCCCAGAGTTTCGAAGACATTTGCCAATGACAAAGACGCCCCTGGGGGCGTCGAAGTTCGTTTTCACCAAGAAGAACGCAAGGTTTAGCGGTTCTGGTTGAGAATCAGCCCCAAGATCTCGGCTCGCGACGAGAGATTTTCTCGGAAAATGCCCCGCATCGCACTGGTCGTGCACGAAGCACCAGACTTGCGAATTCCTCGCATGGTCATGCACGAATGGGACGATTCGATCAGGACAACCACACCCCGGGCCCCGAGTTCCTGCTCGACCATGTTGGCAATCGTCTCGGTCATTCGCTCTTGGACCTGCGGACGCCTGGCGACCTCGTCGACAACTCTTGCCAATTTGCTCAGCCCAACGACTTTGCCGTTGGGCAAGTATCCGACGTGGGCCTTGCCTGTAAATGGCAAGAGGTGGTGCTCGCACATGCTGTGGAATTCGATGTCCCGTACGAGCACGATTTCGTCATAATTCTCTGTGAATACCCGCTTAAGGTGAATCCTAGGGTCTTTGTGCAACCCAGAGAAAATTTCGGCGTACATTCGAGCCACCCGCGCCGGGGTCTCGAGCAATCCCTCGCGATCGGGGTCCTCTCCGACGGCGATAAGGATCTCCCGGACGGCCTTCTCGATCCTGGCATGGTCGACCTTCGCCGGTTCATGCTTGCTCGTCGAGACCTTCGAGGTGCGGTTTTGGATTTCTTCGTTTTTCGATGTCACAGGCTTCTTTCGCTTGCTATTTCCAAGAAGTACTTTCTTTCCGGTAATCATAATCGAACTTTCCGATTTTCTCGATTCTTATTGGTTGTTGTTCTCGCGGCGTTGGCCATTGAGTTCTCCCCCCGTTGGGAGCTGTTCAATCTTTCTGCCCCTCTTGGGGCGATTCGACGCAGAACGATAGCGGCTTGCCAAGTCCACCGGCTTATGCTTTCCATGGCGAGATTCCGCAAGCATCGCACGCGTGGCGTCGGAGCTCTCTGGCCTCAAACCCAACGATTTTGCTCGAACTCCAGGGGCTTGGGAGCCCCAGCGACCGGCCCGGCGGGTATACTCCAGACGGCTCGATTGGCCTGACTTCTAACCCGCCTTTTTTCGAGCCACTCGTTGCAATCGCCTTACTCTGCAAGAATTTCACAACCCGCAAAAACACCTAACTCGATGAGCAACAGCGATCCTTCCTCCCAAAGGCCAGACCGCTCGGTCAACCTGCGAGACTTCCAAGCCCTGATCCACAACATGTACTACGAGAAGGATCTCCAGCGTGGGATCCCAGGTACCTTTATGTGGCTCATGGAAGAAATCGGTGAACTGGCCTCAGCCCTCCAGTCCGGAAACGATCGAGAGAACCTCGAAGAAGAGTTCGCCGATGTGCTGGCCTGGCTTACAACCATCGCCAACGTGGCCCAAATCGATCTTGCACAAGCCATCCACAAAAAGTACGGACAAGGTTGTCCGGGCTGCAATCTGCTCGTGTGTACCTGCTCGATCGAAGAAAAGCCCTAGCCCACTCGCTACGTTCAAGCGCGACTTCCCTGCTGTCTCCACTTATTCTTGCCACCTGCCCCGGAGCCTTGCTCACTCATGATCGATGTCCCTTCTGTCAACCTACTCCATACCTCGACCGTGGCTCGCTGGCACACCCAGCCAGTCGATCATCCCTATGGCGATCCTCAGGAAGCTCTCGCAAACTCCAGCGACCCGGCCCCCGAGCAAGTCCTTGCAATCATCTGCCAACAACACCAATTCAATTACTTGCTCTGGCACGAGGAAGACATCGCACGGTCGGTCGATGTCTCCGATTCC
>QWPJ01000248.1 GCA_003671195.1 Planctomycetota bacterium
GTCTGCTCTCGCAACCGATCGACCAATGCGTAAGCGTTCGGGTACGGTGGGCCTTGGTAAGCGTACTGTTCGATGATCTGCTTCAAGGCGGCATTGATCCTTTGCTCACCGATCATCTCAGCAAGGTAGTACAGGGCTAGACCACCTTTCTGATAATGGATGTAACCTTGGTTCAATTCGACATTCATCAGCGGCCGCTCCTTGAGTTGCTCAGAGCCTCGGGATCGTAGATATCGGTCCATTTCGTAGCGGAAGAACTTGTGCATCATGTCGTCGCCATAGGTCTTGCGCATAACCATCAAAGCGGTGTACTGCGCCAGCGTTTCCGACAGAAGTGTTGCCCCTTGGACCTTGGCTCCGATGACCTGGTGGGCCCACCACTGGTGTCCCATTTCGTGGGCGACGATGTACGTCACCATATCGATGTCATCAGGTTTCTCCAAATTGGCGATAAAGCCGATCGACTCGGAATAAGGCATCGTGCCTGGAAAGGCTTGTGCGAAGGTGCCTACGCGTGGGAACTCGATGATACGGGCCTGCTTGTGCTTGTAAGGCCCGAACTCGCGAGTGCAGTATTCGATCGTATCGGCGATCGCTTTGGACATTTTTGGGACGTTCCAAGCGTGATCCTTGTGATAATAGACCTCCGTGTCGACGTCGCCGACTTTGCCTCGTTCGACCTCGTATCGGGCGGAGATAAACGAGTAGAAATTCAAAGATGGATGATCGACTCGGTAGCGGTAATAGTTACGGTTCCCTTCCTTCCACTCTTCGACGAGCGATCCGGGTGCCACGGCGATTTGATCGTCGGAGGTACTGATGACCGTCTCGACACTCACCCAGTCGGCATCCTGGGAGATGTAGTGGATCTTGCAGTTCGCATCGCAATCTCGCTGCAATTCGGGCAAAGGATCGACCGGCTCGAGACCATAAGACTTGCGGCGTCTTGGCAATGCGATCCTTCTGGATTCATCGTAACCGAACGAGGGGGCGATTGCGTTGTTGAAAAAAGTACCGTTTTGAACCACTTGCGTGTTGCTGACTTCGTTTTCGATGCCCCGAGTCTTGGTCTTGAGCGTGTACTCCATTTCGATCGTCTCGCCCGGTTGCATCGGGGGATCGATCACATACGTGCGCATCATCAGGCGCTCATCGTCTTTCTCGAGCTTGGCCCGAGGGATCGTGATTTGCGTATCAAGATCTGGTGTGACATTCAGATAGAAACGCTCGATGGGCTGATCGCTCTTATTGGCAATGCTCTGGACTGCGTGCATCGTGACATTGCGAGTCTCTGGAAAGATGTCGATTTTGTACTGGATCGATTGGATCTTCGGCTGAGCGATTCGATCGAGGCTCGAATAAGTCTTTTCGTAGTCTGCCTGGATGAGTTCCCGAGTCCCTGAGCCGACGAGTCGGTTCAAAATCATGGTGTTATAAGCCAACCAACCAGCCATACCTAACGCAGCACAAGCGAACATCGCAGGTACCGCAATGTTCTTCAGCGACATCTCATTGAAAAATATCCCAAAGCGTTCTCTAAGTCGCTTCGGTACCCCTCGATGCATGATCGCACTCGAGAGCCAAATCAGCACCACCGATACAAGTCCCCAATACGCTCCAAAAGCCAATAGTCCAGGTCGAAACGGAGCGATTCCAAACATGTCCGAATACGTGTGCGAAGGCAACGAACCGAACCGAAACAAAAGGGTCTCCCAGCGGAGCAAGGACCAAATACGCCCGTTGAGGATGACGAACAAAACAAACAACGCATAGCCGACGTATTTGTTGGGCGCAAAGGTATGAGCTAAAAAGCTCACGACCATCAAAAACACTAGCCCCATACCTGTAATACCGATAAGCTCTTGGAAATATACGCCGAGTTGGAATCGGTAGAAGCCCTGTGTCCATTGGTAAAACACACCGATGCCGACCCCAAGGAGCAGGACAGAAAAGAGCAAAATCAACATCGATATCCATCGCGATGCTGTGAAGACGCTGTTGGGAGTTGGGGTCGCTCCAAGAATCTCATGGAAGCGACTATCGCGATCTCGCCAAACCAACACCCCAGTAAAGTAAGTGATCAATGCCAGTGGAAGAATCAACAAGCTTCCCGAAACCTGCTCAACAACGTTGTACGTTACAGGAAACGAGGAGCTTCCAAAGAGCGCCGCAGAACCTAATGCCAAACTAAACCCGACATTGATCAGCGTAAAGCCCAGAATGATGATGAAGGTCTTGCTAAAGATCACCGACGAGAGATCCGAGGCGAGGGTCGACCGGAACTGGGTCCACCAATGCGTCTGCTGGGCCGTGGGCGAGACAACTCCATCCGATGCCGATTCCTGCGAGCGCACAACCCCAGGAAAACCCGATTCGACCATCGCAGCAGTCCGTTTTTCCTGCTTGGTTGCTCCCGCAGCGGTTTCGAATCGAAAACGCTTTCCCGCAATCCAAAATATCAACGCCGCAATGCCCAACCACAAAATACGATTGCCGATCAAAAGCGGGGTCATCGGGATCGATCGAGTATTCTTGTCGTTGACCGTCCAGTACTTCGTGGCCTGCTCAAAGGGAGCCGACCCGAAAGGATCGGTCCAAGCTGCAACGGATTCGTAATCGAGTTGCCCAGCAATCCCTTGGGTAGCCCCATAAAGAACCAGAACGACCAACAAAGACAAAAAAGAATAAAGCGTGTTTCGTGTGACGCTAGCGACGGCAAAGACCAAAGCCCCAAACACGAGGGTGTTGGGAATCACAAAAACAAGAAACGGCTGCCAATGATGCCAAAATCGGCTCGGTCCCCAACGCTCGGCGTCGGATCCATTGAACAGTTGGGCCAAAAGGATCCCTATCCCAATACCCATGGCAGGCAACAGAGCGATCAGGGTTGCCCCGCTGAATCGGCCCAGAAGAAAGCCCCATTTGCTAAGCGGTTTACTGAAGAGAATATCAGACATCTTGTTCGCGAAATCTCGCGAGGCCGACGAGTCATAAATCGCAGCGGCCATAAACGCCGTGATCAGACTCGCGCCGGCATACCACATGGCTACCGAATACGGCGAATTGCGCAGCATATTCCCACCGACACCCGCAATGCTGATCGCATCAGACCCAGCCGCGACCCCAAAAAGCAACGCGATGACGGCCAAAAAGATATAGACCATCCAACCACGGAGCCAGTAAGAAACCTCAAACCGAAAAAATTCTCTAAACATGGAAATTCGCTTTAATGAACAGCTTCAGATGGATAGTCGGATCGAGTAGACCAGCGTCGTTCAACCGGCTTTCGTACCGGATAACTCGGCAAAAAAGACATCCTCAAGGTCTGGTTCGACCGGCCTCCAATCCCCTTCGGGCCTCTGATCGCTGTAGATGCGGACCGAGGGTAAACCACCGACAAGCTTGGTCGAAAGAATCGGATAGCTCCAACTTCGATGCTGCAACTCCGGCTTGCTCATCGACATCGACCAAACTTTGCCCGCAAGTTGGGATTCTGCCTCGGCCGGCGCCCCGTTGGCCAAGAGTCGCCCCTTGTCGATGATCGCCATGTTGGTGCATAGCTCTTTGACATCCTGAACAATGTGCGTCGAAAGGATGACGATGATGTTTTCACCCACTTCGGCCAGCAAATTGTAGAAACGATTCCGCTCACCGGGGTCCAAGCCCGCTGTCGGTTCGTCGACGATCAACAATTGAGGATCCCCGAGAAGAGCTTGTGCTATCCCGAACCGTTGCCGCATCCCCCCAGAGTAGTTGCTGACCGCTTTATGACGATGCTCCGAAAGATTGACTCGTTCGAGCAACGCATCGACGATTTCGAGCCGCTCTTTGCTATGGACGCCGACCCCCTTGAGGGCAGCCAAATGGCTCAAGAGTTTCACAGCGCTGGTACGAGGATAAACCCCAAATTCCTGGGGTAAGTACCCGAGCAATTTTCGGACGGTGTTCTTTTCCTTCAGCATGTCGATACGGGCCGCCCGGGGTGTTCCTTCAAGCGTCGCCTGGCCTGAGTCGGCTTCCTGAAGCGTGGCCAACGTTCGCATTAGGGTGGATTTGCCGGCACCGTTGGGCCCGAGCAGTCCGAACATCCCCGAAGGAATCGTCAAGGAAACTTGGTCGAGGGCTCGAACCCCCCCGGGATAGGTTTTGCTCAAATTTTCGATGGTCAGTTGCATAGCGGTTACTTCGTTTGGCTGAAGGTGATCTTGGTATTGGAATTGAAAATCTACTTTCGGGAAAGCCCTAGGGATCGCAAGGAGCTTCTCGCCAAGGCGCCAAGGTTCGCAAAAAGAGCCAGCCGAACCTCCTACCAGGGGCTAGCGTTGATCCCTACGTCGTACGGGCTCGACAAAGACCGGCGGTTGTTGAGAAAAAAGGAAGCATGGCTAGCCCCACGAGCGAGCCCGTCAGGAGCATTCCAACGGGCCCAAGTTCGTTTCTCAATAAGGCCATCAAGCCTACGGCAAACGCAATACCAACCAACCAGATCAAGCTCGCCGTTCCTACGGAGGCATCCCTATCGATCACGCTTCGGATCGTTGAATAAATCAAAGCGACCAGGGCAAAGACACATAAACCTGCCGACAAGCTGAAATCAAGTGGCGTGCGAATTGCAAGGAGAACCGCCATGACAAGCATCGGCCAAATCCAATGGTCGATTCGCAGCAGAGAGGGTACAACCGAGATCGCGGAATTGGAAAACACAAACGACATCATTAGCGAGTAACTTACAACGGCCAGTACGTATTTCCAGTAGGCGATTTTCAGACCGACGGTGGTGCCCAAGTCCGTTCCTAAAAGCCAGCCCAAGGCACCTGCAAAAACAAAAGATAGCAGCAAAACCCCAGAGCCGACACCGCAAGCCAGAGCCGAAGACCTGAGCGAGGCTCGCGCGATGTCGGTCGCTGAAATCGGGAGCATGTAAAGGAACTCGCTGATACCCAGCGGTGTTCTATTCTTGAGGTCTTGGTCTAGAGCTTTGTTTGGACTCAAGGACTGTTCCATGCGACCGATGGCTGCCCAGAGCAAGGTCGTTAAAACCAAGAGCATCCCAGCCAAGTTTGTACCGGCGAAGGGAATTGCACAGAGCAGGGCGGCATCTCTTGCGATCGATGAACCGATGACTGCAAACAACCAAACAAAGGCCACCATGACGATGGATATCATTGGAATTACGATATTGCCAGCCCGGAAATTATACCATGCTATGGATTCCATCGGTGAACGGAACTGCCGAGAACCAGAGGCGAATCGAGTTTGAAGGCTTTCCGATACCAATTCGATTCGCTCTAGGAGTGACATTTTCCGCCGTCCACTGCGATCCAGATGGACTCGCAATATCGTCAGCGCATAGCTTATGGACAGTATCGTTGTTGAAATCGTGACATCCGCAAGAGAAATCATCGACCAATAATGGATATCAGGCGACATCATCGCACCAGGTCTCAATTGTATACCATGTCGCAGGAGAAGCCAGTAAAACAATCCCGATACAATGGCCAAGGCCGCAACGACCCACCAGAGCGAATGCGATACACCTCGTACAACCGGTTGTAAAGCACCCCAGCAGACAACCGCAAATAGAACAGGACCGGCGATCGGCCAATCGATCGGCAGAAGGGCTTTCCATAAATACAGCATCGCAGCGACTTGGACTGCAACAAGCAAGGCTCCGGTCCAATAGTAGAAACTTGCGATTTTAAGTGTTGATATCGGCAACAAATATAGCCTGCTGAGGCTTCCTTGGGTCACTAACACGCCAAAGCCGACGATCAACACCAAGCACAAGAACAGGACCAGATAGATCGCGATCAACTCACGGGATGCCATGAAAGAATCGATATCGCTTATCCCCTTGAGGGGAAGAAGAATAAGGCATGCAGGAACGTTGGCCAAGATTGGGAAAAGCAACATCCAGCGATTTCGAGCGAAGTATTCCCAAGTCAAAGCTTTAATCATCGGTTGCATGGTACGGACTCGTTGTCTTTAGGAACGTTGAACATTGCAAACAAAAATGTCGTCTAAACTCAAAGGGACTTCGTGGACGATCTGAGCGTTGAGGCTTTTTGCGGCCCGAATCAATTGCTCTCGATCGCCGCGGTAGACGTAAGTCCACTCGTGGCCATGCCCTTTGCTTTCAATGGCACCTACAAGGCTAGGCGCTAAATCAGATGACCCATCGAACCTCAACGTGACGCGATGAAACGAATCGAGGACCGTATCGAGTTCATCGCTCAGAATGATGCGCCCACAGTTGAGAATCGCCACTCGATCCGCAAGCCGCTGGACTTCATCAAGCAAATGCGATGAAAACAGCACCGTGCGACCTTCGTCTGCCGTCGTACGGACGATGGCAGTGAGAATATCCCGACGTATCACAGGGTCCAAGCCTGAGGAAGGTTCATCCAGGACCAGCAGTTCGGGGCGATGGGCCAGCGCAAGCAGCAGGCAGACTCGCGCGGTTTGCCCCCGAGACAAACTTCTAGTTTTTTGCTTTGGATCCAACTCGAATAGCTCTAGCAATTCGCTGGCATAGCCAGAGTCCCAACCCGGATAGAAAGCCCGCGTAAAGTCAATGACCTCCTGAACTCGCATCCAACCAGGTACTTCCCGATCCTCGGACATGTATCCAATCCTGCCGAGCACCTCGACCGGATCTGCCACCGGATCGAACCCAAAGACGCTTACCGAACCACTTTGGGCATAATGCGATCCGAGGACATGTTTAATGAGGGTGGTTTTTCCAGCACCGTTGCTTCCAATCAGGCCGAAGACTCCTCCACGTGGGACTCGAAGCGTGACGTCTTGCAACGCCTGCTTATCTCCAAACCTGCGGCTGAGGTTCTTGATGTCGATGACTAGATCATTCATGGTTTGCTATCCTTTCCAGGTGGTTGCGAATTGAGTTCACTTTGTTCGACAAATTTGAGAACTTCGTCCAACCCAAAACCCATTTGAAATGCTTCGACCAGAAGTTGATCGACCCGTTGCTTGAGCAATTTCAGGCGTTCTTTTCGGGCCAAGGGCGAGCCGGCTTCAGCGACAAAAGTCCCGGCAGTTCGACGTTTTTCGACCACCCCTGCGGTCTCGAGTTCGCGATAAGCTCGAGCAATGGTGTTCGGGTTGACAATCAATTGTTCAGCCAGAGTCCGAATCGAGGGAAGCTCGTCACCGGGTTGAAGTCTGCCAGAGGCGACCAAGTACTTGATCTGCTGCATGACCTGCAAGTAGATCGGTACTCCTCCTTGGGCTTGGATATGAATCTGCATCAGCGAATCCCCTTTGTATTACTGTATCGATCTATTGATACAGTTCTGGATCGGCAAAGTCAACCAAAAAAACTCTTTTTTGTCCGAATCTTTAGGTCTCTGTAGGGGATCTTGCTGTAGGGGATCTTGCTAAAGATCCCGTCTGTTTGACTCGGGAGAAACCAACAAGACACCAGAGGGTTGCCCGCGCATCGATCGGCAACCATTACCGAGGGGCCGCCAAAGTGGTTTCTATAATTGAGTGCGGCCGACCAGCCACTTCGGTGCATGGTTTTGTTCTGGCTGTTTTTCGTGCTCGTGCTCGTGCTCGTGCTCGATCGATCATGCGTTTGTATCATTCCATCCCGGTCAACGCGCTGCTCGGGCAGGAATTTAGTAAAGGATAGGATAATGGAGATAAGGAGCATGATCCGCTCGTTGGGGAACGGCGGTTTGTGGGCCGTAACGCAAGTCGCGTTGATGCCATGGACCGCGAAGCGTTCGATTACGAGCACGAGCACCGTCCGCCACGGCGGACTGAGCACGAGCACGATGGGATCCTGTGGTCGCGTCGGCCAGATCTTGAGAATATCGCTAAAATCTGGTCTCCTTAGTACTCAAGCCGACTAGGCTTTTGAATCGATCCTGACAGGTACTTGTGAACCATGGCAAAAAAGAAAAACGGCAAATCGAAAAAGAGCTGGAAACGGCGATCCAAGCCAGGAGACGCCCCAGGGCTGATCCTGGTCGATCCGGCCGCATCGCCAACCATCGTGCGGGTCATCGCCACGGGGGATCAGTTCCTCGAACGACAAATCCAAGATATCCACGAACTCGACTCAATCACCGCCGCCTACCAAAGGGTTTGGATCGATGTGGTGGGACTCGGCAGCGAGTCGACCCTGAGGACCCTTGCCAACATGTTCCATCTCCACCCTCTGGTGATCGAAGATGTCGTCAATGTCCACCAACGGGCCAAAGTTGAGGAATTCGAAGACGGTTTATTCGTCGTTGCCAGGATGGTCGACGGAGATGACCCCTCGATTACCGAGCAACTATCGATGTATCTCAAAGGAAACGTTTTGATCTCGTTCCAGGAACGCCCAGGAGATTGCTGGGACCCGCTCCGGCAACGCTTGCGCCAACGGAGAGGCAAAGTCGCTATCAACGACCTGGATTATCTGCTCTACAGCATGCTCGACGCGGTCGTCGATAGCTACTTTCCGGTCTTGGAAAGTCTTGTCGAACAGGTCGATCTCTTGGAACAGGACATCACCGAGCAGGTCAGTTCCGAGCAGATGTCACGCATCCATGAACTCCGTGGCCAACTGCTCTCGCTCAGGCGTTCGATCCGTCCCCATCGCGAAATGATCAACGAACTGGTCCGAGATTCCATCCCTCAAATTCACCCCGAAACGCGGGTCCACTTGCGCGATTGCTACGACCATGTGATCCAAGTCGTCGATGCGGTCGACACCTATCGCGAAGTCACTTCGGACCTTCGAGATTTCTACCTCTCGAGCGTCAGCAACAGCATGAACGAGGTGATGAAACTCCTGACGATCATCTCGACGATCTTCATCCCCCTGTCATTCGTTGCCGGAGTGTATGGGATGAATTTCGACCCCGAGGTTTCGGCCTGGAATATGCCTGAACTCAAATGGCGCTACGGATACCTCTTGTCGTTGGCCATCATGGGGACAGTCGCCGGCGGACTACTGATCTACTTCCGTCGCCGCCGATGGATTTGAGCTCGCTTCGAGCCTTCGAATCCGTATGCGGTTACCGGCCGCTTGAGGGGTCGCGTCGAATTTGTACTGCTCGATTGCCCCTGACGTATCGCCGGTCGTCTCAAGGCTGCGCCCTAGCAAATAGTGGGCCTGTGCATGCCATCGGTCGGTTCCTTTTACGGCCAGCAATCGCTTCGATAGCCAGTCGGCGGCTGTTTCGGGTTTCCCCAGGTCGGTGTTGGCCATCGCCAGAAATGCGACAATGTCGTACTTGGATTGACGCAGGTAGTTGCCCATGATCCTGAGCCGCATCTGAAAGTTTTCCAATGGCTCGGTGGGACGCTTCATGAGTCCGAACGACTTTTGCAACTCGCTGTCGTACTCCATCTCGCGGATGGTTTCCTCATCGATCCGGCAGTCCATATACATCCGCAACGCTCCAGGGGCTTCTATGGTGCTCTCGAGCTGCCCTTTGAAGTGCAAGACACGTGCGCGACTGATGGGTGTATCGGTGACATAACTGCCAAACCGCTCTAGATATGCCATCGCAAACGGGGACATATCGTCAAGCCGAGTTCGAACCGAAAGGTTGTACACGTGGGACATCCAAGGCACATTCCACAACCGAATCGAAAGCTTCGGGTCGATTTGCAAAAGCCTCTTTTCAAACGCGTCGGCATCGAAACTGAGCCGTTGGCGGTTCTCGCCCGTGAGCGACAGCTCTAGAACATGCATCGACCGACCAGCGGCAAAAGGTTCTACATCGACCAATGCGATGAGCTCTTTGAGATCCTTGGCCTCGATCGGATAATCGAACCGGCCCGGAAGCTTGGCGCGGCGAAGCACCGTCGGATCGGCTTTGGCCTCGGCCAGCGTAGCGATCCCGTCCCCCTGGGCTGCCGGAATCGGAAGCCCCCAATGGGGCTCGAACAAGTAAATCTCGTTGCCGATCGGAATCCCAATGCACCAGAGTCGGATTGCCGCATTCTCGGTCGCACCGGTAATGCTCGGTACGGCCAAGACCACCGCATCGATCCCCTGCGCAAAACACATCTGCGTAAAGACTCTCGACCGCTGCCAAGCATCCCCCCTTGCAAACATCAGGGTCTGCCAAGGCAGTTGGCGGTAGATGGGAGCCTGATCGCTCGGCGGCATATCCGGATTGACCACCAAGCTTTCGACTTGCTTTGGATCTCCCTCGAGGGCGATGTTGCAGACGGTCCAATCGAAAAGCTTCAGTGTCGTCTCGAGTCGAGACCATTCCGTGGCCGCTAAATCGCCCTTGCGCGACGCGAGCCAATTGCTAAAAAGCCGATCGCGATAAGGCTTATCGACAACCCAGCTA
>QWPJ01000158.1 GCA_003671195.1 Planctomycetota bacterium
GTTGCTAGCAATCAACCCAAGCGTTGAGGAGCTTTTTGTCAGTGCTTTTGAGAAAAACCGCGTCTTTAGGAGTCTTATATCCAGGATGGAACGTCAGTTGCTACTCCCATTGGCTAGTCCCACTTTCTAGCTGTTCTCAGGTACCCCAGGGTTACTTGAAGTGACAGAATTCCACGGAGGTAAGAATAATGCTCGTTCTTTTCACATGCTACATGCTGCTCCATGCGATCCGAGGACGATCGCAGTTGCTAGCGATCCTTCTAGGGACCATTCTCGGAACCCATGCAGCAGGCCAAGTCACCTTTGACGTCAATGCGTCGGCCGCAGTGCGCCCGCTTTGCGCCCACACGGCATTCTCGCGTGCACCCAACTCCAGGCTCGTGGCCGTCGAACTCGATGTCTCGACATTCTTCCAGCCAGGCACAGAACAGACGATCAAAGAGGTCATGGTCCAAGCCGTCTGTCGCAGGGAAGAAGTCGTCGTCGTCGACTATTCTCCTCGTACCGAACTGCATTCCGACATCGATGGTCCCCTCCAAGTGATGCAGGAGAAAGACCAGACTCGCGATGCGAACCTCCAAGGCTTTGGGGCTTACCCTGCCATCGGTGGACTATCGGGAGCTTGGAACCAATCCGATTACCAAACCCAAAGCGTCCAATTCCTCCAAAGGCCAGCCAGGGAACTGACCGTCGCCTCTGGAACCATCCAGCGCCAAAGGGGTGTCTACTTCAAATGGCGACCCAACAGCCAAACGACCCTCGAAGGCTCTCGAACCCTCGGGATCCTACTGAGCGTTCCAGAGAATTGGCGTGCGGACCTGATGGATGTGACACTCCAAGCCGTCGGGATGGAACCTCCGCATTTCCGTCGCGAATCGGTGATCGCTCGGCAATCGCTCGTCGTCGCTCTGTACCAAGAAAACGATACGGTCGCCTCGCAAGCCGCCGCCGAATACGTGCGGCAACAAGCGAACCTTATCCGCTCGGTCAAACTCTACTCCAAAACGATCCAACAAAGGAACTTTCCCACACCGTTCCATAAGTTAGGAGCCAAACTCGAATTGTACGAACCAGAAGTTCCCGACGATTGGCTCGAGTCGATCGTCTACAAACCAGGCGCGTTCCATCACACCCGACTCTCGGCACTGCCGGTCGATGTCCGCGTGGCGATCATGAATTTCCAAGACCAGAAAGTTCGCTTGGAAACGCTCTCGGGTGCGCAGCCACGAATCGGCTCAGGATTGCACCCTAGACCAGCCAATCCAGCCAATCCTGCGAATCCATCGAACCCTTCGCAGTCCTATACGCTCGGTTACCGACCCGGAGTCCAATCACCGAGCAACCGCTAAAGGATCAACGTCTTGCTGGCTTCTCCAGCGATCTCCCTGACAAACCTCGGAGTCGCATAGCCGGACAACTCCGCACGCAATCGAGCGACGATCGATTCACCGAGTTGCTCGTCGCACTCAAAGTGGGCTGTACCGGCCACTCGATCTAGCTGGTGCAAGTAATAAGGCACGACACCTGCATCGGCTAAACCTTTGCACAAATCGCGTTGAGACTCGAACGTATCGTTGACTCCTCGAAGCAGCACCGCTTGATTGAGCAAAATCGCACCCGAGCGGCGAAGACGCTGGCAAACCTCGACCAACGGACCATCGATCTCACGCGCATGGTTCACATGCAAAACGATCCACACCGGTTTGCCCTCTGGACCGAACGCAATCGCCTCGAGGCGTTCAAGAAAATCCGAATCGATCCTGCTTGGAATCATCACCGGAAATCGGGTGTGGATTCGGACTCGCGAAATATGCGATAGGCTCGCAACGCGCGCGAGCAACCCAAAAAGCTTGGCGTTCCCAAGCGAGAGTGGATCTCCACCCGACAGGATCACTTCATCGATCTGAGGGTTTTCCTCAAGGTATCTCAGCGACTCATCCCATTGAGCCAGACTCGCCGGGGAATCTTCATAGGGGTAATGACGGCGAAAACAGTACCTGCAATGCACGGCGCACAAACCCGTTACAATCAGCAGAGCTCTCGATTGATACTTGTGGAGAATCCCGGGCAGACGCGCCGAGAGGCCGTCCCCTACCGCATCCAGACCAAATCCATCGACCTGTAGATTCTCATCGGCTCGGGGTAAGACCTGTGCGAGCAATGGATCCCTCGGATTCCCAACCTCCATCCGCTGGACATACTCGCGTGGAACCAAAAGTGGGAAACTAGATGTCGCATCAAGAACCGGCAATTCCTCCCTGCTCAACCCCAGCATACCGAGCAACTCATCCAAAGAACGAACCGCTTGGCGGAGCGATGTTTGCCAAGTTGCAGCGGGTTGTGCGGCAGGTCCTGCTAGTGCCGCAGGGCCAAGCGACCGATCAGATTCCATCAGAGATATCCGCTTGCTTGAGCCTCGGAGAGTACTCATTGATCACATAGAGCAATCCAGCAACACAAAATGGGATCAAGTAGTAGATGATCCGGAACATGATCACTGCGCAGAGGATCGAACCCTTGCGATCGTCGGTCGGCCCCTCCAAAAAGGCGATCAATATCCCCTCGAGCAACCCGTACCCACCAGGCACGTGCGTCAAGACGGCTGCGATCTGCGCTGTCAAATAAGCGATCAAAACGGTCGAGAAATTGATCTTGTCCGGACCTACGATGTCCGGTGGAAGCAGCACGTACAAAGTCGTTGTAGCGAGCAAGAAATCCAATGCCGAGACGACCAACTGCATGGCCGATAATCGAAAAGGTGGCAGAGCGATCGAAAGCCCCTTGAACCGTATCGGCTTTCGAACGAGCAAGCAAGCGCCGAGATAAGCAGCCACGCAACCCAAAAAGATGGATCCGAACATCTGCTGACTCAACTCGATATCACCGAAGAGCTTCGACTCGATCTTGAAAAACTCCTGTACCGACGGAGGCAAGTGAATCGGCAATGCCAAGAACGCTATGCCAGCGAGCAAAAACAAACCCAACCAAAAAGTCACCGATAAGATCGATACGAGCCCGATGATTTCCATGGTGCTAAAGCCCCATTTCGAATACATCCGATACCTTGCTAGGTTCCCTCCGAATAGCCATCCGAGGACATTGCCTGACGCGTAGCCGACAATCGCCCCGGCCATCATCCTCGGGAACGATAAACGCTTCTTCATGAAACGAATCGCAATCCAATCGTATCCGGTCAGAATCAAATAATTGATCCCCGTAAGGATCAAGGCACCGACGATGTGAGACGTCGGTAAATTGTCAAAGCCCCTTTGAACGTCATCCCAAGTCACCCCCTTGAGCTTCTTGGACACAAACCAAATCGCAATGACCATCACCGCAATGACGGCGGTGAACTTGAACCCATCGCCAAAGCGGCCAAGGATCGATCCTGCACCATTACCATCCCCGGGCACCATCGTCGGCGCATAAGGAGACTGGGATTGCGGTTCTTGGTCGGATTGATCTGGAAAGGCCATGGAAGCTCATCGGAGTAAGGTCATTCACATCCAAGGCCCCAGTATAGCTCCACATCCGAGTTTCGCCGAGTCTTATGCGCCCTTTCCCGAACAAGCCGCCGAAAGCATAGGCTGTCAGCCGACGGGCCTTTGGGGGAATAGAGAAAACAGGCAACCTTTTAGAGTCGAATCGAAAACTTCGGTTTTTCGCTCTCTGCGGTCCGATACCGACAGATAGCAGTGGTTTTACTTTTCCCATCCTTCTGCCCCAAAACGGGTTTTCCCGTCGAAATATCTATGCGCAGCGACCACCGAATTGCCTGTTGCTTTCTCACCCACGGACTTGCACCCCTGGGATTGCTCCTGGCCCTGGCCCTACCGTGCCTTGCTCAGTCCCGAGGCGATATCGTCGTGCCAGGCACCGGTGTGCAGCTCAATCAAGTCGGCGACGACTTCGAAGAGGAGTCCTGGGATTTTATCCCCAACAACCCCAAGAGCACCGAGGACATCGACGAAAATCAACGCCAACCGATGGGCAAATCGACCAATGGCCGTTGGTACGAGGGTGCCAAACGTGGACATCCTGACGTCGTCAAGCGAGTCCCCACTCCCCCAGGCGGGCTTGAAGGTAGCCAAGGCTCCCTGCTGATGAAGTCCCTCTACACAGGGATACCCAACCGTCCGAGCAACAAAATGCACCAAGACGACTTTATCTGCAACGTCCAATACCGCTTAGGCGGTACCTTGAAAGTCTCTCAATCCCCGAACATCACAACGCGTGTCTTCATCCCACCTTTGGACGAATGGGAAAATCGCAACGGACCTCACTTTGCCTTCCGTGCAGCCGTCGAAACGACCATCATGGAAAACAAAACGAAGTTCCTTTTCTCGAGCAAATCGCAGAAGGATGAAGTTTACTGGCCTGGTTTGTTCATCCTGCGGGGCACCAAGCAAGTCGAAGGCAAAAACGTCCCCTATGCTTATTTCCGCGTCCGTGCAGACCGCAACGGCGGCGATTTCCTCGGACCAGAGATCCCCGAGACCGGATGGTGGACCCTCGGGCTGTCGTTCACTCCAGACGGTCTGGTGCATTACTTTGCCCGCCAAGGGGTCGAAGAACTCCGTCGCGAGGACTACATCGCAACCTCGATGCCCTACGGCTACCGATGCGAAGAACTCCGGTCGTTCTTTTACAACGTGGTCAATGGCGACAACGGCCGGGATTGGACCACCGACTGGATCGTCGATGACCCAAAGCTCTTCATTCTTCAGACACCAAGAATGGCCAAAAAGTAAGGTCCGTCCAGAGCAATTCACACTTTGCGATCTCTGTGATCTCTGTGCCTCTGTGTTTCCCTGCTTTTTTCTTTGAGGGAAAAGCGATGGCCAGATTGTCTTGCTAATTGCAAATCATTCTGTTTAGCGAAAAAACGCGGAGATGGCTGAAACCCGTGAGCAGCCAAACAGCCGGATCTCTACGGAGGATCCACTACCTTTGCGCCCTTGCGTTCTCTTCTTCCAAGCAGCCGGATCTCTACGGGAGATCCACTACCTTTGCGTCTTTGCGCCCTTGCGTCTTTGCGTTCTCTTCTTCGCGTCTTTGCGTTCTCTTCTTCCAAACAGCCGGATCTCTGCGGGAGATCCACTACCTTTGCGGTGATTTCTTCTATTTATTTTTTGTAGGACTCTTCAAAGAGTTTCTGCTGAGATGAGACCCCACCGAGCTCGGCCTGAGCTTGCTGAAGCCTTGTCATCACCGCATCGAGCGCTTGCTGCTGCGGTGCCATCTCCTTGGCCAAGTTGTTCTTAGCTTCCTGAGTGGCGACCATCATCGCCTGTAGCTCGGCCAACTGCTTCTCGAGTTGAGCGATCGCCGCTTGCGTCTGATCCATCTTGGATTTGACCGCCGTCAGATTGTTTTGGATCGGCTGCGCCTCGGCATTGACCTGCGCGATGGCTTGTTCAATGGCGGTCTTCTTGACCGCGAATTCATTCGCCAACCCGTTGAAGCGAACGAGTTCTTGCTCCAGCGTTGCGATCTCTGCGGCAAGTCCATTGGACGCTGCGTTGGCTCCATCGGCCTTGGCTTGGGCTGCAACCTGCTTGTCGGTTGCTACCTTCAACTCGGCGACCAATTCCTCCATTCGCTTGTCGGCCGCAGCTTTGGTCGTGATCAGCTCGGCAAGCTTCGTCATCGCATCGGCATATTCTTTGCTCTTGGCAGCGTTGGCTACAGAAAGATCGGCGATCTCTTTGTCTTTTTGTGCCTTCTCCGCATTGAGAGCGTTGAGCTCATTGGTGAATTGAGCCACTGCAGCCGCTTTGGCCTCGACGGCTTTGCCCGCTTCGGCGATCTGAGCGTCGAGGGCCGCAGGATCAGGGACTTGCCCCTCCTTCTGCTTTTGCAAGCCCACCAGGGCATCATCGGTCTGCTTCTTTTCCGCAGCGGTTTGTGTGACTTGAGCCGTCTTGGCGGCGATCCCCTCTGCGGACTTGGCAACCTCGGCCTGCTTGGCCGCAATTTGCGTTGCGTAAGTATCGACCATGACCTTCAATTGGTTCGATCCATTGGTCAGCTCGGTGATCTGTGCGACGTAAGTCGCAATAAGGCTCTGATGATCGGTGTTGGCCTTTTGGACCGCCGCAGTTTGGGCGGCTTGCTGCGTCAGTTCGGCCGTAGCTGCTTGGGCCACTGCAGCCAATTGAACATGGCGCTCCTTGTTCGAAGCCACCGACATCTCGAGAGTCACAGGGTTCGCTGCAAGCCGCTTTTCGTCCTTCGGGTCGGCTCGCAACCATACGCGCACGTTACCTAACCAATCCCCGGAAACCACATGCTGTGAATCGACGGTGATGGCCACCTCTTGGCCCGCTTCGTCCAAGGCAGGCATCTCGCCGGCGGCATTACCGGCCGCATCCCAAATCTTGACCTTGCGATCCTTGCCCGTCGAGACCATCACACCATCGTTGGCAATGGCGATTGCAGCAGCCCCGCCCGGATGCGCATCCCAGGACTTCAAAAGCTTGCTCTCATTCATATCCCACATCTTGAGCGTCCCGTCGAGCGAGGCGCTGACGACTGCCCCAGAATCAGGCCTCCAGGCCAAAGAGCGAATCTCGTTCTTGTGGGCTTGCAAGTCCGCGTACATCTTGCCCGTCGACGATTCCCAAATCACAAGACCCGCGGCGCGGTCGGCCGTTGCCAACAATAAGCCATCAGGACTGAATCGCACCGCGTAGATCCAATCGGTGTGTTTCTTCTGCTCCCACTTGAGCTCACCGGTAAGCGTATCGTACACTCGCACCATCTTTTGTGGACCTGCAAGAGCGATCAGGCGGTTGTCGTCGCTGATATCGGCAGCCATCACAATATCCAACTCATCGCCAACCTTGGCGATCCGATTGCCCGTCGAAATTTCGCACAAAACGGCAAACCCGTCGACGCTGTGACGACCGCCACCGATCAAAATCAACTTGCCGTCGCGCGAAAAGGTAATCGATTGAGGCTCTCCCTCAGGGAACGGCAAAATACCGAGCAGTTGGCCTGTCATCGAATGGTACAAGGCGACTTGGCGCTGACCGCCTACGGCGATCAAGGGGGACCAGGGTGCGGCGCCTAGGGCAGAAATCGAAGAGGCTTTGGCGGTGTAAAGCGGTGTCTGCTTCAAGACCGTCGATGGCATCGGGGGTGGGCCCTCGGGCCTACCGGCTGCCGCCACGCTGATCGCGGCAGCACTTGCCATCGGCTTTCGTATCGCCGAACCACTGTTCTCAGGCATCCCTTGCTCAATCCAGGTTTTGAGAAGATCGATCTTCGCCTGAGCGATCTTGTCCTGCATCGGGGGCATCGTCGGCTGCTCTTTGTGGGCAGTCAAAGCATAAAGTCTCGACGAATCGAGATCCCCGGAAACCAAGACCTCTCCGCTGCTGCCCCCGGCCATGGTCGCTTGGAAGTTCTCGAGGGACAACCCGCCCTTTTTGGCGTTGTTGTTATGGCAAGAAGAACAGTGCTCCCGAAAGATGGGCTTGATGTGGTCTTCGTACGTAATCTTCGCTGGCTCTTGGGCCCAAAGCGAGGAAGCACAAGCCACTGCCAAGACGGGAGCCAAAGCACGGCTAGCCACTGCGGTCATAAACGGATTCGTGTCGATGCGCATCGGATATCTTCAACGGTTGGTGTCGACTTAGTGATTGAAAATGAACTCGCGGCTATTGAGAACCGCCCAGAACACATCCTGAAGTCCCTGATCAGGATTGCCAGACTCGCTGATCATCTGCATGAGCCTAGCTCGCTCTCCCTCGGTGGGCTTGCGGGATAAACACCGCACATAGACTTTCTCAATGATCGCTTCTGGGGTCAGCCCTTCCTTCTTCCAATTTGGAATGAGTTGCCCCTGATTGATCTTGCCGCTGACGGACCCTCCATTGATCAAATGGAGTGCCTGAGAGAGCGATGGGTCGGTCGTGGCCTCCTCGGCACAGACCGTCGCTCGCGCACTGCGGCCGAACGTGGTAAGGAAATAATTGCTGGTCGCTCCGTCGGCGATTTGCACAGCCCGAGCCCCGACGGGCAATCCCCGGAACTTCTCTTTGGTCATGGTGACCTGAGAAATGCAATCGAGCATGTTCTCTGCGGGGATTCGACGAACCGTAGCGTGCGAGTAGTTCCGCAAGTCCTCCTCGTTGCCAGGGACCGGAATGGTCGTCCGCTGGTAAGTCTTCGAATTGCAAATATCTCGCACCAGCTGCTTGATGTCGTACTTGTACTCGATCAACTTGGCTCCGAGCGTATCGAGCAACTCAGGATTGCTTGCAGGGTTACTCGCTCGGAAATCGTCCACAGGATTGACGATCCCCACACCGGTAAAGTGTGCCCAAATCCTGTTCGATACACTCTTGGCAAAGAAGGGGTTTTCATTGCTGGTCATCCATTCGGCCAAGACGACGCGTCGGTCCTTGCCGTCGGTTGCCGCTGGGCCTCCGCCTAAAAACCGAGGCTTGACCACAGCACCACCAACCGGATGGTTCACTTCACCACCGCCGCCATTGAAGACCAATATCTGTCGGTAATCCTCACTCTGCTTGCGGCCTACTTGGGAAAAGAACGCGGCGAATCCATAGTAATCGTCCATCGTCCATCGGTCGAAGGGATGATTGTGGCATTGGGCGCACTGGGTGCGTATCCCCATGAAAACCTGAGCCACATTCTCGGACATCTTCAAGCGGTCCTGCTCGACCTGATAAAAGTTCGTCGCTGGATTCTGGAATGTTCCACCGGTGGCTGTGAGCAACTCTCGGACGATCTTATCCAAAGGCGTATTCGAAGCGATCTGATTGATAAGCCAGTTGTAATAGAGGTAAGCAGCCTTGTAACTGACCTGATTGTTGCTCTTGATCATCAAGAGGTCGGCCCACTTCATCGCCCAGATCTCGCTGAACTCCTTACGCCCCAAAAGCGTCTCGATCAACGCAGCTCTCTTGTTCGGATCGGCATTGGACAGAAACCCTACGGTCTCCTCCTCAGTCGGAAGCAATCCAGTGATATCCACTGTAGCCCGACGCACAAACTCCTCATCGGTGCAAAGCCCACTGGCCGGCAACCGCAACTTCAAGAGTTTCGCATCGACCAGTGCATCGATGTAACTTCCCTGACTCGGCTTGTACTCATACTGCATTCCAGCAGGCAAGGCCAAGACCTGGGTTCCTACCGTGTGCGTATCGAACCGCGCCATCACGAAAGCTTCGCCACGCACGCCGCTGGTGACCGTGCCGTCGGCATCGACCGCGCCGGTCCGCTCGTTGTTGGTCGTAAAGCCTGCAAGATCCCAAACGTCTCTTTGAGTCCCATCGGCATAAGTCGCTACGGCGACGATTCGCTGCTTGGCTCCCTCGCCCTCAAGGACCGCTTGCGATGGATACACATCCACCTTGGTCACCGCCGGTGGCCTTGCAGCATCCGCCAGAGCACCGGCTTGAAGCCATGCCAATACCGTTTGGTAATGCTTGCTGCCGGGCTCGATTTTCTTACCCCCAGAATGCTGGACCGATCCGGTTGCCTTGAGAAGCAACAAACTTTGGTCGGGTACGGCCAAGTTGATGCGGCGAATCCCGATTTCACGGGTGATCCGCTGATAATCCCCAAGCGGATCGAATCCGAATAGACTCAAACGAAATCCGTCCTTGCCTCGCGCCGCGCCATGGCACGACCCGGTGTTGCAACCGACCTTAGTAAATATCGGCATAATGTCGCGCTCAAACTCGACCTTGCGCGCCGTTTGACTTTGCGTGACCTCCAAAGCCGCTCTTGTCTCCATGCCATTCCAGGCACCGACCAACTGCGTAGCTCCATCGGCCAACGGAAAAAGCACCAGATTCTCTAGTTTGGCAACCGCCGGATTCTCAAGCTTCCACTGGACTTGGTCCGTCACATCGACCGTGATCCCATCGGCTCGGGTCGCGACGGCCACGATATGCTGCAAGTCGTTCTGCGCACTGATCTTGATCAACGGTGGAAAGACAGCCAGCGATTGATAAACAACCGGTGCGGGTGCTACTGGTGCTACGGGTGCTGCTGGTGCCGGTGCTGCGGGTGCTGGTGCCGGTGCTGCCGCTGGTGGCACAGTGGCTGGCGCTGGTGGCTCAGTGGCTGGCGCTGCTGGTGCTGGAGGCTCAGCCGCCGGTGCGGCCGGATCTTGGCTCAAACCCACCCTAGGGGCCGCGCTGAGTGCCCAGAAGGCAAAACTGCCAACCAAAAACATTGACTTCGCTGATTTAAAAGTTCGCATGTTCGGCAATTCGAAAGTGATAGGTTTCCATCGCATTATTTCTTAA
>QWPJ01000020.1 GCA_003671195.1 Planctomycetota bacterium
TCCGCGGGGATTTCCGCAGAAACTTTGTCGTCTTGGATTTTGGCAGGCAGAGATTCCCAGTTGCGGTCCTGCCATTTCCCCAAATCCTTGGTGAAGCACAACTCGGCCTTCGCGATTTTCACTTCGCTTCGATAGCGTGCTGATGCGTTGCGTTCATCGAGTTGGATGTCTTCTTCCATAGCTTGACCCAATTTGCGAACGCGGTGCCACCTCCTCCGTGGATCAAAACAACTCCCGGAACTTTTTCGGCCCGTTGCGATTGTGAATCACGACTTGGAAGTCCGTAGTAGGCGAAGACCTTCGTCGGCTTCCCGCGATAGGGGACCCCCTCGAAGAAAATCGCTCGGACACCTTCCGATGGAATGTCGAGAGCAGGCGAAGCGACTGGGGGCTTGGACAATCGTTGGAGATCGAAGATCTCCTCACGCGAGTCGCTGCCGATTTGGGCCAATAAGGTAAACGAAGTCACAATCCATAACGCGCACGCAACGCAGAACCGCACTAGGGTGCACATGGAAACGAGCCTCCGAACTTGGACTAAGGGAAGGATGCTAGGGGACCGATTGCTTGGCATCGGTTAGCTGCGAATTGCACGGGTGATTGCACAGATTGCATTGTACTGCAGATCGAGCTTGTATGCCCCCACGAGGTCGTCTTCGACCTGGGAGTGCATTGGTTCAGCGTGAAATCGAAGTCATTCCGATCGGCGTTAATCGTTGATCGTCAGCCTGCGGTCAGCGGGTTAGATTTCCAGGGGTAGAATTCTAAAAGGGATCCCGTGGATCGCCGCACCGGGGTTGTAGAAGACTTGGCGTTGGTAATCGACCGCGTCGACGGGCCGATGGGTATGGCCGAAGAAAACTTGTTCGGCGCCACTTTCGGGGGTTTGGCCGATCCACTCGAGGTACCCAGAGACTTGGTCTAGGACTTTTTGGTTCGAGTTTGCCAAGTGGGCGACGAGTCGATGGATGCGGGTTTTGACGACGACATCGTAGAGGGAATGTCTCATGGGGTGGGGGCGTGGTCGATGTTCGTGTGCAATTCGCCTTGCATCGAGCAGTTCGTGAAAATCAGCTTCGTAGGGGATGTTCGCATCGATGATATCTCCGTGGAGAAAAACGGTGCGGTTGACTCGCAAGTAGTGTTTATGCCATTGGAGTTGTGGGTTGGCCAGAGCCAGTTGCTCAAGTTGTTCGGTGAAGGCAGGCAGTGCGTCGTGGTTTCCGAGGATGTAGTGGAAGTGGCAATCGGGGTTGACCGAGATGAGGCCTTGTAGCCAGCGGATGCTTTGTTCGACGGTTTTTTCGTGGGAGTCCAGGGCGCTCCAACGGAAGTCGAAGATATCACCGCCGAGGACGAACGTATTGGACTGAGCGACAGCCGATTCAATTGCACGTTGGACTTTAGGGCCGGAACTACGGCGGGAGAACAGGTGCAAGTCGGAAACGAAATGGGCTTTAGGCAGCTTCATAGAATCGCCGTATCGGGAACGAAACAACAAGATCCGGTCTTTTGAGGAAACGAACGCAAATTGGAAGAAAGGAACGCAAAGACGCGAAGGTGCAAAGACGCAAGGAAGAAGGAAGAAGAAAGGAACGCAAAGACGCTAAGGTGCAAAGACGCAAGGAATAAGGAAGAAGGTTGGAGGAAAGGAACGCAAAGACGCAAAGGTGCAAAGACGCAAGGAAGAAGGAAGAAGGAAGAAGAAACGAATGCAAAGGTTCAGACGGTGCATAGTTTGACGGCTTGGGACAAGCTGGTCATCGCATCTCGGGTAGGCAGAAACTCGTGCGCGATGTAGCCGTTAAATCCGGTATCGGCGATGGCTTTGGCAATCGGTGGGTAGTAGATTTCTTGGGACTCGTCGATCTCGTGGCGGCCTGGATTGCCACCGGTGTGGTAATGGCCGAAATACTGGTGGTTGTTTTGGATCGAGCGAATGATATCTCCTTCCATGATCTGCATGTGGTAGATGTCGTAGAGCAATTTGAAATGGTCGCTTGCGACCTGTTTGCACAGTTCGATGCCCCAGGCGGACAGATCGCACATGTAGTCGGGGTGATCGACCCGGCTATTGAGAAGCTCCATGTTGAGGATGACATTTTTTTTCTCGGCCACAGGAGCGATCTTGCGCAGCGCTTCGGCGCAGTTCTTCATTCCGGTTTTGCGGTCGATCCCGCGAGCGTTTCCGGAGAAGCAGATCACGTTTCGGAAACCTGCGAGCGATGCTGCTTCGATCGATTTTTCGAGCGATTCGAATGCTTCATCCCAGAACTTCGGCTCGCAGAGCCCATCGGTGAGCTTATGCGAGGTGACCATGGTACAAACCAATCCGTACTTCTTGAGGGTATCGAAGTCTTTAGGACCGAGCAGATCGATCCCGCTTAGCCCCATCTGCTTGGCGTTTTGGCACAGTTCATCGAGCGTAAGGTTTTTGTCGTAACACCATTTGCATAGCGATTGATTGAGCCTGCCGGCTTTGGCATCCGCAGGCTTTTCATCCGCAGGGTTGACTTCGCGGTTGGAGGCCACGGCTGGCAAGCTTGCACTGCCGACACCAAGGCCAGCGAGGGCAGCGAGCCCGAGGGAGTTTTTGCCAAAGGCCCGTCGGGAAGTTGGCTGCTGGTTTTCTGGGGATTCCATGATTCAAATCCTATTTGCAAATGATCTGACTAACCTGGCGGATGGGGTTTACTTCAGCGGTACTTTGATCAGTTTCTGGTCGTTGCGGACGTAGATCGAGCCGTTTGCAAACGCGGGCGCGCACCAAACGACTTCGCGACCAAAGGCGTTGTTCGTCGGCTCGATGATTTTCGTTCTTGCGATTTCCTCGTAGCCACTCTTGGTGATCTTGGCGATGAGCAGTTCTCCGGATTCGTTGAACAAGAAAAAGCGGTCGGCGTTTTTGACCATGAATGCCGTGCCGCTTCCCAGTGGCCGAGCGCTGATCGGTTTGCTTGTTTCCCAGAGTCGGTCGCCCGAGGCGATATCAAAGGCCATGAGTTCGCCGCTTTGGTCGCAACCATAAACTACCTGGTCGATGACCATGGGCTGGACGTTGACTGGTGACATCCCCTTTTTGGCTTGGTTTCGCCAGACTTCGGTGGCCGTCGGTTGAGAGTCGCCTAATTCAAGCAGGAGATTTCGGTTCGAATATCCACCGATGAACAAGTACTTTCCAGCTCGCACGGGGCTCATGATGATCGACCCGTTGTCGGCCAGGTAGGGGATTGACCAGTAGGGTTTGCCGTTCTCGGGATTGACCGAGTTGACGGCTTGGGGGTTGACTAGGATCAGTTGTCGCACACCACCGGCTTGGATGATTGTCGGAGGGGAGTAACCGGTTTCGGAGGCTGTTCCGAATCTCCAAACTTCTTGGCCGGTGGATTTGTTCAAGGCGACGGTTTGGGAGCCTTCGCCACCTGCGAGGGTGATGAGGTTATCGCCATCGATCAGTGGGTGGGCCGCATAGCCCCAGAGGGGCGACTGGGTCTTGTAGACCTGTTTGAGGTTCTTCGACCAAATCACTTTGCCGGTGGCAGCTTGGAAGCACAGCAAATCCCCTTCGGCTCCTAGGGTATAGAGTTTATCCCCATCGACGATTGGGGTGCATCGGGGCCCGGCTGGGTAGGAGATTGCGTAAGTGACGGGATATTCGTGGGTCCAAAGGACCTTGCCGGTCGCATCGTCGATGCAGTGGACACGTTCGGTCCCGTCGAAGGCTTTGCGTCCGAAGTTATCGACCTTGGCGTCGGCTTGGGTGACCATGTCGGTCACGTAGACTCGATCTGCGACGACCGCTGGGCCGGAGTATCCGCCGGCTAGGTCCGTGCTCCAAAGGGGTTTGAGTCCCTCGGCGGGAAAGGAGTTAGGGGCCGTTTTTGGGTTCCATTGGTTGTCCCGATTCGGGCCCATCCAACCGGGCCAATCCTCGGCCATAGCAAGGTTGATTGGGATGCACGAAAGGATCAGATTCGCAAGCAAAAGGGACTTTCGCATGGTTTTGTCGCAGGGGTTGGAGAAAAAGTCACACGGCGAGGCATCCGGGAGATTATAACCGTAAATGTCGATTCTCTCGGATTCGACCCTTGGATCGGGACGATAAATCCACGTAGAATTCGATTTGGGTTGGCTTCATTTACTGCGATGGATCTATTGCGATGGATTTTGCGATGAGACGTTCGATATCCCAGCGGAAGACGATTCGATCGACGGACATTCGACCTTGGTTCGGTGATTTGGGCCTCCGGTGCATGGGCCTTCGGTGCATGGGCCTTCGGTGCACGGGTCTCCGGGGCACGGGCCTGAAACTTGTCGCGACGATGCTTTTTGGGTTGGGGAGTTCGTCGTTGCTGGCCGACATCGTCGAGCTTAAAGATGGCGGCGTGATCTATGGCAAGGTGCTTAACCCACAGTCGGGTCTGATGGTTCAGATCCAGGCCGAGGATGGGACGCTGATCGAAGTCGAGCGAAAGTTCGCCAAGATACGTATCTCGCTGGAACGAGATAAGAAATACGCGCAGGATGTCTTGCAGGTAGGCGATTCGCTTGAAGAGCATCGCGCGATCGTCGAGAAGAGTTCGAATGAGCAGATGAACAACATCGCCAACGCCCATCGCGAGCGGATCGTCGAGCTCGATCCGTCCGACCGGGCGACCTGGGTGGCGCTTCGATTTTTCCCCGACGAGTCGACTGGCAAGTGGCTCCGCGACGAGGTGGTGATGTACCGCCGAGGGAAGATCAAGGGAGACAAGGGTCGCTGGTACACTTGGCAAGAGAAAGCGCTTTTGGATTTCGAGGAAAAAAGCAAGCTTCTCAAAAGGGATCTTGAGCGGGAGTTTGATGGCAAGCTTAAAGCGTACTTCAACGGTGTGCCCCGCTTGAAAGGGGAGGCTGAGGTCTATCTCGAAGGGGTAAACAATCCCTTGCTCATTGGGCGGATTGTCAAGTTGATTCGCGAGGGCGATGCTGCTGAGAGGCAATTGGGTTGGAAGCTCATCAAGCAGATCCCGTTGCGGGCGGCTAGTCCGGCTTTGGTATCGATCGCCATGGAAGAACCCAACACCGCTTTGGTCGATAGGATCTTAGAGCTTCTCAGTGGTGGCGACGAATGGACAAGGGAGGCGGCTCTGAGCGGTTTTGCATCGAAGCTTGGTAATCCTTCGACACGTGACCGGGCCGCGCGTTGCATGGCTCCGTTTGTCGACAAACGCTACATCAGCATCTTGATCAATCATTTGCTATCGACCCAAGTGGTTCGACCGGCTGGCAACCCCGGAGGGCTCAACGCCGCTTCTGGTAATGGTGGAATTGGACTCGGTGGGGGAGCCACGCCGGCCCAAAAGCAGCTGGTCCAGCACAAGGACGTCCTCTCGACCTTGTCGGGACTAACCGGAGAGAACTTTGGCTACAATGTCGAGCAGTGGCGTGTGTGGTTTGCGCAGAACCATGCGGTGCAGAATCTCGATTTGCGCCGCGACGAATACTGAGTGGTTTTGCTGACGGGTTTTTACGGAACCTATTTTGGAATCCCTGGGGCGATTGTTTCTTGCGAGTTGCAGTATTTGAGTTTCTCTGCTCGAGCGGCCTTTATCGAGACGATGGTCCTGCAGGACCTTTTGCGCCGCTGCTGGACGAAGGCGCCGCTATGCTTCTTGCGCTCTCGAGCGACCTTGAAGCCTGCGGCCATCGAGTTTTGGTCGCTTTAGAGCCCTCGATTCAAGCCGCTTGGAAATCCTGCCGCTTGAAGTCTGCTTGGCTGGATCGACTCGATGTCCACGGGGTGCAGACTGCGCGTCCGGATTCGGTTCCTGACATCGAAGCGATCGCAACGCAGTGGGCACGTATCGCAAGCTCTTGCGATACATCGATCGTCATCGCTCCGGAGCTCGACGGACTTTTGCCAGAGCTTATCGAATCCATGCGCAAAAAGGGTTGCTCGGTGAGGGCTCCGGAGGGGAGTTTTTTGCGTCTAGCTTCGGACAAATGGGAAACGCACCAATGCTGGATCTCTGACGAACAAATCACTGCGCCGACGTGGTTGGCCAGCGATTGGCTCACGATTTCGGATCGACTTCGACCGGATCGACTTCGACCGGATCGATTTCGAGCAGGGGGGGCTCTTGGTGGTGAACTTCAAAACGTGCAGGCCGACGGATGGGTTCTCAAACGGCGTCGAGGGGCCGGTGGGACCGACATGGAGCGATTCGCTGATGGCGAGCGGTTGATCGGTAAACTGGGCACTCTTGTGGATCTGAGTGAGTGGATCGTTCAACCCTGGATCCTTGGTCGATCGGTGAGTCTGGCTCTGACCGGAGCTTGGGATTTAACTCAAGGGGGTTCGTTTCGTAGGTGGGGACCTTTTGAAGGCGACTGTGAAATGATGCCTGAGGTGATCGGTCCGACGGAACAGCTTTTTGGAACCGGCAGCATGATCGAGAACGCTTCGGGTGATTCAACGGAATCAATAGAATCAATAGAATCAATGGAACCGACGGAGGGGAGCACCCTCGGTAGTTCTATCGGAAGCTCAGTCGGTAGTTATGTCGGGGGAAATGGCCCAGTGGAGGTTGACCCGCAGGAGCTGTGGCGGTTTGCACGGGGGTTACTCCGCGCTGTGCCAGGGTCGAGAGCCGGTTGGATTGGGATCGATTTTCTGATGGTACCCGAGGGGCCTTGGGTCGCCTTGGAGATCAACGCGCGACTTACGTCGAGTTACCTTGGGTACCGCAAGCACTACGGGCCGATGCTAGCCGATACGATTTTAGGGTGTCCGTTACCGATCCGACCGTTTCCTAATCCTGGGGCATTTCGCTTTTCCGTAAACGATTTTCATGGATAATGGAGTGCTCAAGCGATTTGCTTGTCCACGCCCTCTGTCCCACCGAACCCACTTGATTTTCTATGAGCTCGATCATGCTTGCCAAACCCCTAGGAGTCCGTAGGGTGACTTTTGCCCTCACGGGCTTGGCCATCCTGCTTGCGGTTGCTCCTTCGGCGATTTGCCCTGTTGCTCAGGGCTTTCAGGTTGCACAGGGCGTTCAGGGTGCTCAGGGCGTTCAGGGTGCCGAGGGAATTGATTTCCGGAGGCAGATTCAGCCGATCCTATCGGAGCATTGCGCGCAGTGCCATGGGGTCGACGAGTCGACTAGGGAGGGTGGTTTGCGGTTGGATCTGCGGGAGTCGGCTTTAGCCGGCGGGGAATCGGCCCAAGGAGCGATTGTTCCGGGCAAGGCATCCGAGAGCCACTTGGTTCGCCGAATCCTATCGAAGGATCCCGATGAGGTCATGCCTCCACCGAGTTTGAACAAGCCATTGAGTCCCGAGCAGGTTGAGTTGCTTCAGCGATGGATCGACCAAGGTGCCCAGTACGACAAGCACTGGGCATTTATTCCTCCGGTGCGGACCGAAGTGGACTTGTCTAAGCCCATTCATGGTCGCAAGGTCCAGCATACGATCGATTGGCTTGTGACCGATACGTTGCACACCAAGGGATGGCCGAGCACAGGCCAAGCCAAGGCATGGGAGCTCGGTCGCCGCGTCTATTTGGACTTGGTAGGAGTCCCACCGACGCCTGAGCAGCTTGCGGAGTTTCACAAAGAGGGGATCGAAGCGACGGTAGAGAAGCTTTTGGCCGACGATCGATTTGCGGAAAAGTGGGCGCGCTCGTGGCTCGATGTGGCGCGTTATTCGGACACCAATGGTTACGAAAAGGATTTGCAGCGCGAGCAATGGGCATGGCGCGATTGGGTGCTCGATGCGATCCGAACGGATATGCCTTACGATCGTTTCGTCATTGAGCAGCTTGCGGGTGATTTATTCGAGCAGCCGACACAGGAGCAGATTATCGCGACGGGTTTCCTTCGCAACAGCATGATCAACGAGGAGGGGGCGATTGTTCCCGAGCAGTTCCGCATGGTGGAGATGTTCGATCGGATCGACTGCATCGGCAAGGGGGTATTAGGCATGTCGCTTCAGTGCGCGCAATGCCATACCCACAAATTCGATCCGATCACGCATGACGAATACTTTGGGATCTTCGCGTTCTTGAACAACACCTACGAATCCCGATCGTGGGTGTACACTCCTGAGCAGCAGACGCTCATTGGCCAGATCCGTTCGAGCATCGCCGCCTCGGAGCAAAAGGTTCGCGAGACGAATACCGATTGGCAGGCGAGCTTTCAGTCTTGGCGAGATCAGGTCCTCGGATCGCGGCCGAAATGGCGGGCCTTGCGAGCTGAGCTACTCGAAACGATCAGCGGCTTGAACCATCCGGTCCAGGAGTCCGACGATTCGATCTTGATGGTCGGCCACACCAGCAACGACGTGTTTATGATCGCGCCTGCGGGTTTATCGACGCTCACGGGCATCCAGTTCGAGGTACTCACGCACGGCGAGTTGCCATTCCGAGGTCCAGGCCGCAACGGGGTCGGCATGTGGGATCTGCGAGAGGTGGAGTTGTTTGTTCAAAAGCCCGATAGCAAGGACTGGGAGAAGCAAAATTTCTCGGCTGCGAGTTGCGACTTTAGCAATCCCGAGGAGAAGTCTGCCGATGGCAAGAATGCATCAGGTCCCGTTTCGTTGCTCATCGACGGCAAGGATGAAACGGTTTGGAAATCGGATCGTGGGTTAGGGCGTCGCAATCGATCTTCGGTGGCTGTCCTGCAGCTTGAAAAACCGCTTGAGAATGTCCAAGCCCACAAGTTGAAAATTGTGTGGCGTCAGGGTGACATGGTCGGTTCATGCCGCATCAGCGTGACGGACACACCAGCTCCGACGGCACCAGGGATCGACCACGATGCGGTGCTTGACCTGATCGAATCGCCCGAGACTTCTGAGCGTTCTTCGATCGCATTCCAGGCATGGATGGCAACGCGCCAGGAGGCCAAGGAGCAGCTTATGGCGATCGACAACGAATGGAAGCGTTTTCCCAGCGCCAAGACCAGCGTGCTGCACATGACCGAGCGAGAGCCGCGTAAATCGCGGACGACTTACAAGCTGCAGCGAGGCAATTGGGACCAGCCCGATGTGGCGATCGAGCCCCGGGTCTTGGCCAGTTTGCATCCGCCGATTCAGACGGCCGAGCCAGCCCGATTGCGATTGGCCCGATGGATGGTCGATCGGTCCAATCCACTGACAGCCCGCGTGGCGGTCAACCGCGTATGGCAGGAGATATTTGGCCAAGGCTTAGTCGAGACGTCCGAGGACTTTGGCACCCGCGCATCGGTCCCTGAGTATCAAGGGGTGCTCGATACGTTGGCCGTTGAGTTCATGGACACGAATTGGAGTCTCAAGAAGCTCGTGCGCACGATTGTACTGAGCGACACTTACCAGCGCAGTTCGCATGCGACAAAGATGATGCTTGAGGTCGACCCGAAGAACCGGTGGCTGACGCGTGGTCCGCGATTCCGGTGCGATGCTGAGACGGTGCGCGATGTGGTGTTGAGCATCTCGGGATTGATGCATCAGAAACTTGGAGGTCCCAGCGTGATCCCTCCGGTCCCGCAGAACGTGCTCGATTACAATTACACTTATCCTGGCTATTGGAAAGCGGCCGAGGGGCCTGAGCGTTACCGCCGAGCGATCTATATGTTTCGCAAGCGGTCGATGCCCGACCCGGTACTCAGTGCGTTCGATGCACCCAACGCCGATGCGGCATGTGCCCGACGGATTCGATCCAACACACCACTAGCGGCATTGACCAGTCTCAACGAGCCGATCTTTGTCGAGGCCGCCGGGGGCTTTGCGATGCGGATCTTGCGTGAAACCGCAGGATCCGATGCAGAGCGCATCGAGAGAGCTTACCAGTTGGCCACGTCGCGCAATGCGACAGAATTGGAGAAAGCGGAGTTGCTCAAGTTCCTCGAGCAGCAGCGAAAGCGTCTGGCCGAAGGTTGGCTCAATCCGCGTGAGATTCTCACGGGTGATCCGGGCAAGCTCAAGGACTTGCCCCAGGGGACCAATCCCCAGGATGCAGCGGCTTGGACGCTCGCTGCCCGGGTGATCCTCAATCTCGACGAGACGCTCAGCAAGCAGTAGCGAGTACCGCTTCGCTGAGTACGAGTACGACGAAATCCGATGCGGATTGCCGAGCACATGCTCTGTAGCTGCAAGTTACGCCTCCGCCGGGGCAAGCCCGAATGGCGTTGAATTAGTGAAAAATGGCCTAGATTCAAAGGCCTCCTGCCCTGGATAAGCGTTTCATCACAAGCGCAAACCAAGGCAAGGAGGCCAGCTCAATGAGTCTGTTGAACA
>QWPJ01000054.1 GCA_003671195.1 Planctomycetota bacterium
GAGCAATCGGGAAGGCTTCCGAAGGCTTCATCTCCTCTGGAGCCCCAGGCGCAGGAGCCACCACCGGGCAAGGATGCCAGTGGCCAACCGGATACGCCAAGCGAGATCAAGAGAGCCTGATTGCGACGCGGTTGGGGGGGCTTTGGTTTGATGCCCGAGCCTCAGCTCAGGATCGACTCGATGACGTTGCCTTCGACGTTGGTCAAGCGTCGTCTGATGCCGTTGTGCTCGACGCTTAGGCGTTCGTGGTCGAGCCCTAGCAAATGCAAGATCGTCGCGTTGAAATCGTACAGCGGATGAATATCCTCGATCGCCTTAACCCCAAGCTCGTCGGTCAGTCCATGGCTGACTCCTTGGCGGACGCCGGCACCGGTCATCCAGCAGGTAAACCCGTCGGGGTTGTGGTCACGGCCCTTGGCACCTTTTTGGAAAAAGGGCATTCGACCGAATTCGGTGCACCAAACAACCAGGGTGTCTTTGAGCAATCCGCGCGATTCGAGGTCCTTGATCAATGCAGCAACGGGCTGATCGAGGATGGAGGCATGGACATCGTATTGGTTTTTTAGATCGTTGTGCCCGTCCCAATTCAGTTTGCCGGCGCTGGCGTAAGCCCCATTGAAGAGTTGCACGAACCGAACCCCGCTTTCGATCAATCGTCTTGCGAGTATGCAGTTTTTGGCAAAGGCGGCTTTGTCCTTGTTCGTCGTATCATCGGCTCCGTAGGCTTTCAGCACGTAGGCAGGTTCCTGGTCGATGTCAGTGATTTGGGGGACACTCGCCTGCATCCTGCCGGCAAGTTCGTAGCTTGCGATCCGCGCGGCCAACTGCGCATCGCCGGGGTATTCTTGCAGATGTCGCTGCTGCATCTTGTCCAGCAAGCGTCGGGTCGCAGCATCGGAAGCGTCCGAAACACCTTTGGATTTCAAATGCCTGACCGGATCGTTGGCCGAGAACGTTGTGCCTTGGAAGGAAGCGGGGAGAAATCCTGGCCCCCAATTGTTCGACCCGTTTTGCGGAACACCTCGGGGATCGGGGATAGCCACATACGCGGGCAGATTGTCGCAAAGGCTCCCCAACGCATAGGTCACCCAGGCCCCCAAACTTGGGAAACCATCGAGATTAAAGCCTGTGGAGAGAAAGTTTTCGGCGGGTCCATGGGTATTGGATTTGCTCGTCAACGAATGGACAAAAGCGATCTGATCGGTCAGTTCTGCAAGATGTGGAATAAGATCGCTGACCCATTTTCCGGACTCGCCACGGGGACGAAACGTATATTGCGGTCGAGCCAGATTTCCAGCCGGTCCTTGGAAGGTGACCGAAGGTCCCCCGGGCAGGGGTCGATCGTCCCATTCGATGAGTTTGGGTTTGTAATCCCAGGTCTCCAGTTGGCTGACCGCACCTGCGCAGAAGACCACCAGGACATTCTTTGCCTTGGCTTCAAAGTGTGGCTTGCGCGGTGCGTAGGGTTTGGCAGGATCGATCGGTTCGGTCGGATCGAAACGTTCGCTCGGGCCGCTCGCGAGCAATCGATCGCGACTCAGAAGGCTCGTAAGCGCGATCGAGCCTAGGGCATTTGAGGCCGAGCCGAGAAAGTTTCGACGGTCCAAAAAAGGATGCACGGTTCAAGTAGCCTTATCAAAGAGCCTTATCAGGGAAGGAACAGAAACTCATTGCAGTTAAAAAGTGCGCGGCAGAGTGTTTCAACGCCCAACTCCTGGACGATTGGCAGGGCATCAGCGATCTCGTCCGGGGTCGGATCTCGGCACAAAGAGTGTTGGTAAGCAGCTTTGATCAATTGCGTTGGGTCGGCTTGGGATTCCCCCCGTGAGCCGGTCTGGCCCCGTGAGCCGGTCTGGTCCCGTGAGCCGGCTTCCCTATGCAATCGCTCTGCGAACGCTTTGGACTGCTCGATCGTAAAGACGCTGTTGAGCAGGTTCAAGGCTTGGATGGGGGTTGTGGAGGTTCGGCGCAGTCCGGTGCTTTGCCCTGCGTCGGGGCAATCAAACGCTCCAAAAACAGCCTCGCGTTCCCGTCGTACTTTATGGGCATAAATCATGCGTCGGAGCCCTTGGCCTTGAAACTGCTCGATGGGTTGGAATCCACTGAGTCCTCCGCGTTGGGCGAATAGGTCGTAGCCTCTTCCGAACATGGCCGTATTGAGTTGGCCGCTGACGGCCAGGATCGAGTCGCGGATCGCCTCGGCCTCGAGCCTTCGGAGCGGATACCTCCAAAGGAGCCGACAGTCGGCGTCGATTTCCAGTCCCTTAACGTTGGATTGGCTCGATTGCCTGTAAGTCTTCGATAGAACGATCGCTCGATGAAGGGACTTGAGCGACCAGTTGTTTGCGATCAATTCTGCAGCGAGCCAATCGAGAAGTTCCGGATGGGAGGGAGGTTGTCCATGAATCCCAAAATCATTCGGTGTATCGACCAATCCGATTCCGAAGTGCCCCTGCCAAATCCGATTCGCGATGACCCTAGGCGTCAGTGGATTGCTCGGTGAGGCGATCCAGTCGGCGATGGCCATACGCCGCTTGGGTTCGCTCTCGGAGGGATCGATTCCAAGCTGCCCAAAGAATCCGGGAATCCTCGGTTCCACTTTTTGCTGAGGCTGCTCGGGATCCCCGCGCAGGAGCAGGTGAATCGCATCTGGAGTCCGAAAACGGCCGGCAAACGCCTTTTGATTTTCCTGCCAAGTCTTCCGATCGTTTTGAAGTTGTTTCTGACGGGTTTGCAGCGTCTGAAACGCTGCGAAATCCTCCGAACTTGGGTTGGTCGATGGGGAGTTGGGTGCCGCATTCGAGGCCGAATCGGAACCTTGGGGGGCAGGATCTAACGCATCGCTATTTCGATCCGAATCGTCAGCGACGAGAGTCCATTGGCCGTCTGGGCCGAGCAGTTGGATCGTGTATTGGATTGCCAATCGGTCCTGAAATTCCCCTAAGCGGTCGCGTCCCCAGACCAACCGTTCTACGATCACCGGGTCGGTGAATTCAAAGGTTAGGGTTCCTTTTCCGACTTGATTGGACATCCAACTGCGGCTGTTGCCGTAGCTTCCGTCGTTGACCAAACGCAGTTCATGCCGATCGGGCGCGACCGAATCGCCTGACGAGGTGACTTGCGTTCCTCGGGAACTCAGTGCGACATTCTCACCGAGGGGATTGAAGATCTCAAACTCATCGATGCAAGGCTCGAGTCGATTGGTTTGAAGGATCGAGAAGCGAACAGCTCGTGTTTCGGTCGGTGCGATCCTTTCGGAGTTGATCGTCGGTTGCAACCGAGGTCGCTTGGGCAAGACCACTGGGAGGTCTTGCAAGCTTTGGAGATCGGTGCCGATTTGGAAGCGTTGCGGATTGGGGCGGGCCAAGGGTTCTAAGCGCAACAGCTCGCGATCGATCGCTCGGAGCTCATCGGAGATCCTTTCGCCGCGCTCCTTATTTTCGATCGCCCATGGGGTATCGACCAAACGGTCTTCGTAGTCGACCCCAGCGACAAAGGCTTGCATCGCGTAGTAGTCTTCTTGAGAGATCGGATCGAATTTATGGTCATGGCATCGGGCGCAGCCGATGCTCAGCCCGAGAAATGATTGGCTTAGGTTCACGACGATTTCATCGATCGCGTCTTGTCGTGCAAGCCGCTTGCTGGGTTCGTCGGCGCCGATTTGGCCGGGAAGAAGAACCGAGGCGGTGATCAGGAAGCCCGTCGCGGTGTCTTGTCCGAGCTGATCTCCGGCGATCTGTTCGCGGATGAACTGATCGAAGGGAGTATCGTTTTGAAGAGCGCGGATCACATAATCCCGGTAATGCCAAGCGTGGGGACGCTCGGTGTTGACCTCGAATCCGTGGGTGTCCGCATACCGCACCACATCGAGCCAATGCTGTGCCCAGCGTTCCGCATACCGGGGCGAAGCGAGCATTTGCTCGACGACCCGGGAATACGCCTCGGGTTCCTCGTGGTGATGGGCGAACCATGCGGCGAGTTCCGGAGAAGGCGGTAGGCCATGGAGGTCGAGCGAGACACGCCGCAGCCATTGCATGGGTAGAGCCGGAGGTGATAAGCTCATCCCTTGGGCCAGCAGCTTGCTTTCGATCCAAGTATCGATCGAGGCAAGCGGGTTTGGTGAAGCGAGAGGTTGAAAACTCCAGTGCGACTTCGGATCGATCAAAGTGGTTTTGTCGACCCCGTCTGGCCAAGGTGCACCGGCAGCGAACCAAGCTTCGAGGGTTTCGATTTGCGAGCGGCTTAAGGGTTTGTTGGCAGGTCCAGGGGGAGGCATCCGTTCCTGAGGATTCTGATTCTTGACCCAGTCGAGCAAGGGGCTCGCGTTCGGATCGTTCGGGTCGACCGTCGGTCCGTAGTGATCCCCACCTTGGAGTGCTCGCGACTTCACATCGAGTCGAAAGCCTGATTTTTGCTTCTCCGGTCCATGGCATGCAAAGCAGTGCACTTCGAAGATCGGTTGGATGTCTCGAACAAAATCGATTCTTGGTTCGCTAGGTAGCTGCGCTGTGGAAACGACCGAGAGGACCACCCAAAGCAGTACCGGGATTCCGATCTTGGCGCATCCTCGCAGGACATGAGGATTTGAGGCCGAGCCGATTCGGCCTGCGGAATCGAGGAAACTCCGGTAGTACAAAGCGATGCGGCGCATAAGCGATGAGGGTAAGTGTTCCGTGGAGTATAACTGAAACTAAATTGTACCCGTTCCTTAGATGCCAGTTCTGAGGTTTCTTCGGATCGATAAGCTTTGGTTGGTTCGGGTTTGAGGATAATCGGTTAAAATATTGGGGTTTGGTTGGCAGGAAGTCTAAAATAATGGGAGTTCGACGGAGTCTATCCAATGGATGCATTCTGGTTTAATCGGCTTGCATGGTAGATTCCTAGTAGATTTGAATCACGCACGAGGGGACGCATTGGGTGTCTAAGGAACGGGGTGGCGAGATTGGTTCGGCGGGCATAGGCAGTCCAGTAACTTTGGCACGCGCCACTGGCACGGATCGAGGAGCCGTGGGAACTGAGTCTAGGGTAGGCAATGGCTCAAAGGCTTTTTTGGCGATGCGAACAACGCTGCGCTTGGGTTGGTTGGCGTTGGTTGTTCTGGTATTCGGTCCAGGCGCGACGATGCACAAGGGGCATGCTCAGGACCCGCCTACGAGCCCTCCAGCCGGTGGGGTGATGCCAATGGAGAACTTACCGCGAGTGGTAGGTCCAGGCGTTCTTCCTGACTTGATGTACATGCGGAACGAAAAAGGTGAAGAGATCCTCGTACCCCGCGCGCGTTACGAAGACTTTGAGCGTTTGCTGATGGAAACCGAGTTAGGAGGTGAGGGGCTTGCAGCGACCCCGAGCTTGAACCAACTCGACTTGGTCATTGAGCCGATCGCCGACTATGCCAAGGTGCAGGTGCGTGGATTGATCGCATTGAAGAAGCCCAATCGAACCACTTGGACCGTACCGATCGCGTTGAGTCAACTGCAATGGTTGCCGACGAAACCAACCGAACCGCAGGCCGCTCCGGTCTCGGACGGATCGATCATCGATGGCGTCGAGAGCGTTGCAACATCGACCCAATCGAATGGATACTTGTGGCGGGTCGGTCCTGGCAAGACGCTTCCGAGGCGATTGGAGCTCGAAGCTTTATGCAAAGTCGTATCGAATCCGGTCGGGACCTCGCTGAGGCTCGACTTACCCCCAGCGGCGAGCGTCTTGAAGTTGAAGCTCCCCAAGGGAGACTGGGAGTTGAATGCGACCGGGGGTGGCAATGAGGTGATCGAGCCGTTCAGTGTTCAAGGAGAGCATTCGATTGCGATTGTTCGGACGTCATCGAACTCAATCAACCTGACATGGAATCGCAAAGCCAACCGCGAGGCGATCGCTGCTGTTGAAATCCTAAGTCAGACGAAATTCACGCCGACGAGCGACGCGAATCGATGGCGTGCCGATACGGCTTGTTCGATTCGCGGTCCGATCAAATTGGCAGGTAAGAGGATTTTGTGGACGTTACCCCCTCAGGGGACGATGCGCGAGGCGATCTCGGACATTTTGAGTTTTTCCAGTTATCGCATGGTTCGAGTCACGAGCAAAGCGTCAACCGATCCACCGACATTGGCTCAGGAAAAACCGGGTGAGGCCTGGTGGATTGAGATCGATGACGCTTATGCGCGCAGTGAATTGGATTTGAATCTCGAGTGGCAAATCGGGCGATTGCCCAGCGAGCCGCAGGTGAGCTTTTCGGCGCCGGAATTCGAGGGTGCTGAGCGTCACAATGGAACGATTGAATTCGCGATCCCTCGGACCAATTCGATCGATTGGAGTACGCAAGGGAACGTGCAATTGCTCAGGCAAAGCCAAGCGGCTGACGGGAGCGAATCGATCGTCTATTCTTTTCAATTCTCGGGTCAGCCTGCCAGGATCGCCACCCAATGGACCTCGGTCGCCGAGCGCCCACGATTTGGTTCGGAACAGCGCATCGAAGTGCGCGAGCGACGCGTCCTGCTCCGAGGATTGATCGAGTTCGGGAGCGATCCGATCGAGTTGCCTTTGTTGCAATTGGAGGCCGAGGGTTGGCAACCCGAGCGGCTTGTCTTGTATCCCTCGGAGACCGATCTACCTTTGGATGCACTTACCGGTGCAGGAAATCCAACGGCAGAGAATCCCAATGGAGCTTGGTCGCTTCCGATCAACGCGAATTTATGGATGAAGAGCGCTACTGGGGGCCGGACTACAACTTCCGATACGATTCGCGCCGAACGCATCGGCGAAATTCCCTTTGGGGGATTTAAACTCGGGAATCCCTTTGAAATGATCGCCGACTCCTCGGAGAAAAAGGATCCGAATGCGCCTTGGAAATTGGAATACTTGATGAGTCGAAGTTTGGCCGACGAGACGCAAGACGTCGCGTTTTCATTGCCTCAATTGTCCTGGCTTTCGCAGGAATCCCAACAGAGAGTTATCCGAAGTTTGCCAGGTCGTTTGCTGGTCTACAGTTGGCCCTATCGATTGACCTCGAATCCCGATGCCACAGTCGGTTTGGTGGAAACTTCGCTGGACCGAATGGCACAAAAGCAGTGGACCGATGCCAACGCGGGAGCTACACCCTTTTTGATGCAGTATCAGATTGCCGATGCGACAGCATCGAGCCGATGGACAGGAACTCGCAGCCGCAAAGGATCCTTCGTCTCGGCGAGTCTTTACACGAGCCTTACTCCGAGCTCCGATGCGATCCAGTGGGATCTTCGATGGAACTGCAGGTGCTTAGGAAGCCGCCCGACCGAACTGCGTATCGGGTTTCCCGTGGAAGGAGATCGGGACCGATCCGCCCCGGATGCGACGATATCGATCGACAATCGTCAAGTAGCCCTCGAATGGCTCGAGCCGGTGGTTGGCCAAGCCGAGTCGTTGCGTTGGGCGAAATTCTCTGTGCCAGAGGTCTCAGCCGACGCGAGCAATCGACTGGATTTTCTGATCGAAGCGCAATATTCGTCCAAGCAACCTCTTCTTTCGCAAACAGAAGAGGAAACCTTACTCGACCTCGGTCTGGCGAAATTGAGCTCTCTACGGGATCAAGAGCAAGTCATCCTCGACCTGGCTCAATTGCGACTGCGCAGCACCGAGGTGTTCAAGGTTTCTGCATTCGACGGGACCAACGAAGGGGTTTATGAACTCGATCCCGATCAATCGCGGTTTAAGTTGACCGCAGCGCGGAGAGCCAACCGTAGTAAATCGCCGTTGCGTCTGGAGGCCGAATGGGTGCAGACCATCGTCAATGCCCTCGAACAACGGGATCGGTATGTAGCAAGATTTCAAACCGATCAACGCGTCGTACGAATCCCAGCCACCCTAGGACTCATCCGGGACGCGGAGTGGATGCTTGATGGACAGCGGGCCAACGTGCGTCAGGACCCCGAATCCGAAGGGTATGCAACGGTTGTGATTCCCGAGACATCGGAGCCGGCCGCATCGACAAATCACGTGCTTGAGGTCTACACCACCCAGGCAGCTCCCAAGGGTTGGTTTCGCAGAGTCCAACCGATCGGACCTCGGCTTCAACCCACCCCATCGAGTGCCCCTTTGGTCTGGCAGATCATTGTTCCTCGGACCGAGCATTTGATATCTAGCACTAAAAACGCTTTACCGATGTACCAATGGCGTTGGCGCGATTTGTTCTTTCGAAGAGTCGGACAGAGCGACCAAGAGGAAATTGAAGTTCGCATCGGCGCGACATCTCAACCCGTCTTAGCCCAACAGGTCAATCAGTATGATTTAACGAGCGTCGCCTCGACACAACCGCTCGAAGCGATCTTCGTCCCGAGCGCGCTGATTTGGCTGCCCGTATCGATGGTCGTCTTGGCGTTAGCCATCGTGCTTCGAGACAGCCGCTGGATCCGTTGGCCTTGGTTCTGGGCGATCTTCTTAGGCGTTTTCTTCGTCTTCTCCCAATTCGCTTGGGATATCTCGTTGCTGGTACTTCAAGCGGCGATAGTATCGGTGGGGTTGGCGATCCTGTATGGATTGGCGCGATGGGCGATGGATCGACGGGCCCGGCGTCGAAGTATTTTTGTCAGCCGGCAATACGCACCGACACCCTTGTCCGGACGCGTTAACTCAGGATCGAACGCAATCAAAAAGCCCAGTGGAGACTCCTCGTTGTTGCGATCGACGGTCGCGGCGAAGACCAGGGAGCCACAATGACTTGCGGCCGATTAGCGTTCCTCGTTTTGTTGTTTCTTTTCGTCCCGATCGATCCGTTGTTCGGGCAACGGCCCGAAAGCGATTCGCCCACAACCACGATTCGTGCACCGGAGTTTGTCGAGCAACCGATAGTCGACCGTCCGTTCCGTCGGATTTTCGTTCCGGAAACGGAACTACCCGAATTGCCTTTAGACAACCTCCGTCCCTTAGAAATCGACAAACTACCTGCTGCTTTAGAACGGATCATCCGTAGCAACAGCGAGACGATCGACCCATGGTTAAGCTCTTCCCAAGGGCTTCGTTCCATTCATGCCGTCGCGCGGTTGGTTGGAGCCGATCTACTATCCGAGCGCACACGCTTGATGTGGTCGGATCCCAAGAGCACCGCATCGACCCCTTCGGAATCTCGAACGATCAAGGAACGACTCAGTCCTTGGAATCTAGCCATAGAGAACAGTTACGAAGAACTCAATCAATCGCAGAGCACGAATAACTCCAACGCCTCTGGCGAAAGAGAAAGCGGTGTTGACCCGATTCCGCAAACCAACTCTGGGAGCGTGCAACCTGCTTGGGTTTTCGATGCGAGCGGAAGTCCACTCGTCCATCGTACCCAACCCGAAGCTTGGATTCGTTGGTCGCTTCGACCCTTAGCAGACAGTACTCCGAATCGGTTGAATTTCGAGGCCTTAGTACCTCGAACCGTCGACGGTTGCCTAGTGCTCTTGCTGCCAAAGACAGCTAGGCTCGAGAAATCGAGTGTCGTGATGCGTCGAATCGATGGATGGCAACAGGCCGCATCGCGATTAGGAAATTGGCCAGACCCGAACCCAACGCTCGGGACCGATGCTCCGACGGCGGTCGAGAACGCCTATTGGCTCCTTGAAATCAGCGGTCAAGAGAGGATCACCTTCTCGATCGATCTTGGAACCAACGCCGGTCGAGGGCAGACCATCGAGTATCCAAAAGAGTGGGGAATCGAGCGATTATTTGCAAAGCAAACCTTGCAGTACTCCATCCATAGCGGTGAGTTGCGAATGATAGGCGAGTGGGAATGGAATGAGTCGTCCGCTGCGAGTGCTCCAATACGCTTCGAGTTGCCGCAAGGTATGAAAATCCGATCCTTGACGATCAACGAGCGTGAGACCACGCTGCAATTGGATCAAAACATGGTAGTCGTCAACGCGCCCAGCGGTGGAACTCGCCAGCGGATGGCCGCTGAGTTCTTGATCCCTTGGGAACAACTTATCGATCCACAAAGCGGTAGTTTGAAGATTCCCTCGATTCGGAATTCCAATGCGGCGGTTCTCTTTGGATCCACGATTCTGCAAGACCAGCCCGATGGTCGCTTCGTAGAGATCACACCGGAACGCGGCAGGCTCGACTCGGTACGAAAAACTCCCGAGGGCGCCCATCGCTTGGAGTACTCTTGGTACCGAAGTCCGCCCGAATTCCGTTGCAGTATCCTCAAGCCCGAGTCGTCCAATGGAGTCGAATCCTTGATTCGACTCTCCAACGATAGCGAACGATGCACCGCCAACGTGCGATTGCGGTTCAGCCAGCTTCAGAAGCCCGGCCAACGAGGAATCAGGACATTGAGAGTTCCTCCTGACTGGCAACTCGCTCCCCAGTCGCTAACGAGCAAACCGCAGGCGAACTCAGGGCTACTAAGGCTCGATGAGTCTGGTGCACTCCTGCAGATCGATACCAACCAGTGGACCAATACCGAGGGGATCGTTGAGTTCCAATTGCTCCGATCGCTCGAAAGCGACGCACAGATCGATCTGGGACAATCCGCTTGGTTGACCATCCAAGATGTGCCTACACGGGAATGCGTCTACCTTGAGCCAGGGCCGAGCAATCGCTTCACCTTCCAAGGCCCCACCGAACCATGGATTCTCGAGGAGAAGGAATTGACCCCATGGCAACGCGACTCCCTGCCCAGGCTCGGTCGGGCAATGGTCTTTGGAGTCCGCCAAGGGAAACTTCCGCCGCTGATCGCCGAATCGATTGAACAGAGTTTGATCGTCCCAATCGAAACCTCCGTCCGACGATCGGCTTCCGATTGGAAGATCACGCATCGGTTCCCACTGTCGAAGGAGCTCACCAATCTATCGCAATTGCGAATCTCGCTATCGGATGGATACCAATGGCATTACCAAGGGGAACAGAGGTTGCCCATCGCCGCGAACTTTGATGGGGAATCGCAAACCTGGACGGTACAACTCGATAGCATTTCCCACGATACTTCGTCGGATGTTATCAACGCGTTGGTTGCCACCCTCAACGTTCAGTCGAGTTTGCCGACCCTTCAAATTACAAAGCCCTCGGTAAAGGAAGCAAGTCGATCGACCCATTCGTTAAGGCTCTCGAAGGAGCTTCTGGTCCGACAACGCGATGGGTTGTCCGTCGAACGTTGGGACGATGGATCCGGTTATACCTATGCATGGAAATCTTCCGATCCGATGGCCGTCGAAGTCATCGACGCGACGAAGTCGCAGCGTCCAGAGCCGTTTTTCTTCGACTCTCGCGTCGATTTATTCCTGGACGGTTTCGGGGGCCAAGTCGCGTGGTTAGCCACCAAAGTGGCGTTTCCCAATTCCTTCGACCGCGACATAAAAATGAAGGTGCCCGAGGGCTGGGAGGTCACCGATGCGCTCGTCAGCGGTGCGAACGGGGACCGGCCCGCGGTGGTTCACAAGGAATTGGGCAAGACGGTCGAACTGAACGTCGATAACGAGGGCGTTGACTCGGTAGTCCTACTTCGAGTTCGCCTGCTCGGGCCGAAAGCCGAGGAGACTCCGAAAGGAAATTGGCCGATTGCAGCATGGATTCAGACGCATCTTGGGAGCAGAAGTCTCGACGTCCGCTGGCCGAAAATTCGCTTGACCCAAGGCGATTCGTTTAAGCCATTCGAGCGGATCTGGTATCCAGCCTCGCTGAGCTTAACCCCCAAGACCCATCGATCCAAAACGATGCTGACCAACACGACCCAACTGGAAACGGATGCATCGCTAAGTATGGGTCAAGCATCGGGAGGAGGCCGATCGGCCCCTGTCTTCCAACCTGGATTTGCTCAGACATGGTGGCCGATTTGGTCTTGGAGTCACGATGCTTGGGATCGGGTTGGACTCATCGAGGGATCGTACAGCGAGCGTACTGCCCAAGAGGTCCGGCAATCGGATTTTGAGATGCTTGTTCCACCCGGGCAATGGTCGCATGTTGTCCTGAATTCGGAGCTTCCGGGCCAGGGAGTTGATTTTCTTTTGGGGATACCGTCAGGAGCTCGACTGGCTGGCTGGATTGTTGTTTTTGCAGCGCTGTTTTCGGCAGGCTTCTATGGCCGTTGGCCTTGGGGAATATTGATCCTATCGGTGCTGTGTCTCTGGGGTGGATTTTGGCTGGCGCCGGAGTATGCCCCGGCGTTCCAACAGGGCTTCCTTGGGTTGTGCTGCGGTGGGATTCTCTACCAGCTCTATCAGACGTTTCGGCCTCTTGCATCGGCAGGTCCTCCGAGTCTCCGCACCGATCGATCGAGCTTATGGGACCCAAAGGAGGAGGATCTGGTCATCGAACCTGCGGGAGCCGGGGTAGCAGGAAGCAGGCCCAGCGCCCTCATGGTGCTGCTTCCATGGATTCTGTTGCCGACAGGTTTGGCAACAATTGCTTTCGGAACAGCTCCTTGGAGTTATTCCCAGGATCCGTCGATCGAATCGGCCCGGGTCTTTGATATTCTCATTCCGATCGACCCAAAGGGTGAAGTCTCAGGCAATACGATCTATGTCCCTGAAGAACTGCTCCGACTCGTCGAGCAAGCCGATCGCCAACAGCGACAACGTGAATCCAATGCGTTGGTCTGCTCTAGCAGGCATTACCTGCGGCTCGATAGTCGATCCTTCGGTTTCGGTAACGCGGACCAACCGTTGACAAGCAACTACGAATTTTGGATCGGTGAAGCTGCTGTAGGTAAGGCCCTGAGGATACCTTATCCAGCCGAAACGCTCAAATTGAGCCGCTTTAGCGTCGACGGAATCGAGGTCCTTTCAGGCCGTTTCAGCAAATCCGAAACCGAGTTGGTTTGGTTCCCAGATCGACCAGGGCGTCGATCGATACAAATCGAATCCCAAGTGCGATTGCGGAGTGTGGAGTCAGTCAACACGGCAGGGACTCCCGCAGGGGATAAACGCGCGACGAAGGGTTGGGCAATCAACGCTGAGATTCTGCCTGTATGCAACGGTGTCTTGGAAGTCGAAACCGATGGAGCTTGGACGATCAACCTCGCGGCAATGGGGCGATCGACCAACCCTTCGGCCGGTCGGCATATCGTGCAGATCGGAAACAAGAATCGGCTCGAAGGATTCCTTCAACCTCCTTCCTCAATCGGCAATCGAGGTTCGCTCCTGACGATGCCAACGGACCCATCTCCGACCAATCCGGAGTACCCTACGATGAACACAGAGTTGCTCGTAGACCACGAACATCTCATCGCCAGAACGGTGATCGAATATCCTGGCAATCTATCGACTGGGGGTGAAGTGGAAATCGAATCCGACTCGCAATGGCTGCCGATCGGGAGCCAGTGGGGAGATGCCACGTTGGTCGATGTGCGGACCGGCAGCACCTTGGATCGCCAACGGTACGTGGTTCGTTGGAATCCTATCGATGCGAGCGAAACCGATCCGTCGGGTACTACGTCCCAGAAACGTTCGATCGTCACAACATGGGTTCCTGTTGGAGATGCATCGTTGCGAAGCATTCTTTTTGCCGAATGCCGTGACCGGCGCGTCAGGCAGGGCGTATTGCGTTATGCCCGCAGTGCAGGTGCGATCTGGACACTCGATGGGATCAGCAGTTGGATCCCCGCGATCAATGCCAAGGACCGCCTTGAGTGGCCGGAATTGAAAGACCCACCCTTGACTACCAATTTGCGAGTCCCTTTGAGCAGCGGTTTTGGAGTTTTGCGTCGTCAATCGGTCGCCTCGATTGACCAACTCTCGGCATCTCACAAGTTGCATATTGCTAGGGATGCGATTCGATGGACGACGACGATCAAGCTAACGCGCCCCTTGAGCGCTAAGAATTCTTTGGTTTTCGAGATTCCGCTAGGCTACCAGGTCGAGCGTGTGCAATCGCTCGGTGGGGCTTTGGAGTTTATTGCATGGACCAAGCAATCGAAAAACTACGTACAGGTGTTGGTGGATCGCCAAGGCGAGACGATCAACGATTTGGTGGTTGAATCATCGAAATCCCTGACCGCCCAGTCCGCATTGCCCGGTTCCGCATTGCCAGTTGAGCCTGGATCCGGGCTAAAGGTCGCGTGGCCGGAATTGAAATCATCGACCGGATCGACAACCCCGCCGAGCTACACACTCTCGGCGGATCCAGCCTGGAGAGTCTTGTCCCAAGCCTTACCGACGGGCACTCGGATGGATCAGCAGGGACTTGGTGATGGGCGGGTGCTGCTTGAGACGATTGCGGCCGATCAGACTCCCGAGCCGTTTTTCCTGCAACCGGTATCTTCTGGTTGGGACGGCGCGTTGGTCGTGAGATTGCCTGAGACGAGCACCGATGCAAGGCTTCAGATTTATGGCATTTCCGGAAGTGTAGCAGCACAACCTTGGCAAGGGGTCGAGCTTTCGTTACCTAAAGACTTGGTGACTTCATGGGTCAGCGAAAACCCGGTCCGCGAGATCGGCGATCTGCGATGGAATCATCGTTTGCTGCTGATCGATCCGACCTTGTCCGACCTTAAACAGAAGGATTCCAAAGCCTACGACTTTTTGCTCGAACTACCTCAGGAGGCAGGGACGGCTAGGAATTGGAAAGCGTTGCAGGGGATCGAAGTCCATGGACAAAAATCCAGGCGGCTATGGGTTTTGATTCCGAATTCCCAGGTTGCGCAGCAGGGTGACGGTACGCTTGGCGGACCAATGGATTCGGGACAGGCCCCTGGGACCACTGCGGATCTAGCGGATCCAGGATCGGCTAGATCCGCCAAGCCGATACGAGTCGATTGGGTTGCCGATCAGGAAGCGGCCCGGGTTTTCGAGGTGCTCGGGCTGAGCGACCAGGAGTGGAAACTGCGTGATCTATCCAATCTCACAGGCGGCGAACCCGTCAAAGCGAACGACTCGATCGCTGAGTTCCGTCAGGTCTTTGCCAAGCATCTGGAACGAAGCCCAGGACGAATCGCATCGGAGTTCTGGATCGAGAGCTCCCCCGGTGAACCGTCAAAATCCTGGTTGACCTGGCGCACGGCCCAGGGTTGGACCTGCGAGTTCGCGAGGGTCAACGGCAAGGATTTCCGTTTTGCGCAAGAAGCGGGGACACTGGAGGTCTTCTATCCACCCCTGGATAGTGACATGCATGTCGAACTTTGGTTTTCGGTGGCTACAGACAATTCAGCATGGTCCGACGCGTTACCAACGTTGGATAGTAACCTGGAAGTCGGCCAGGTGACCGTTGGGCAAGAGCATAGCCCGTTGGAACTTGCACCTTGGGTTCGTTGGTTGCAACGCGTTTCGAGAACCAAGGATCCCTCAATCGTCCAACGGTCTGAATCATGGCGATACGCGGCGGGTAAGCTGGCCGAACTCTTGAGGTATTCGACGATCGAGAGAGGTTCAAGCAACCGATGGTTAAGCCAAGAGGAATTCACCCAAGGCGTCGAGTTGCTCTCGAACCTTCCTTGGAGTGCCCCTGAAGAATACCGCTTGTCGGTTCAACGGGCATCGATCGCATCTTTGGAATCACGGACCGTTGGCAAAGAGCAGGAGACGCTTGACCCGATCCGACACGGATCGAGTTTAGCTCGATCGGTCGGCTATCCGATTTTGCCATTCGGTTTATCGATGACCATCCTCTTGGCTTCGTATCTGTATCTCGGACGCAACCATGCATGGTTGCAGAAGCGGTCCTGGTGGAACTTGCTCTGCGTGGCGTTTGCGTGGTGGTTGCTTACAGGAGATCTGTGGGTCCCGCTTGCCGCGGGGTTGCTTGCCGCACTATTGGTGATTGACACGTACTGGATGCTTAGCGTGCAGTTTCGACAAACCGGGATTCGCGCACCACGGTGACTTTGATTTCGCCTGGGTAGGTCAGTTGTTCCTCGAATGCTTTTGCTATGTCTCGGCAAACCTTAGCGGCCATCGCGTCGTCGGTGTCTTTCGAGCTTACGATCACTCGCAGTTCTCGACCCGCTTGGATCGCAAAGGCTTGTTCGACGCCTTGGAAGCCCTTGGCAATCGTTTCGAGTTCTTCCATCCGTTTGATGTAGCGTTCGAGCGATTCGCGTCGAGCACCAGGTCTCGATGCGCTGCAAGCATCTGCGGTGGCAACGAGGAGAGTGTAAGGAAATTCCGTGGTGAGTTGATCGTGGTGGCCGAGTGCGGCGTGGACGACATGCTCGTTCTCCCCGGATCGTTTGAGCAGATCCGCTCCGATCTTTGGGTGGCCGCCTTCGAGTTCGTGGTCGGCGGCTTTGCCGATATCGTGTAGTAGCCCGCAGCGTCGAGCGAGGTTGCCATTCATCCCGACCATTTCGGCCATCATTCCGGAGAGAAAGGCGACTTCGATGGAGTGTCTGAGGACGTTTTGAGAATAGCTGGTTCGAAAATGCAGGCGTCCGAGCATTTCGATCACGCGTTCGTTGAGCCCTTGGAGATTGACTTCCTGGGCTGCCTCTTCGCCTTTGCGACGGATGAAGCTATCCATTTCTTTTTCGGTCGCCGCGATGACTTCTTCGATCCGAGTCGGATGGATCCGTCCATCGGCGACGAGTTTGGACATCGACTGTCTAGCGATTTCTCGCCGGACTGGATCGAACCCGCTTACGATGACCACCCCTGGTGTATCGTCGATAATCAAATCGCAGCCGGAAGCTTTTTCGAAGGCACGGATGTTGCGTCCTTCCCGACCGATGATTCGGCCTTTCATTTCGTCATTGGCGATATCGATCGAGGAAGTGGTGCTTTCGGCCGTTTGGCTTGAGGCGAACCTTTGCATGGCCGTCAGCAGGATGTCTTGGGCCTTTTGCTGCGCGACTTCGTTGAGTTTTTTCTCGTGTTTGAGAATCACCGAGCCGATTTCACCTTGGAGTTCGCGTTCCATGAGATCCATCAACTGCTTTTTGGCTTCGTCTTTGGACAGGCCGGTAACCCGCTGTAGATCCAATTGAGCTTGAGTGATGAGCTTGGTGTACTGGTCGGATTTCTTGCCAACATCTTCAAGCTTTTCAGCGGCTTTGCGCTGATTCGACTCGACGAACTTTTCCTGCTTCTTCAGATCGTCGGTCGCTTGCTTGAGCGAGTGTTCTTTGGAGTTCAGAAGATTCTCGCGTTCGCGAATCTCGTCGCGTTGCTTCTTCAGATCGGTTTCGAGTTGATTTTGGAGTAGAAGCTGTTTTTCTTTTTGGTCTAGTTCGGATTTCTTGACGACATTTTCCGCATCGAGCTTGGCTTGTTCGAGCAGACGTTTGGCCTGCGACTTAGCATCCTTTCCGAGCATCTTTTGGATGACTGCCATGGCGATGGCACCGACGACCAACGCCACGATTGCTAGGAGGGTACTGTTCGAACCGGAATCGGAGGAAGCTTGGGCTAGGAACTGGGACGGTAGGATATTGGACACGGAGGAACACTTTCGTAGTAAAGGCGAGCGACACTGCTTGCGTCGCAGCGCGTTCGGTTTCCTTCGCTAGAGATTTCCCGAGGTTTCCTTACCAGACTAGAAGGGTTCTGAGACTCGCGCATCGGACTTGCTGTATCGTTGCAAGGTTGGGCGCAATTCCAGATGCAGTGCGTTTCCGGTCAAGGAAGCTGCTGAGCCATTCAAAGCATGGAGTCGGGTCCGCACGTGCTCTGTCTCTTCGACAGCGGGCATGGAAGCTCCCGCATCCGAGCCGACGACGAGCGAATCGCCTTCGGTGGATTCCAACGAACCGGTGCGCAAAAAATAAGACGGCATGATCGGGTTCGACGTGGGGCCGAATGCCAACCATGCTATCCAGGCAAGCACCAGGATCGCAAGGATCAGGACAGGAACGAGCAGGGTCATAGGAAAATCAACTGAGCGAGTCGGCTAGATTCCGTCCCTTCCGGATTGCAGAAAGGAACCTACGGAAACCACCAACATTTATTGTAACAGATCGCATCTGAAGGCGAAATAAGCCCAGCCCATTTTGCGGAAACTAAGCTGCGTTAAGGGTATTTGGTCGCACGTAGATCCTGAAAAATCGACACTGTTTATCAATGCTTAGGGTTGTTTCCGATCCTTTCGATCACCTTGCAGACCTGCTCGATCTGCTCGCTCGAGACATCCAAATGGGTGACCATTCGGATCGCACTAGCGCTAAATGCCATGGCTTGGACCCCGTTCTCGTCGAGTGCCGATGCGTACTGCTGCGCGGTTCCCCAAGCTTGCGAAACATGAAAAATCAGGATGTTCGTCTCGGGCTCCGAACCCATCACTTTGAGAAATTCAAAGGGTCTAACCGCAGAAGCCAGCCGTTTGGCGTGCTCATGGTCCAGTGCCAATCGCTCGATGTGGTGATCTAGCGCGTAGAGACCTGCAGCAGCGATGATCCCCACCTGACGCATCCCACCACCGAACAACTTCCGAGCTCTGCGGGCCTGGGCGACGAACTCTTTGGTTCCGACCAAGCACGACCCGAGCGGCACTCCGAGGCCTTTGCTCAAGCATACGCTTACTGAATCGAAAGGATCGGATAGCTCTTTGAGGCTCAAGCCGCTAGCTACTGAGGCGTTGAACAACCGAGCCCCGTCCAAGTGCGTTTTCAAACCAGATTGGTGGGCCCACTGGCAAATCTGCTCTACCTGGGCTTGCGGTTGCACTTTGCCACTCCCTCGATTGTGGGTGTTTTCCAGACAAAGCAGCCGGGTCTGAACCATATGCTCATTCAAGGGTCGGACGGATCCGAGGACATCGGTCAGACCGAGTACCCCTTGCTGGCCGGCGATGGTCTTGGCGACGAGTCCGCTGAGCTGGGCAAAGGCACCTTGTTCGTAGTTGTAGATGTGGCAATCGCTGTCGCAGAGGAATTCATCGCCGGGTTTGCAATGCACCCGCAGGGCGATTTGGTTGGTCATCGTGCCGCTGGGCATGAAAATCGCCGATTCCTTGCCCAGGAGTTCGGCGATGCGCCGCTGAAGCTTATCGAGCGTCGGGTCGACGTCGATCACATCGTCGCCGACCTCTGCGCGGTACATTGCCTCGCGCATCGCAGGGGTCGGTCGCGTAACGGTATCACTGCGCAAATCGATCATTCCAGGGTTTCCTCTTGTGGTGTTTCCTAGTGTGCTGTTCCTCTAAAACCAGTCCCCGTCCCAAACCAATCCCAACTGTTCTCCATCTTGCCATCCATCGCAAACCGCTGATCATGCCCAAGAACCATCCGGTGTTCGTTCAAAAAGATTGCGAAAACATTATGAAAAAACCGGCCGCTGCGAGGGTAAACCTACAATTTCAGAACACTTGGCTTACGATAATCGCTTTGGTACCCCCTAAAACCCGTCCTACCGATCGTTGATACGCAATCGGCGATTGCTCGCAGTTCTTATCGCGGAGCCCTTCGAATGTCCAATGCTACCATCGCTTCCCTGATCGATTCGGGAACCAAACTATACCTCGATTCGATCGATCCGGATCTGGTCAAACAGAACCTCGCTTGGGGGGCCGTCGGGGCGACAAGCAATCCAATCATTATCTCGAATCTGATCCGAACCGGAAGGTTTGATTCGAAGATCGCCGAGTTGGTCAACCAAGGAAACGACGACGAGACGCTGTGCTGGAAACTGACCGATGCATTGGTTTCCGAGGCCCAACTGGAATTTCTCCCGCATTGGGAGAAATCCGGTGGCAACACCGGCTGGGTAAGCTTTGAGCTCGACCCTCTTTTGGAAGATCCCTCACTCGATTTGCAGCACGGCGAACGTGTCGAAAGGTACATTGAACTCGGACGCAAATGGGCCGCAAACCAACCGAATCGGATGATCAAGGTCCCGGCCACTGCGGCCGGACTCGATGCGATTGGCCCTTTGGTCGCCCACGGCGTGACGCTCAACGTCACCCTCATTTTTACAACGCGGCAGTACCGTATCGCCAAGCAGAACGCTTGGGTTGGCGCTCAAAAACGCGATTCTCTAGAGCGTTTTAAAAGTGTCTACAGCATCTTCGTCTCCCGTGTCGACCAATACACCGCGGAGAATTGCAAAGGCTTATCAGCCAGAGCCCAAGGCCTCTATGGAATCCTCAACGCCAAGCGAATTTGGAAGGAAAACCAAGCCTTCTGGGCCGCAAACCCCACCCCGTTGCAGCAGGAAATCATCTTCGCCAGCACCGGGACTAAAAACGCCTCGGATGCACCTTGGAAATACGTCTCGGCCCTAGCGGGATCCGATATCCAAACCAATCCGCCAGAGACCAACGCAGCCGTTGCGGCCAGCACCGAACGGTTTATTCCGCGAGTGTCGGATTTCCCGGACGAAGCGATCTGCCAGGAACTCGACGCGGCCGTGGATGTTCCTCATATGGAAAATACTCTGATGGAACAAGGAGTTGCGAAGTTTGTTGCGCCTCAAAAGCAACTGCTCCAGACCATCCGCGAGAAACGCGCCAGTCTTGCCAGTCGTTAACTTCGGCACGACCCACTCCCGGGTCCAACCCGGGAGTGCTTTTTCCTGATCTGCCGATTATAGTAGAGCAGATCATGCCGATCTCTAAACCACTACGCGGGTCTCGGCCCGCCCCCACCAGGTGGTGTTCGTTTCTCGAACTTTATTAACTTAACATGATTTTTAGGCTCCTTTCGCGCGCTGCACTCGCATGGCTATTCGGCCTAGCAGCCTCCACGATCGCTTATGGCCAAACCCCCGACCTGGCCCGTTTGGTCCTTCCCGAAGTCGCCGAACGGTTGAGTTTGTCCGATTCTCAGCGTGCCGAACTTCAAGCGATTGTCCAGGAGAGAGCCACCGCGGTTGCCGCGGCAAGCGACCCTGCTGTCAAAGCGTCGACGAAGAAAACCTTCGACGACAAAATGATCGCCCTGTTGACCCCCGAGCAGCGCGATCTGCTGGCCGAGCTAGATGCCAATCGAAAACTTCGATTTCAGTTCCGAGAAATGAAATGGAACGAAGTCCTCGAATGGTTCGCCGAGCAACAAGATTTGACCCTTGTGATGGACCGGACCCCTCCGGGAACCTTCACCTACAGCGATTCAAGAACCTACTCGCCGACCGAAGGGATCGATTTGATCAACAGTGTGCTGATGACCCGAAATTTCTCGGTGATGCGGCGAAACAAAATGCTGGTTGTTGTCGAACTCAGCGACGCGCTACCCTTGGAACTCATCCCGAGAGTCAAACTCGATGAACTCGCATCCCGAGGCCGATTCGAATTGGTCTCCGTCGCCTTTCCACTCGGAGGACGCCCCATCGACGCGGTCTTGGCCGAAGTCAAACCGTTTCTCAGCGGATATGGCCGCGCCATTCCTTTGGCCCAAGCCTCCCAACTGCTCGTCGTTGAGAATGCGGGCAAGATGCAGACGATCAACGAACTCATTGCTTCGATCCCTGTGCCGAAGGTTCCCCCGCGCCCCGAACCGGTTCCTCCACCCAAGCCGGTTTTTGCAACCTACTCGTTAGGAAAGCTCGATCCTGCAGCCGTGATGAAGACCATTCAAACGCTCATTTCGGCAGACCACGTGACGATCGATCCAAAAACCGCTGTTCTCAGCGCCTATGTACCGGCCGAGGCTCAAAGTACGATCCAAGCGATCATCGAAAAGATGACCGAAAACGCGCTAGGAAATAACCTACTCGAATCGGTCGCCTACCAATCCTCAAAAACACTGCCAGAGGATCTCAAAAAGCAAATCCTTGCCATCGCTCCGAACGCCGTCGTATTGACGACGGCCGATCGTGTCCAAGTCACCGCCTCGAGCGCCGACCAAGCACTGATTCGCGTCGGGATGATCGGTCTAGACATCACCCCTGTGATGGAAAACCCAGGCATGAAAGTTTTCGAAATCGACCCGGCGATGGCCACCATTGCCGAAGCAGCCATGAAGGCTTTTCTACCCAAAGCCCAAGTCGGTGCCAACGCCGGAGCCGGGGCACTGATCGTTCGCGGGACCGAAAGAGATCTGCAATTGGCAACGGAAATCTTCGAGATTTGGAAGAAATCCCAAGTCGGAAAATCGCTTCAACTGCGATCCTTCCCCCTCGATCGAATCGCCGATGCAAAGTGGCTTGCAACCGTCCAAAAGCTCGTTCCAAATGCAAATGCATGGCTCAATCCTGAAGGCAAGGAACTGATGATGCTCGCAACGCCCGCTGAGCTCAAGTCGGTCGAGTCCTCCTTGCAACCTCTGATCGCACTTCTACCGAAACCCTCTGCACGCGAACTGAAACTCTATCTGCTTTCCAAAAACCAACTCGCACGTCGCGCTCTGTTGGCCACCGAACTCCCCCAAGACCTAGCCACCATCAAGATTGTCGACGGAACCAATAAAGAAGAGCTCTTCGTCTGGGCTGAACCACCGCAACACGAGAGCTTTAAAAACTTCCTCGATAGCCTCGACCAACCCACCTCGATTCCGGTCCCAACGCAGCTCAAAACCTACCCGCTCGAGACGAGCGAATCGACATTGGTTCAAACCCTCCTGGCGGCCGAATACCTGGAAGCAAAAATCACCATCGACACCGAAGGAAAACGCCTGACGGTCGTGGCCCCAGATACGATCCAGCAAAAAATCGCTGAACGCCTTACCGCGATCGAAAAGGAACTGCCCAAACGGTCCATGTCGAAGCTCGAATCCTACTCGGTGCCGGGCATGACCGCAGCGGCCTTGAGCATCGCATTGACGCCCCTGACGGCCAAAGCTCGAGTCAGCGTCGATTCGGCAAAGGATCGTTTGCTCATCGCGACGGATGAAGCGAACCATTTGGAAATCCAACAACTCATCGAGGCCATGAGCGCCCAGGCCTCGCCTGACAAGCAAAAACTGGTGGTCGTCTACCCTATCCAAAACGCAACCCCCACACAAATCAAAACCGTTCTAGACCAAATCACCACCGGAACGACCACCCTTGCCGATGACAAACTCAAACAGATCGCTGTGACCGGCTCGATCGAAAATCATGCCCTGGCCAAATCGACGATCGAACAAATGGACAAACCTCGTTCTAGCGACTCGACCACCAAGGAAATCCGAAGCTATGACACCAAGAAAACCTACGCCACCTACCTTCTGCCACTGCTCCAAAAACTTTGGCCGGACGTGGAACTAGCTGCCGATTCGACGACCAATCGGATCCTGGCTACCGGTTCGAAAAAAGACCTCGATCGGATTGGCGAATCGCTCGATCGGCTGATCGCGGCCCCGGATGGAACGCCACAGACCGTCAAGACTTACCCTGTCCCCGCAGGAGACATCACAAGCCTAGCGACGATCCTAGCGCAAATCGCACCTCAAGCTCTCATCAGTCCGGATATCGTATCGAGAACCCTGACCGTCTTTGCCACCGAGGAACAACACCTCCGTGTTTCTCAGTCGATCGAAACGGTGAGCAAGACCGCTCAAACCGCAAAACGACCCGTGACCTACCAAGTTCGACCTGCACAAGTCACCGCGTTGCAAACATCGCTTGCAACCCTATTTCCCACCGTTAGCCTCGCTGCGGTACCCACCACCGGTCAACTCATCGTGGTCGCTTCGGAGGAACAGCACGCGAAGATCGCCGAGGTGATTAAAGATTTCGACAAGCCGCAAGGCACACCAGGTGTTCTCAAAGAGATTCGAAGCTACGACACGAAAAAGACCTACGCGACCTACCTGCTACCGCTTCTGCAAAAGATGTGGCCAGATGTCGAACTCGCTGCCGATTCGACCACCAACCGGATCTTGGCAACGGGAACCAAAGAGGACCTCGATCGACTCGGAGATTCGCTCGATCGATTGATCGCTGCCCCCGACGGATCGCCTCAATCGGTCAAAACCTACCCCGTTCCCGCAGGGGACCTGACGAGCCTAGCGACCATCTTGGCGCAGATTGCACCTCAAGCCCTTATCAGCCCCGACATCGCGTCTAGGACGCTGACGGTCTTTGCAACCCAAGAGCAGCATACCCGTGTCGCTCAATCGATCGAGCAGATCAGCAAAACGGCACAGACCACCAAACAGCCCTCAACCTACCTGGTGAAACCCACCCAAGTCACCGCGGTGCAAACCGCACTGATCACGCTTTTTCCGACCGCGAGCGTCGCTGCGGTTCCAACCTCGGGACAGATCATCGTTGTGGCCACCGAAGAGCAGCAAACCAAAATTGCAGCCGTCATCAAGGGACTGGAAAACCAAAATCAAACCGGAGAGAAGTCCATCCGCGTTTTTAGACTCGATCCGGATCGTATCGATGCACTTGCGATGACCACCACCTTGGCCTCGATGCTCTCGCCGCAAATCCAGATCGAACCGAACCCGAAGAACCAAACCATCACGGCGATCGGAACGGCCGAAGAACTCGACGATGTCTCCAGAAAAATCGATGAGATCCAGCAGCAGCTACCCCCTCCGGAACCTTCGGTGTCGGTGGTCTATCCACTGCAAAACGGAAACCCGGTCTCCGCCTACACGATCCTCACGTCGTTGCTTCCCCGCGCGACGGTCGTCTACGATACGCTCGGCAAGTCCGTGGCAGTGACCGGAAAACCGGGTGAGCACGAGCGCGTTCGCGAACTGATGAAGACCTTTGACGCCCCTAGGACCGAAACCTCGGTGACCAAGGTTTATCGGCTTAAACAACCCAATGCGTATGGACTTGCGATCATCCTGACGACCCAATTTCCCACCGCAAGTGTGTATGGTGGCCGCACCGATGGGACCTTAATCGCAACGGCTAGCCCTGCCCAGCATGAGCGGATCGCCGATCTGGTCAAAGAACACGACCAAGGAGCCGTCGAAATCGCGACCCGTGTTTTCTCACTCCAGAAGGCCGAATCGTTAACACTTCGAGCGGCGATCGCTGCGTCCTCGGAGCGCATTACCGCCACGGCTGACACAACGACCAACAGCTTGATCGTCACTGCCCCGGCCGAAGAGATGCAACGCGTCGAACAGATTGTTCGCGAGATCGATACGGCCGATGCGGTAGGCAAAGGGACCAAATACTACCCACTGACGACCGCAGATCCCATCCCGATGTCGCGGGCCCTTGCGGAGAGCTATCCCAAAGCCAAGTTCTCCTCCGATGCGGTCAACGGCGGACTCTATGTCACTGCGAGCCAACAAGAACAAGAAACCCTCGGAAAACTGATTCAGGAAGTCAACGCGCAACCGAACAAGCTTCCGACGATGAAGTCCTACGTCATGGAATACGCGGCGCCCGATACCGTCGCTCGCGCGATCACGGGTGCCTTGGGATCACGAACCACCGCCGGGGTCAGTTTCAATCGCGACACAAAAACCGTCTTCGCGATCGGGACGGCCCAGGAGCTCGAGTCGATCGAGAAGATGGTCAAGATCATGGACCAACCGGGTGCCAAGGACAGCCAACGGCGACTTGAGATTTTCTCGCTTCAAGGGGTCGATGGCAGCTCCCTAGAGAACTCCATCGAAAATCTCTTCAAGGACACACCCGGTGCGTCGGTCCAGTACGACACCGTCAACGAGCAATTGCTCGTTACCGGTTCGACATCCCAGATCACGATGGTCCAAGAAGCGATCAAGAAGCTCGCTCCCCCTTCTAGAACGCTGGAAATCTTCACCCTCGCATCGACCGATCCGTACCAAATGAAGACGGCCATCGATGCGCTCTTCCAAGACGAACCGATGCAGACCGCACCGAGTCTTTCGATCGATTCCAATCAACAGCAACTGATCGTTCGAGCAACCAAAGAGCAGTTCGACGCGATCAAGCAACTCATGCAACGGATGGGTGAAAACCCCAACACCATCGGATTGGGGGTCTCGGGCGGCAATCCGGACCAACGCTCGTCTCCAACGAACCCCAACTCTGGGCCCCAAGGGGCTCAAGGGAATAACACCGCTGGCAATAACAATGCCGGAAGCAACGCAGGGAGAATCAGGACCGTACCGGTGAATCGCAACCCCAAGCAGTTGCTCGAGGATGTCGAAAGACTCTGGCCGTTGATCCGATCCAATCCGATCCAGGTGATCGATCCGAAGGAACTCGCGAAACCGCCCGAGGATTCCGAAAAGGGTGCGTCCACAGGACGTCCCCGATCTTTCTTGGGCAAGCTCATCTCGGCTCAACAACCTCCCGAAGAAGCTGCGAAGCCCGACCCCACGCAAGCACCCGTGGTGGTCGTCGCCGGAGATGGACAATGGACACTTGCTTCTGATGACCCTGAGGCCCTAGCGTCGATGGAACGGCTTCTGGCCACGTTGCTCAATCCTACCGTCGAGCCTTTTGCAACCGCCGGAAACTACTCGGTCTACATCCTGCGGCATGCCGACGCGAAGCAAATCCGAGAGCTCCTCGGCGAACTTTTCCGAAGCTCCGAGCGCCGCAGTGCTTCCTCAAGCGGCTCCTCCGCGTCCGACCTGTTCCAAAGGGTCAAGATCGTTTCCGACGCACGCACCAATGCCTTGGTCATCGGCGGCAACCGCGCCGATCGCAAGATCATCGAAGAATTGCTCGGGGTCTTTGATTCCAAGGACCTAATCGATCGTCTGCAGCAGATCACTCCAACGCTCATACCGATATCGAGCGCCAGCGCCGATACGATTTCCGACTTGGTGCGCGATGTCTACAAATCGCAGTTGTCCAGCGGTGCAGGGCGCGATCCATTGGACATTCCCGAAGGCGTATCGAGCGAGGTCGCTACCATCCTCCAACAGATCAACGCGCAAACCTCGGGGCCATTGCTGACCATGTCGGTCAACGAAGCATCGAACTTGATCGTTCTGCGAGGCCCCAACGAATTGACCAGCGAGATCAAAGAGTTCATCGAGAAAATCGATCAGCAATCCTCCTCGGCTCCCTCGCGCCGCATCCAAGTCCTACGATTGGAATCGACCAATTCGAAGAACCTCGAAAAGGCGCTCAAGATCCTCAACAGCAAGTAGTCTCTCCTCGAAGAGTCTCTCCTCGAAGAGAGACCTTTCCTAGAATCGGCACTGCGTGTCTTGTTGGTATGTCGTCATCGAGCTTGGCCTTGAAACCGACGGTCCAACGCAAGCCGTAGGCGTTCTGTGAAGAGGACCGCTTGATTCTCACTCGGCTCGACCGGGACCAAGCCTCTGGCGATGTCCTCCAGTAACTCGTCGATCCCTTCGCCAGTCTGTGCACTGACCGATAGCGATGGACAAGCAGGCAGCGAATTTGGGCTGGGTAACTGAAGATCGGCTTTGGTCAGCACCAGCATCGACTTCTGAGGTTTGCAATCGAGCAGACCCTGATGGGCCAATGTCCAGCCTTCAGCCGGATCGACCAAGATCAACTGCAGGTCAGCCGAAGAACTGGCTTGGATCGCGCGTTGCACTCCGAGTTGTTCAGTTAGGTCACCCGAGGTTCGAATCCCAGCGCTGTCCTGGATTCGGACCGGCCAGCCCTCGATGCTGGTTTCCTCGACGAGCAAATCGCGCGTCGTACCGGCTTGATCATGCACAATCGCCCTTCGGTATCCGAGAATCCGATTGAGCAAACTGCTCTTGCCCACATTGGGAGGGCCGCAAAGAAGAACATCGAAAGGGGCAGTCAGGTGCTTACCCACCGAGTTCCAGAACTTGAGCTCCTTAGCCAAACGCTGCGCCTCGGGCAGGTCGGCTCGCTCGAGGGCACGATCGATCTGATTGAACGCATCGCGCAGAGCCCCTCGTTTCTGGTCCATAAGGATCCTGGCGGTGCGCAGCGTTTTTGCCTTGAGCAATTCCAAGGTCGCTTCGGTGTCGATCGGATCGCTTTGTGTCTGAGCAAACAACTCGATCGCCGATTGGATCTGGATCCCTTCATCGAGCAAGCAGTTGAGGATCGCTTGCGATGCGGCATGGCCTCCGTGGCAATGCAGCTCGTAGCGATCCTCTGCGGTGCGGCATACGACGACCGACTCGCCGACAGGAGCGTTCCCGGGTAGCTTGTTCGCGGGTAGCTTGTTCTTTGGAAGCTCATGAGCTTGGGTTTGCAATCTCAAGATCCCATAGCGAATCGCGTCGATTCGAATCGTGTCGGATCGGTGAGCGGGGGTCCAATGCCGATCAAGCCACTCGGCCGCTTGGGGCCCTTTCAATTCGATAACGGCGATGGCCGAGGGAGTGTCCCCGGTGATTTTGCAAGCAGTCGATTCTTTCGATTCGGTCATCTTCGATAAGTCATCCGATTCGAGTTCCGAAAAGGAGCCGTCAGGTCCTGGCTAGTCCATCGGCTTGGTTATACTGACGCCTGCGCTTTTGAATTGAGAGATCATTTTGGGACCGAAGGAAAACTATGATTCGCAGACTACTTTTTGCATTGCTCGCCTGGGTTGGGATCGCCGACGGTTTGAGCATGGTGCCCAATGCCCGTGCCGACGTCAAGGTCCCAGCGATTTTCGGCGACCATATGGTTCTCCAACGGGATGCGAAGCTCAAGTTTTGGGGCTGGGCCGAGCCTGGGGAGAGTGTTGAGATCCAAATCGGGGCGTCCAAATCGAGCACACAAGCCGACGCCGATGGGAAATGGCGATTGGAATTGCCAGCCATGGTCGCGAGCAAAAACCCGACGAGTGTTGTGATCCAAGGGAAAAATCGGATCGAGTTCAAGGATGTACTTGTCGGAGAGGTTTGGGTCTGCTCAGGGCAATCCAACATGGAGTGGTCCGTCGCAGCGAGCCTTAATCCTCAGGAGGAGATAGCGGCCGCCAAGTACCCTACGATCCGGCATATCAAAGTCCCTTTGGTTCCCTCGATGGTCCCATTGGACAATTTCCAATCCAACTGGCAGGTTTGTTCTCCGGAGACGGCTGGTGGTTTTACCGCCGTGGGTTATTACATGGCGCGCGAGTTATCGAAGAAGCTCGACGTCCCGGTCGGCTTGGTCAATTCCTCGTGGGGTGGCACGCGCGTCGAGCCTTGGATCCCACCCGTGGGGTTCCAACGCGTCGATGCCTTGCAAGGAATCTATCAATCCGTCATGGGTCGAACCCCTGGAACGCCTGCTTACGAAAAACGACTTGGGGAACACATCGAAGCTCTTGAGAAATGGTTGCTCAAGGCCAAGACCTCGACCGGCGGCGCGGAGTTGCTCGCCCCGAGTCCGAGCTTCCCCAATGAGTTGACCCCGTTTGGTAGCAACCAAGACCCATCGATGCTCTACAACGGCATGATTCATTCGATCGTCGGATTTCCGATTCGAGGAGCGATTTGGTACCAAGGCGAATCCAATCACGAAGAAGGAATGATCTACCTTGAAAAGAAAAAAGCGTTGATCCAAGGCTGGAGAGAGCTATGGGGTCAGGGGGACTTTCCTTTCTACTACGTCCAAATCGCGCCGTTTCGATACGGCGATTCCGATCCGACAACGCTTGCGAAATTCTGGGAGGTCCAAGCGGCAGTGCAAGCCACAGTTCCCAGGACCGCGATGGTCGTCATCAACGACATTGCGACTCTCAACGATATTCATCCGCCGAACAAACAGGATGTAGGTCGACGCTTGGCATTGCTGGCCCTAGCCAACGACTATGGGATGAAAGAGACCTTTGCAAGGAGTCCTCAGTACAGCGACATCGAATCCAAGGGCAAGGAACTCAAGGTCACGTTCAAGGACACCGCGGGCGGGTTGAAAACACGCGATGGCAAACCGCCGAGCCACTTCGAAATCATCGGAGCCAATTCGAATGGTTATCAGGCAGCCGAGGCCCAGATCCAGGGGGATAGCGTGCTATTGACCAGCGACAAAGTCGCTAATCCGACGGCCGTTCGCTTCGCATGGAATATGCTCGCCGAGCCGAACCTCAGCGGTGCGAGTGGTTTGCCTGTCGGGGCATTTCGTGCTGGCAAGGAGCCACAGTTTTTAGACACCGTACCGGGAGCTGATCAATACCGATTGGTCTACGATCTGGACCTCAACAAACTCTCGAATGACATCCGCTACGATGTCGACAACAGCAGCACCATCGGTCCTTTTGAGAGAGTCGCTTATTTTGTTGAGCTGACCGGTCCGCAGGGTGAGGAGCGCAAGGCATTTGTATCGATGAAGGCGTTTACCACGGACCCCAGCAAGATTGGGATTCCAACATTCGCCTCGAAAGCTCGATTCCAAATGCCGGTCCAAAGCATGGATATTTTCAGCAACGTAGCTGGACTAACCGTAGGCACACAGATCGAATCTGGAAACATCGAATTTTGGCCCGACAACTACGCGCAGAGAAATGAGCCGGCCGTCGCTGGCGCATCGGATCGCGTCTATGATTTTGGCGATTCGCTCGCGGTGCCCGAGGACGGATACGGATCGATGCAGGTGCATCATGGAGCCGTCAAGCAAACTGTTGTCGCGATCAACCAATGGAAGGCGGGATCTAGGGCCGACGTTGGGATCGGCAACAGCAGCGGCGAAAACAGCGACTGGACCTTCAGCAGCTCAGCTAGCAGCTATCCCAACAAGCGACTCCGCGTGTATGTGAAATAATCCCGTTGAAACACAGAGGCACAGAGGTCACAGAGCTTTTTTGAATCTCCCACCCTCTCTGTGCTCTCTGTGCCTCTGTGTTTCTATTCCTTGAATCCTTTCCAAAAACCCTTGGAAAAACCTCTAATCGAAACACCCAGGGGAAACCCATACCTCCAAAGAAGCACGATGAAATCCCGTTGAAACACAGAGGCACAGAGGTCACAGAGCTTTTTTGAATCTCCCACCCTCTCTGTGCTCTCTGTGCCTCTGTGTTTCTATTCCTTGAATCCTTTCCAAAAACCCTTGGA
>QWPJ01000229.1 GCA_003671195.1 Planctomycetota bacterium
TGGCCACACAACATCGATAAGTTGCTTTGGTCATTATCATCGCTTTCATCTTTGGGTTGGTGGATTGGTCGAGCCGTTGCCTTGGATCAGACTCCTGCGAGGATTCCGAGTCGAGGAAGCTTCGTTGGGGTAGGTCGGATTCGATGGGATGCTCGAGTTCGGATCCCCCAAGTACAATTGCGATTCGATCGCCTCGGGTTGCATCGGCTGGAGCATAGGCTGTTGCATTTGCTGTTGCATAGGCTGCATCATTTGCTGTTGCATCGGTTGTTGCATAGGCTCCGAGAGCATCTGCATTTCCGAAGGCATATTCGGGTGGATGATCTTGGTTTCATTCGACTCATAATCGACCGTCGGCGATTCGTCCGGGAAGATCGTCGGTGAGGTCGCAGGACCCCAGAGTCCATTGCCCGCCGAGAGACCCTTGTCGCCATGGATGTTCAGAACATCGGCAAGGCACCAGCTCATGCGAGACGATTCGGCCATCTTGATCATGTCCAACTTGTTCGCATCGTTGAAATTGATGACGCGAGGGGTCATGACCACCAAAAGCTCGGTTCGGTTTTCTGTCTCTTTGTCGAATCGGAACAAGGCACCGGCGATCGGGATGTCTGCAAGCCATGGAATCCGCTTGGACTGAGAGGCGCGGGATTTGGTGATCAACCCGCCGATGACAACCGTCTGGCCGTCGTAGGCAGTCACTCTCGTCTGAGCGATCGTTTGATTGAACGCAGGGGTCAATGTCGTTCCTCCGGCCACTCCACCACTTGCAATCTCTAGACCATTGGCCCGATCGATCGTCGCGCGGCTGATGGCGACAATCATGTTGATCAATCCATCTTCGTTGGTTCGCGGTTGAATCTGCAGCGTCAAGCCTGCATTGACATAGTTGACATTCTGCTGCACGATGCCAACACTCGCAGACGTTCCCCCGAGGACCGGGATCGACTGTCCGACATTGATGACCGAAACGTTGTTGTCGATCGTCGTGAGCGTCGGCCTTGCCAAAATCTGTGCGCGGTTGGCATCCTGAAGCATGCGAAAGAGCAAGCCTACCGACTCGCTGCTGGCTGCCAACACCAATCCGCCGTAACCCAGGTCGCTGGTCCTGCCGAGGGCAAACCCCGAGGAACCTTGGCCCGCGACGTTCTGCGGACGGCGTTGCGGACTGCCGGTGTTGAAGGCAGGTGATAGCACGTTGAAGACCGGACTTCCCAGCGTACCACCCGAAGCGCTGTTGCGATCAAAGAGCAACGAGTCTTGCAATCCGAGTTCCGTTCCGAACTCGAATTGGTCATCGAGTACAACCTCGGCGATGAGCATCTCGACGAACACCATCGGCTGCTGGCGGTCGAGCCGTTCGATCACCTGGCGAATCTGCTGCATGTATCGCGGTGTGGCACTCACGACAATGCTGTTGGTCGACGGCTCGGCAATCAAAAACACTTCGCGGTCGACTCGCTCGAACAGACTGATCGCCTGACCAGAGATCAATTGCTGAGTGATGACGTTGCGTTGCGTGTTTAGCAAATTATTCAGTGCGGTGAATATGTCGGCAGCATTCGCATTGCGCAACCAAATCACCTCGTTGTTGCGCTGCTGTCCGCCGGTCTCGTCCAAACGGTACAAGAGTACCTCGATGACCTCCAAGTCCGAGGCCGCTCCCGATACGATGATCGAGTTGGTTCGCGTGTCGGCCGAAATCCGAAGCGGTACCAAGGTGCTCTCGCCACCCCCGGTCAAGGCCGCCAGGTTCTGCAAGCCGATCGCTGCAGCACTGGTCGTCGATGCTCCCGCTGTAGCGGGCAATCCAAAGACCTGCTGGAGCGTCAAAGCCAGACTCGTCGCATCCCCATTGACCACCGGGAATACCTTGATCCTCGCATCGGCCGAAGGCAACTGGTCCAATTGATCGATCAAGGCCTGGATCAGAGGCATGCTCTTCGAAGGGGCTCGAACCACCAAAGCGTTGATGCTCGGGTTGCTCGTGATCGTCACTCCAGCGAGAATCCCGGAATTGACCGGATCCCCCTCGCGAGGCACAACCATCAGACGGCTAGACGGAGCCCTCGAACTACCCGCCGCCGGCTGGGCTTGTCCCTGCTGTGGCTGTCCACCTGCTGCTGTGCCCGAACTGGCCGTTCCGGTGATCGCCGACTGAAGGATCGGCTGAAGCTCCGATGCGATGGCGTTTTTGATCGGAAACACCCGAATCTCATTCTGCGCCGATGTCGACTCGACATCGACCTCCAAAATCAACTTGGCGACCTCGGCGATGTCCCGCGGGGAGGCTTGAACAATGAGCGAATTGGTCCGATAGTCTGCGATGACCTTGACCCGCGTTCCGATGGTCAACGCCGAAGTGTTGGCAGGTGCCGTGGTGCCTGGAGTCGTTTCACTGAAGAAATTCCGAACCAAAGTCTCGGCATCTACCGCCGAAGAATTCACCAATCGGAAGACTCGCAGTTGATTGTTCGGGTCCAAGGGCTGATCGAGCTTGATGATCAGTTCCTTGATCGCTGAAAGTGCCTCGGGACGACCGATCAAGAGCAAGGAATTAGGCTGACCCAAGGCGTAAAGGCTGATCTGACCCTGTCGCGGTGTGAAGACCTTGTCGTTCAAATCCCGAAGGATCGGCTCGAGGGCCACGCCGTTGACATGCTTGAGCGGATAAATCTCAATCTCCGGAGTCGTCTCGGCACTCTGCTTCTTGATCTGCTCGATGACCTCCAAAACGCGCTGCACGTCCCGTCGTCCACCTTTGACGATCACAATCCCCATCTCAGGAACAAACGATATGTCGACGTCCCCGATAAGCCCCGTGCCGCTACCCATCGATTCGGGGGAACCCACAGCCATCCCCGGAGCATTTTCATCATCGGGAGTGACCGGAACCTGCCCGGTGACTTGATCCCCCTGCGGCGGTTGTTGATACGATGCGAGCTTGACGAGCCGAAGCGCCGTTTCGATCCGCTCGGGACTGGCCGGATTGATCGGAACGATCTGCGTCGGACGCTGCGGGTCGGCTTGGGCAAAATCCACCGCCGAGACGATTTGCGTCCAAGCGAAAACGTCCTTCGGACTGCCTTGCATCCGAACTGTGTCGGTCCGCCGGTCGACGGTCATGACCTCGCGAGGGCCAGCTTCGGTGACCATCTGCAATTGAGCCAACTCGCCATTGTTCGTCGTCGATACGGTCAAGCGAGGACCAGCGATCCGCGTGACGGCATCCTCGAGCTCCCTCCAACTGACCCGCTGCAATTTGTACTCGCGGGTCTGAACCGCGTTGGATAATACACGCCCAGTGATGTCCGACGAAGCTGGATTGACTTGCTTGCTGATCGCTCCGAGGGACAAAGCGATCTGTTGCTGCGTCGCCTCAGGCGCCAAAACCATCAATCGACCTGTCTCAGGTTCGGTGGTGATCCGGACCCGCTTGTCTGCACCGAACTGCGTCTGCAGTTGTGCCACAACATAGGCGACCACCTCGGTCGGTAACGCGTAAATTTGAAGCTTGGCATCGCCAGCATTCACCGGGGCACTCACCGGGCTCGCCACGATGCCAACTCCAGGATTGCTAGCAGGTAATGCCGGCATTTGGGCCTGATTCCCCCGCTGGGCACTGGGCGGAAGGGTCAAAGGCCTTGAATTCGCCGACCCGACTCCCGATTGGGGAGCTTGACCCACCGCCTCGTCGATCGCAAACAAACCGGTTGATCCGAACGCCGTCATAAGCAAAAGATGGCGGAACCAAGCGCTGGACCCAGCACGCTTGGAGCGTGAATGCCTCTCGAAAGCGAGCTCAGAGATGGAATTCGGCTGATTTTTGTCTTCGTTTCGATTGCTCACGCTTACCGTTCCTTTTGGATTCGGATGGGGTTGGGCCCTTTGTGGGGGCCTGTGTCTCATCGGAACAATCGGAACATCCGGCAACCTTTCTTCAGCCAAAAGAGTCAACCTGAACGGTAAAGTTTAACATTTTGCTTTCGTAATCCTGGGCTATGGACTCCTTGGAGGCGGGTTGCACAAGCTAGCAAATTCGCGATACTACGACGGTTTCCAGGATTTCTAATATTTCTCCCAGGAAACGCATCTATGGACGACAAGATCGCCTGTGAGGGGATCACGTTTGACGACGTGCTCATCCAACCCCGCTACAGTGACATTCTCCCGTCGCAAGTCGACGTCTCTACCCAACTTACGGCCAAAATCCGCTTGGAAATCCCGCTGATTTCCTCGCCGATGGATACCGTCACCGAGAGCGAGATGGCCATCGCCCTGGCCAAAGTCGGGGGATTGGGGATCATCCATAAGAATATGGACATCGCTTCGCAGGCCGCCGAGGTGACCAAGGTCAAGCGATCGGCCAATGGCATCATTCCCGATCCGGTAACGCTCCGTCCGACCGATAGCATTTCGACAGCCCAAGACGTGATGCGCAAGCAGAACGTATCAGGCATCCCAATCATCGAGAGTAGCGGCAAGCTCGTCGGGATCTTGACCCGACGCGACATGCGGTTCCTCGAATCGAGCGACAAGCCGATCCTCTCGGTCATGACCCGCGAGAATTTGGTCACCGCGCAGGGAAATGTATCGCTTAGCGAAGCTGAGCGGATTTTGACGGATAAAAAGGTGGAGAAACTTTTACTGGTTGACGATCAATACCATCTGACTGGACTCATTACGATCAAAGACATCGACCAGATGAAAAGTTACCCATCGGCCTGTAAGGACGAACTGGGTCGCTTGAGGGTCGGAGCGGCGATCGGAGTTCACGATTACGATCGAGCCGGAGAGTTGATTCGACGCGGGGTAGATATCCTGGTCGTCGACAGCGCTCACGGACACTCCTCGAACGTAATTGCGACGGTCAGAGAACTGAAGCGTCAGTGGAGCATCGACGTGATTGCCGGGAACGTTGCGACGTTCGAAGCGGGCAAGGCGTTGGCCGAAGCGGGCGCAGATGCGGTCAAGGTGGGGATCGGGCCTGGCTCGATCTGCACCACACGCGTGATCTCCGGCGTAGGAGTCCCGCAAATCACCGCAATTTACGAAACGACCAAGGCTTGCATGCAAGCCAACATTCCGACGATCGCCGATGGTGGAATCCGTTATTCGGGAGACATCGTCAAAGCCCTGGTCGCAGGTGCCCAAACGGTGATGATCGGGAGTTTGTTCGCAGGACTGGCCGAAAGCCCAGGTCGAACCATCCTCTACCAAGGCCGTACGTTTAAGGCCTATCGGGGGATGGGATCGCTCGGGGCCATGGTCAAAGGATCCAGTGAGCGTTATCGCCAAAGCGGCCAGGACCAACTCGCAAAGTTGGTCCCCGAAGGGGTCGAGGGGCGAGTGCCGTTCAAAGGTCCATTGGCCGACTATGTCTACCAATTGGTAGGCGGACTACGCGCCGGAATGGGGTACTGCGGTACCAAATCCATCTCGGAGTTAAGGTCCTTAGCTCGATTTATCAAAGTATCGGCGGCGACGGTTAGGGAGAACCATCCACATGACATTGCCATCACGCAAGAAGCACCCAACTACAGTCCGGAGGTCCATCAAGCAGGCGAGAACTGATCGCCCGCGCCGATCGAGGCGCTCGCTTGCGGGGCTGCTCCGCTGGGGTTTATGCATTCCCGTCGGACTGATGTCGCTAGGCTCGCTCTTGCCCTGCGAATCGAACCGAGCCTCGGCCCAGAGCCCTTCGACCCAGAGCCCGCCGACACATAGCCCGCCGAGTCTTCAGAGGGCCAACCAAGCTCCCTCCTGGTCACCGACACCCTTCCAAGCCAACCCGCTTCGGGAAAATCTCACGCCTGCTAAAACATTCGAAGCTCGCCTAGACAGCACCAGTCCTCCGCAGGGCGGCGCAAGCTTGTCGACCAAGCCATCCGAGGTCCTGCGTTGGCGGAAAGTCGACCAGCCAACAAACCGACTCCAGCCGTCGATCCGACGTGGCATTGCCTCGAAGTCCGAACCGACCGTTGCACCGGAAGTGACTTCGGCAGCGTATCAAGACCCCAGCGCTAATCGTCCGCAGCCTCCTCGCTCGAGTCTACTGATCCAGCAACCCTCCGAACCAATCATCCTGCCAGTACCCGGACCGCAGTCGATCCCTCAGGCACCTCCGGCGCTTACGATCCCTCAGGCACCTGCGCCGCTTACGATCCCAACAGCACCTCCGGCGCTTACGATCCCTCAGGCACCTGCGCCGCTTACGATCCCAACAGCACCTCCGGCACTTACGATCCCAGCGGCACCTGCGCCGCTTACGATCCCTACGGAACCTCCGGCGCTTGCGATCCCACCGGTGCCCAGGAAACTCCCTGAGCCACCCGAGAGCGTTCTACCCGACCCATCGAGTGCCCTGCCCAATCCGTTTCCCAAGTCATCCGGGACGCAGGAGGCGTTAAGCTCTCCGTCGGATCGGACGTTGCGAGAGCCAGCCAAACTCGATGAGGATTCGCCACCAGAGCCGCCCAAGAGGGCGAATCAATCGGTCGCCAATTGCGACTTGGTTCGAGACTTTGCGGCCGGGGCAGACATCCGGAATTTCCGGCTAGACTCTTCACCGGAGTTTGTCCAGGTCTACCAAAACGCCGAACGGTCAGGAGCTTTGACCAAGGAGAACTTCGTCAGCAAGTCACCGATTCGGACATGGCGAGGCGAGCAAGGGGAGTACATTGCCGAGGGTAAGCTCGTCGACTACGTCTACGGGACGGTGGTTCTCGAGCAGAGCGATGGCAAACGGGTCTCTTATCTACAGCGCAAGCTGAGCGATGCCGATCAGGTGTTTGTATCCGAGGCATGGGGAGTTCCGGTGACCTGTCCGTTGGGTGATCAGGGTTTTGCACCGAGGTTCTTTGTGGATTCGACGTTCACGTGGAAGGCATCGGGAGCTTGCAACAAGCCGCTGTATTTTGAGGATGTGGCCTTGGAGCGATACGGGCATGAATGGGGCCCGGTCGTCACACCGGTCGTCTCGACAGTTCGTTTCTTTGGAGACTTGGCCGTGTTGCCTTACAAGATGGGGATTCATCCACCCAACGAGTGCCAACATCCTTTGGGGTATTACCGACCGGGCACGTGTGCACCATGGTCGATAGGACCGGTTCCCTTGAGCATGCGAGGAGCGGTCACCCAAGCCGCATTCGTAACCGGAACGGCCCTAGCGTTGCCCTAGCGACGATCCACCCACGTACGACAGACTTCCAGTCAGTCGTTTGCACTGAGTTCGCCCCGTACGACAGACTTCCAGTCTGTCGTTTGTACTGAGTTCGCCCCGTACGACAGACTTCCAGTCTGTCGACCAACCGAGCATGCGCACCTAGCTCGTATCTGACTACACCGAGTCCGCAGAAATCCCAAGGATCTCTCAAACGAGCGGTTTCTGTGTGGGAAAAGCATGGTTTAACAGCGGAGGACAAGGGATTCGAACCCTCAACCGGTTTCCCGGCGCCTGATTTCGAATCAGGTTCCTAACCATTCGGCTATCCTCCGAGCTTATCGCCTAAGTATGTCATAAAATAACCTCCGGCATGCTGGCTGTAAAGCGTCCCTTGAACGCTTCCCTAGCAGGGAATCGACTTCCCAGGAACCCGGGGGGCCCACAGGACGGGTTCACCACGGACACCGCCCCCCCCTCCGTGCTCTCTGTGCCTCTGTGTTTCAAAGAGGATCGCTATCATGCACCTGAACGAATTGAGCCACGCCGATGTCACTCATGGATGCCACTGCAGAACCCGGATCGGGCAAATCTAGTATAAGACCTCGCGGACCACGCGACCCGAGACGTCCGTCAATCGATAATCCCGGCCCGCATGACGATACGTCAGTCGCTCATGATCCAACCCCACACAATGCAATATCGTCGCATGCAGATCGTGAGTATGGACCCCACCCTCGGCCGGCTCAATCCCGTACTCATCGCTCGTGCCATGGACAAGACCACCTCGCACCCCTCCACCGGCCATCCACGATGAAAACACCAAATTGTGATGCTCCCGACCCGCATGATCGGCCGTCTGATGGAACGGCGTTCGACCAAACTCCGTCGTCCAGACGACCAAGGTCCGCTCAAGCATCCCTCGGGCCTTTAAGTCGCTGAGCAACCCGCATATCGGCTGGTCGATCATCTTGGCCAACCGCTCATGGTCCTGCATGTTCCCATGCGAATCCCAATTCTCGGCGCTGTTCGAACCTGTATCGATCAACTCAATGAACCTTACCCCGCGCTCGGCCAATCGACGCGCAACCAAACACTGCCACCCGAATCCCTTGGTCTGTCCTGCCTCCAACCCGTACATCTTGAGCGTCGACTCCGTCTCGCTCGATAAATCAAATGCCTCCGGAGCTTGTCGCTGCATCCCAAAAGCGGTCTGGAAACTCCGCATCCGCGCCTCCAACATCGGATCCAATGGACTCGATTCGACGCTCCTAGTGTTGAACTTGCCGAGCAACTCCAACTCCAACGACTGCTGAGCCGCACTGCTGACCCTCGGCCTGAGATGTTCCAAAGGCTCATCACCTGGAATCACATGCGTCCCCTGATGGCACCCAGGGAGAAAATCGCTCCCCCAAGTCTGCGCCCCCGCATAAGGAGCTTGCGGGGCCAAGACCACAAACGATGGCAAATTCTCGTTGACTGTCCCTAGCCCATAACTGACCCAAGCACCATGGCTAGGCCGCGCAAACTGCGCCGATCCCGTATGCGCCGCCAATGTCCCTTTGTCATGACCGTCGCTCTCGCAATGCATCGCATTGAACACGCACATGTCATCTACACGTGTCGCTAACTTGGGAAACAAAGCGCTGACCCATGTCCCACTGCTACCATGCTGCGAAAAGCTCCATCGGGGCTTGATCAAGTACCGATCGAACGCCCCCGGCTTGTTGAGCCAACGCGATGCGGTCACCTTCTTGCCATGGTCCTGATACAACTTGGGCTTGTAATCCCATGTGTCGACATGCGATACGCCACCGGTCGAGTAAATGAAAATAATCCGATCGGCACTGGCTGCATGATGCCCTGGCTTGGCCGATAAAGGATCGCTCGAGCCTGCCCCAATTCCCCTCAACCCATCGCTCTGGGCTAGCATGCTGGCCAAAGCGATCTGGCCCACGCCTCGCCCACTTGCCCTGATCCACTCTCGTCGGCTTATGCTCTTGAATTCGTTGCGTTTCATTGATACCACCACCGGATTACCGGATTAATCGATGTACAAAAAGGAATTGCTGGTCATCAAAACCCTGCATAACGCACCCCAGGCCTTGAGCTCTCCGTCGCTCGGCTCGCGCTGCGCATAAGCCTCCAAAAACTCTAAACACTCCGTCTGCTCCTCTGGACTCGGGGGCCGTCCGAGCGTGGTCTCGTAAACCAATTGCAAACGCGCTGTGACATCCGAGGTCGTACCTAGGCATCGCTTCGAGAGAGACTCGGAAGCCTGATGGACCAAAGGCGAATTCATCAGATAGAGCGTCTGCGTCGGTGTCGTCGTCGCCTGACGCTGATCGACGCTCAAGTTCGGATCGGCACCATCGAAAAGCCCCAAATAAGGATGCTTGCGGTTCCGCTGCTGCATCAAATAAACACTTCGATGCGCCGATTCATAGACGGCATGAAACGGGTTGTGGATCGTAAAAGCCCAAGTATCGACCGACGGAAACGGATGCTCCTTGGGTACCCCTCGATCGAGCAACCCGCTAACACTCAAAATCGAATCCCGCAAGGTCTCGGCATCCATCGGACGCTTGACGCTGCGCCACAACCAACGGTTTCCAGGGTCAAGCTGCCCACCCTTGCTCACCCGATCGATGTCCTCTGGAGCGTCGACTCGGCTCGTCAAATGGTAAGTCCTCGATAGGACGATCCAACGATGCAACTGGCGCACGTCCCAGCCACTCTCGATGAATCGCAGGGACAAGTAATCGAGCAACTCCGGATGCGATGGGGCCTGACCCCGGACTCCAAAGTCGCTCGTCGTGGGCACTAGACCCTGTCCAAAGTGCCAATGCCAA
>QWPJ01000152.1 GCA_003671195.1 Planctomycetota bacterium
TAGACGACGCAGCATGTGCAAGCATGCACGTGCATGGACGTGCAGGAAAGCCAAAGCAATTGGCCAGAAATGCGAAAAACCCTGGGAAAACCAGGGTTTTGCAGCGGAGAGGACAGGAACCGAACTTTTGCATGTTTTCCCCGTGTTTTTGAAGAGTTCGAAAGGTACCAATTTCCCTCGACTCTCCCCCTAAATACAACCCGCAATCGGTTTCCTCTTGCTTCCGTGTATTCCGTGGTCCCACATTCCTTGCTTCCGTGTGTTCGGTGTGTTCCGTGGTTCCCACATTCCCTGCTTCCGTGTATTCGGTGTGTTCCGTGGTTCCATGCTTCCCTGCTTCCGTGTGTTCCGTGGTTCCCACATTCCCTGCTTCCGTGGTTTCGGTGTGTTCCGTGGTTCCCACATTCACTTGCTTCCGTGTGTTCGGTGTGTTCCGTGGTTCCCACATTCCCTGCTTCCGTGTCTCGCACCCGGTCTTAATAGATTCCTGAGGTTCAGCCCGGCCCCAAAAGCATGACGCTGATCTTACGCTCGTTGCCCGTCTGGTCGGTGATCTGAACTTCCGCTTCGATCTTTCCGTGATTCGCAGCCGTCATGCCGACCGGTGCGGTGATCATGATCGGAACAAGTTTCGATTCGTTGGGCTTTAGCGTCGGCGCCTCGTCGCTCCACTGGACCGACGCACTTGCAGGCCCAAGCATTCGGATCGCGTAGGTTTCGGTTTTATCCGTGCGGTTCCGCAATCGGACACGGAAATTGTTCTGCAACATCCGCGCACTGTTGATCGCATAAGGTGCTCCAGGACTCGATAAGACCCGGGCGTCGAACGCGAATTTGGTGGTAAGCAAGGCCAAAAACAGCGTGCTGGTAACAAGAACCAAAAGCGGATAAATCAGCGTTCGTGGACGCACCCAAGAATGCTTCTTGCCCTCCAAAGCGTCTTGGCTGCTATACCGGATCAAACCTGCAGGCTTGTCAATCCGATGCATGATCGCGTCGCAAGCGTCGATGCACTGCGTACAATGAATACACTCCATCTGTAAACCGTTGCGAATGTCGATTCCCGTAGGACAAACCGCCGTGCAGTGTCCGCAATCGATGCAGTCCCCGGCGCTCGGCCCAGTCGCTTTTCCTTTATGCCTGGGCTCTCCACGATGGATGTCGTAAGTCACAATCAAACTCTTGCGATCGAGCATGACCGACTGGAACCGCCCGTAGGGACAAGCCACCATGCAGAGTTGCTCTCGGAAAAACATGAAGTTGTACATCAACCCAATCGTTGCGCCTGCCATCACACCAAAAGCACTCGGATGCTGCCAGGGCGATAATCGCATCCACTGAGCCAGTCGATCAGTACCGACAAAGTAGCTCAAAAAGGTATGGGCCAGAAACATGCAACAGGCCAAGTAGACGACAAACCGCCCAACCCGAAGCGCAGCATTGAGCGTTCCGCGAGGCTTGCCTCCCTTGCCAATCGTCCCAGAGAACAACCGATCGATGGGCCGAAAGAGAAACTCAAGGTACACCGTCTGCGGACATCCCCAACCACACCACAGTCGACCACCTACGGCCGTAAGAAACATGATCGAAAAGAAAACCGTTAGCATCAACAAAAGCAACAGACCCGAGTCGGTCGGATAAAACGTGTGTCCAAAGAACGTGAATTCCCTAGATACAATATCCAAAAGAACCAGCGGCTTACCCGCATACCTCAGATGCGGCAGGGTCACGAAAAAAGCGATCAAACCATAAGCCAAAAGCCTACGACGCTTCCAGTACTTGCCCGTCGAAAGGGCTGGATTGATCCAACGCCGCTTCCCATCGCCTTGCAATGTCGGCAAAACCATCTCTTGAGCAGGAATCAACGGGCTGTTCGGGTCGATATGACCAGTCATTTCAAATCTTCTTCTTTCGGTTCAAGCAATCAGTACCCAATCATCCGATGCACCCGGCGACAAATCAAGGAACCTCGGGTGCCTCTTTCTGTCGCATGATCGACATTCGGCAAATCTTTAACGACTGTTAAAATAGTTGGGTTGAAACACTTTTTTTGGTTCGCCGAGCGCTCGGGTGCCGATGGGAAATTACACAAAATCGACTCGGCTCACCCTTTTGGCTCTCTCGGGAACGACCCCCATGGCTCAACTCTCTTGGCTCGAACGTCTTTACTGGAAATACCTCTCCAAGCCAGTCTCGCAGCGAGCACTCTTCCTACACGTCCTGGATAACCCACTGACCTCCATCCTGGAAATCGGCATGGGATCCGGTCAACGTATCGCTCAATTGCTAGCTATCAACGCAAAGGCTTCGGAGCCCAAGCCCATCCGATACACTGCCATCGATCCATTCGAATCGAACCACCAATCCGCCAACGCCGGGCAGCCATTGTTGAGCCTCAAAGCCGCTCACCGTATTCTCTCAGAACACGGGGTCAAAGCCCACTTGATCCCAGGTGAGCCGGCCGGCTCGGTAGCTCGAGTCGCTCACAGTGTGCTCCCAAGCGACTTGGTCATCATCGACGGGTTCTGGGAGAATGGGGATGCCAATGGCCAAGCGATCGCGCAATGGTTGCCCCGATTGTGCCACGTTCAATCGACCATCTTCGTCGCAAGATCCCCAGGCGAACCCCTGGTGAAAGTCCCTGTACCGAACACCGCCATGCCTGTGCTACAGACCAAGGCAGCCTAGGTCGCATGCGCGCAGTGCTGCAACGGGTCTTGAACGCGAATGTCCGTGTCGACCAAGTCGTCGTTGGCCAAATCGAACGAGGTTGGCTCGTGCTCCTAGGAGTCGAGCAAGGCGATACGGTCGAATCGGTCCAGTGGCTTGCCGAAAAGACCGTTAACCTGCGAGCCTTTGCCGACGATCATGGCAAGATGAACCGCTCGGTCTTGGACCTCGCAGGTCAAGTCCTCATCGTCTCTCAGTTCACCTTGGCCGGCGACTGCCGAAAAGGACGCAGGCCCAGTTTCGATCGAGCCGCGGTGCCCGAAGAGGCTCGGAAACTCTACGAGCTTTTTTGCAATCAGGTCGCTTCGATGGGAGTGCGCGTCGAACGCGGGATTTTTCAAGCCGACATGCAAGTCGCCTTGGTCAACGATGGGCCTGTAACCTTCGTGATCGATCACCCTTAAGAACCGAGTAAGAGGAGTTATCGCCACACAAGTCAAAAAACGCTCGATCGAGCCCGTTGGTCCAATGCTTTGTTCTTGCGTTTTCCCGTACTCGTACTCAGCATCGCGGTACTCGTACTCAGCATCGCGGTACTCGTACTCGATCGCAGGTCGATAGACATCGAGTCGTTCGTGGTCAAAGATTCGCTCTGTGACCTGCGCCCTTTCGAGTACGAGTACGAGTACCGTTTCACTGAGTACGAGTACGAAGTAATCAGGACGTGAAATACGATCACCCGCAATGACCCATCAGCGAGTCGATCTGTGCGACGCGTTTCTCGATGTCCTCGCGATTGATCTGCTGCAAGCGCTCGATGCTGAAGGATTCGATGGTGTAGCTTGCGACCGCTGTCCCGTGCTTGACGGCTTGGACAAAGACCCGGCGATCGATCGCAACTGCGGATCGCTCGCCGAGAACCTCTGAATCCATATTCTCGCAAAGGTGTCCCAATAAGCCGCCGGCGAAACTATCTCCGGCTCCGGTCGGATCGATCAAACGATCGCTTGGGTAAGCCGGTATGGCCAGCATCAGATCGGGTCCGAGCACAAAACAGCCATGCTCGCCTTTCTTGAGAATCACCCAACGTGGCCCCATCGCCTGGATGCTCCGAGCCGCTTGGACGTAATTCGACTTGCCCGTGAGTTGTTTGGCCTCGATGTCGTTGATAAATAGCCCATCGATTTTCGCAAGCAGTTCAAGCAATTCCGAACGCGTCGTATCGATCCACATATCCACCGTATCGGCAAACACCAATTTAGCCCTCGTGCACTGCTCGAGGACTTGGTGTTGAACGGTAGGGATAGCAGCGGCTAAGAACACGATCTCCGAATCGGCATAAAAGTCAGGTACGCTGGGCCGATATCGGTCGAATCCGTGCATTTGGATCTCGAGCGTCTGGCGATCTTGATAATCCTGCAAGTAGCGACCGCGCCAGAAGTACGATTTAGCTTGCGAATCGCTGGTTACTCCGCGCCAGTCGACTCGGTGATTCTGGAAACTTCGGGTATAATCCTCAGGCCAGTCATTTCCGGTGCGTCCTATGAGCCGCACAGGCGTGTAGAAACCAGCCGCATAAGCAAAGTAGCTGGCGCTGCCACCGAGGACCCGTTCTCGATTGCCAGCAGGGGTTTCTACCGAGTCGATCGCCAACGTACCAACGCAAAGCATGTTCATCGATGCAGGTCCCCAACCATAAATTCATAAGCGATTCAATGTTTCGACCACCCTGGTACTTGCGAAGCGGTCACTTGCAAACGGTGATTACGGGATTCTATCGTCCGATTGTAGACCTGCCACCTCGGATCGCCCATCGCTGTCCACTCGACGAATCGCTCGGTCACATGCTGGTCCATGAGAATTCCCCAGAGCAGCCCAGCGATCGACCCGCCGTCTTGCTCCTGCACGGATTGGGCTCGTCGCACGCAGGGACTTATATGACCAACATCGCCGCAGGATTGGTTCGCAAAGGATACCGGGTATTCCGAGCCGATTTACCCGGAGCGGGCCAATCGTACCTCGAGACCCCTATGCCTCCGCACGGAGCTTGTTTCGACTCGATCCGAAACTGCTTGGAGCATTTGAGCCAATCGCTTGGAATCTCCGATTGGAACTTAGCAGGGGTCTCGCTCGGTGGCAACATCCTGCTGAGAATGCTAGGAGACTGGAAGCCGGGCCGAGTGAAAATCCATCGCGCCATCGCCCTTGCTCCCCCGATCGATCTGGATGCGTCGTGTCGAAACGTCGAAAAAGGGATCAACCGACTCTATGCGAGTTATTTCTTGAGAGCCTTACGCAAACAAGCCCAAGCCCGAGGCGAGCACTGGCCGGAGTGGAAGAAACTCCTGGCGCAGGCCGACTACGGATCCTTGCGACGTTTCGACGACTCGGTCACCGCACCGTTGGCTGGATTCAAAGATTCGCAAGACTACTACTCGACGGGATCCTCAATGAACTGGCTCAATCGCATCAAGGCACCGGTCAAGATCCTCGTCGATCGGCATGACCCGATCGTTCCTTATAGTCTGTTTCCGAATGCAAATTATTCGCCGACGACCGAGTTGATTATCACCGATCGGGGTGGCCATGTTGGATACCTACGAAAAGGGGACTCGCCAGGGGCGTTCGAGCGATGGGCCGACCGTTGGATCGTCGAAACCCTCACCGACGACCACGCCTGGTAAACATCCACCATTTATGCAACTCGCTGGCTGGCAGGATCGAAAGCGAAAGCAGGAGCAACACCCCCCAACGCTCGAAGCTTACGGGAGCCGTATGCAGAACGGATTGCCCAAGCGGTAAGTACATTGCCACGACATGGATGGCCAATGCCGAAATCGTTCCTGCCAACAGGATCGGACTGCGAAATGGCGATAGCCAGAACGCCGACTTGGTCTCCGATCGGCAGTTCCCAAGATGGATATTCTGAAACAGCACCAAGAGCAACAACAAACTATTCCTGGCCATAGCAACATCGTTTTGCGTTGGATCTGCCGGCAGGAGAAATACGAAGGTCCAGTAGGACACCAATCCCATCGTCAATGCTGCAATCACGGTCCGTTCGATCATCACCCGATCAAAGATAGGCTCCTGTGGATCCCTAGGCTTGCGATCCAACACATCTCCTTCGTTGGCTTCGAAAGCCAACGCGATATCCTGGATCCCATTGGTCACCAAATTGAGCCAGAGCAGTTGAACTGGTAAGAGGGGCAAATAAGGCAGCCCGGTACTGATAGCAAGGGCCATTAAAATGACCTCCGCTCCCCCAGTCGATATGGCGAGATAAATCACTTTGCGAATATTATCGTAAGCCACCCGGCCTTCCTCTATCCCTCCGACGAGCGTGGCGAAATTGTCGTCGCTGAGCACCAGCGAGGACGCCTCGCGGGCCACGTCGGTCCCGCTTCTACCCATCGCCACACCGATGTTCGCTGCCCGCAAGGCCGGCGCGTCGTTGACTCCATCACCCGTGACGGCTACGAAATGACCCGCCCGGCGAGCGGCCTGGACGTACTCGAGCTTCTGTCGAGGTGTCACTCTTGCAAAAACTCGAAATCGATCGATTTCCTCCGACAAAATCGAGGAAGGCTCATCGATGAGCTCCTGGCCTGTGATCACCTGATTCTCACCCTCGACCAACCCGATTTGCTTCGCAATGCTCGTGGCCGTCGAGCGATGGTCTCCGGTGACCATCACCACTTGAACCCCAGCCTCCTGGCACTTGCGGATCGTCTCGCGTATCCCCGGTCGCAGGGGGTCGAGCATGCCGATGAGTCCCAGGAATTCCAAATTAGGCGGAAGCTCTGGAGAATCCGATGGTGCGACCTCAGACGATGCGATTCCTTGTGCCAAGGCCAGCACTCGAAACCCTCGCTCGGCCATCGAGTTGGCCTCCTGCTCATAGGGTTCTGGACTCTCGGATCCATCCTGGACTGTGCACATACCCAGCACTCGCTCGGGACTTCCCTTCACACAAACCAGCGTTTGATCCGATGCGCTGTGGAATGTGGCCGCGAAACGATGCTCAGGCTCAAACGGGATCTGATTGACCTGCGGATACTCACTGCTTAAACGTTCCCGCGTCGAACCGATCTTGATCCCAAGACTCAGGATCGCAATGTCCACCGCGTCGCCCCGCCAAACCCAGGATCCATTCCGATGATGCAAATCCGATTCGTTGCACAGCAACCCAGTTCGAACAAGCCGATCGAGCGATTCGCTGCTCCCGGACTCAACCGCATCGCCCCCCAGGAGCACCTGACCTACCGGCTTGTAGCCTTGGCCTGTGACCTCCATACGCTTACCGTCGGGCAAGTAAATCTCACCGACCATCAATTCGTTGCACGTAAGTGTCCCGGTCTTGTCGACCGCAATCAACGTACAACTCCCCAAGCCTTCGACGGCCGTCAAGCGACGGACGATCACCCCTCGTCGAGCCATGCGGCTCGTCGCGACGGCAAGCGCGATGGTCATCGCAACAGGTAGACCTTCAGGAATCGCCGAGACAGCAAGCGCCACGGCAAAGAGAAACATCTCGCTGACCGTGTAGTTACCAAACCAAACTCCGATGAACCCAAGCACTGCAATAGCGATCAAAATCGCCAGAGCGATGAACCGAGTGAACGATTCCATCCGTACCAACAAAGGTGCCTTGCCCTCAATGCTTCCAAGCACATCCAATGCGAGTTCCCCGATGCTGGTTTTCGTTCCCGTAGCAACGACTAGACCTTTGGCCCTTCCACGAGTGACAATCGAGCCGGCATAAGCCATGTTGCGACGGTCCGCCAAGGGAACCGCTTCCTGACTTGTCCATTGTGCATCCTTAAGCACCGCTAGCGATTCACCGGTCAGAAGCGATTCATCGATTTCCAATCCCGTTGCACTCATGAGTCGAACGTCGGCAGGAACCCGATTGCCCGACTCGAGCCAAACAACGTCCCCAGGAACAATCTCTTGGGCATTGATCTCGACGACTTCCCCATCGCGTAGCACCGCACTGCGTATCTGAAGGAACTTGCGCAATGCGTGGCAACTCTGTTCGGCTCTCCATTCTTGATAACAACCGATCGTGGCATTGATTGCCAGAACCAATACGATGAAGCCCGCATCCTTGATGTCGCCGATCAAAAGGGAGACCCCAGCGGCCAGCACCAAAATGAAGATCAGTGGACTGCGAAATTGACTCAGCAGGATATTCCACCAAGGGCGCGGTGGACGCTCGGGCAAACGATTCGGTCCATAGCGAAGCAATCGAGCCGCCGCGTCGTCTTGCTCGAGCCCCTGCGGCTTGGTCTCGAAGTCCGCGAGCAAAACCGGTAATTCCTGATTGTGCCATGCGACCGGCTGCTGCGTTTTGGACATCGTCGTTGAACCTTAGCAAGTCAGTGGCGGATCGAAGTCAGCCCTGAATCCTAGCTCAACGATGCCCCGGAGCATACCTGCGAAAACCGGATTGCGAACCGGATTGCAAACTAGATTGCGCGATGGGCTTGGAGATCTTCCAAGTCCACAAATTCCAGAGTGGAAATGTGGGTCGCTTCGAGAACCACCTCCGGGGCCATCCCTGCTTCGAGAGCTTCTTTCCACCGAAGCACGCACAAGCACCATTGGTCACCGGGTTTGAGCCCCGGAAACTCATACTGAGGGACAGGAGTGGATAAATCGTTACCTCGACTGCGAGAGAACTTCAAAAAGTCCTCGGTCATTCGAGCGCAAACCAAGTGCATTCCGTGGTCGTCAACTCCTGTGCGGCAACAACCGTCCCGAAAAAAACCTGTCATCGGATCGAAAGAACACGGCTGCAAATCCGTCCCTAATACATTGCTCACTCCAGCCATTGGGCTTGTCCCCCCTCGTTTACTATCGCACTGGTCAACACTCGCATCAACACTCGCACCGGTCAACGCTTAAGTTTCAAGTATAACCGGACGCCTAGAGCCGAATCGGTGCGAGGGGAGAGAAATCGGGTTATACTAACTCCCGATTCCGGTGGCCCTCGGCAATGTGCACGACGGCTTGGCACCCCCGAAACCCAATAAAGCGATGTCAGAAGAACACCCCCAAGAACCCCTCGGAGCGGTCACCGAGCCGAAAGCTTCGGACAAACCCCGCGGCTGGACCCCGGAGCCTACCCAAGCGCGGACCAAACCCCCTGCCCCCTCGATCCTCCGACGACTCTTGCCGCCTGTCCTCGGTGGATTGACCTCGATCCCCATCGCGATCGGGATTCTTTGGTATGGCTTTGGCAAGGATATCGGCAACGCCGGTCCAACCATCGCTCGATATATTCCCTGGCTGGTTCCCGAACACCTTCGCGGATCGGCTCGTTGGCGTTACGACCCGAAGACCGACAGCAAACAAAAACAATTCGATGCACCAGCCAACCTCGATGCGGGCGAATTCGGTCGCATCGGTGGCAACAAGTAAACGACCCAGAAGTAAACGACCCAGTAAACAAAATCAACAGGAACTCGTCCGATGCGAACAGCCCCGATCCATTCCCTTGTGCGCAAACCCCTTGCCTTGAAAACGCTGGTGCTCGCCGGAGTCGTTCTTAGCTCCCAGTTCGGGTGCAAGCCAGAGCAAGAGGTTCAAAAAGACCTAGCAGCCCAGAAACAGGCACAAGCCGATGCGGCGGCTGCCGCAGAACCTCCCCGGGTCGCCCAAAAGGCAGGCGTTGGAGTAGGCTCCAAAGGCCGATCGCTCGACGGTGGCTCGGAGAACAACCCCGCGACGATCATCTCGGGTCCGGCAGCGGCGTATTTTCGCACCAAAGAAAAAATCGTCTTCGAAATCCAAGTCCCCCAAGCCATGAATTTGTACATGGCTGAGAAAGGTCGCAACCCTCGCAACCACGACGAATTCATGCGCGATATCGTAGAGTTCAATCGCATCCCGCTACCCAAACTCCCAACCGGGATGGTCTACCGCTACGACAGCGAAAAAGCGGAACTCTGGGTCGTCCCCGAATAGCAATCCGGCCAATTGGTCCCCAAGTTCACCCAAACCGCCTCGATCAACGATCGGCTTCGCCGCAGGTCAAACAGCCAGCGAGTACGAGTACGAGTACCGTTGCACTGAGTACGAGTACGAGCACGAGCACGACGAAATCCGATGCGATGCACGAAAGAACCCCACTGACCGAGTGCGAGGAGGAGACTTTACACAAGTCAAAAACGCTCGATCGAGCACTTCGGTCCAATGCTTTGTTCTTGCTTCTTCCCGTACTCGTACTCAGCATCGCGGTACTCGTACTCGTACTCGATTCGATCTAGTATAGCAATCCGGCCCATAGGTCTGCAATTTCCACTAAACCGCCTCGATCAACGTTCGGCAGCGCCGCAGTTCAAACAGCCAGCGAGCACGAGTACAACGAAATCCGATGCGATGCACGAACATCGAATAACGAGCGCTAGCGCGTTGGCGGCTCGCACTCCTGGATCCACACCCCGTACTCCGGATGCAGTACCAAGATCGAGTATTTCGTGACCGTCGACCAATCCTGCGTGCTTAACGAGGCATAGTCCATCATCCCGCGCAGGTCGGTGTAAGCGTCCTTATAGAAACGCACACTCCCGTCGCTGTGCCTTGCATAGACCTTCACATAAGCCCCCTCGATGGGCTTCTTGTTGTCCGAACTGAGAACCTGCAAGCGACCGAGTGGAACCGACAGATTGACGTTGAGGGAATTCGAATACAGCGGGACACTGCGCACGATGCCCCCTGAGACGACCTCGAGAATCATGTTCCGATTCTTGAGCTCCTCGGGCACTTTCCACTCGATTCGCTCCCAAGTTGCTTTGGGCTCAAGCTCAAGTGTTCTCTTGAGGTTCGGTTCGATTACCGACAACCTAGACTCCTTGCGGCCCTGAAACGGATTGCGGCTAAACGTCAGCTCGACATCCACAAAGTAATAGTGAATCTGGACCTGCTCGATGTTGCGATGCGATATCCAAAGCTGTCCGTCTTTTTGTACAAGCTCCAATCCGGGGAGGATCGAAGCCCCTTGGTCGAGCGCCGTCTCACGGCCACCTTGCAATTCACGCATCGCTGCATTTTCAAACGACGGATCGGCCTCGGGGCCAGACGGATCGGTTCCTACGGCAAGCGTTCCGTTTTGCAACGCCTGACGCTCACGGATCTGATCCCCCACCGTCTTGAACCACTCATTCCATCGAGGAACCGGATAAGCCTCGTATTTCTTGGCGATGGCTTCGGCTCGATCGTATTGCCCTGTCCGCATGGCAAAGTAGGCGTCGAAGTAGTCGTACTGCATCTGAGCTTCGCTCGTCTTGGAGTCTCCGACCAAGTCGGCTCGATTGGTCTTTTTGAAGTTCGCAAGGGCCTCTTGCGTTCGGTTTTGGATCAGTTGGTAGTAAGTCAACGACAAACGCTGACGCGGAAGTATTTTGGGTTGATACGCCAGATGGTTGACCAATTCCTGATATTGGCCTGCGAGCCCGTCGTTAAGGATCTTCCATTCGCGACCTAAACGATGGGTCCTGGCGACAACAATCGGGCGGAAATCCAGATGCTCGTAACCGAGCCTCGATTCTTGATCGACATGCATCAACGGATGATCAAAATACGGAAACGCATGACCAACAATCCGTTCGTCGGATTCGAAAAACTCTCGTAAGCGTCTCTCATCGCGATGCTGCAAGCTATAAGCCCAGAGAGTTGGCTTATAGATCCCGATCGCATCGAGTTTGTTGAGGACTTGCTTCCAAAACGCTCCATCTTGCATCCGCCAAGCGATCCGATCGACATCGATTTCCTGGATGTTGACCTTATCGAGCGCTGCGAGAACTTGGTCGTTACTACCCCAATCGGCTAGGTATTCCCAGGAACTGTCATCGATGTTCAGCGGTGCTTCGAGCACCCGAAGCGGACTCGATGCGGCGTGGGCAAGGTACTTACCCTCGCTCGAGGCACGAGCTCCGTAATGCTGGAATTGACCGGCTGAGGGAAAGTAGAATACGTGGGATGTCTCAATCGTGGAGAACGGCTCCAAGAAAAACTCTCTGACCACAACGTTGCGACCAGATTCCAAGGGAATCGAACCTTGTGGAACCTGCATCAAAATCTGAAGCATCACCTGATCTCCCGACGGGTTGGTCACTACGACTCGATTGCGGTAGGGGACTCCGATGACCAACTCCTGACGATCGACCGGCTTGCCTTTCTGATCGGCGCTGGCTAAGTACATATTTTCGCTGAGCAATACCTTCGCTTCTTGCGTTTTTTCCTGCTTGGGATCGGCTTGGACCTCCTCTTGTGGGATCGCGACGATGCCCTGGGTGTAGACGAGGCTTTTCCCGGCGCTCTTGTAAATCCAACGGCCATTTTCAATGCTGAGCGAACCTGGCTTGGCATCCAAAGGTAGATCGACAAAGGCCAGCGCCATCAGGGCCTCATTGCTGTTTCGAGCCGTCAAGTGCAAGTGCTCCGAGAGCGAGTCCCCAGAGTTTCTAAGCACATCGATCCAGAAGAAACTCGGGATCACCAGTCCAGGTTTCTGCTCTGCTAGCTCGACGCGATCGAACTGCGATTCAGCCCATTTGCGAGTCGGCCCCAAGGGCTCATAAAGCTGTAGCTTTTTGCCTGCCGAACGTCCTAGTTCACGCTTGGAATATCGAAAGAAATCCTCAGAATTCGAATCAAATTCAGAGAGGGATTCAGGGACGGATTCTTTCGCAAAATCTATTCCGAGTGCCGGTCCGTCGTTAGGCATGTTCGATTCGCTGAGAGATTTCTCATCTCGCGCCATGCCGAATCGGTCAGCAGTCGATTTGTCTCTACCAGACGCATCGCTTCGACTCTTGAGAGAAAGATTCCATTGCTTGCCCTCGCTGAGCGCGCGACCTGAAGGACTCCCCATGCCGCCCATGCCGCCCATGCCGCCGCCCATACCGCCGGGTCCCATCCCATTCGTGGCCTGTGACAAGCGGGATAGTTCTTCGGACGATGCACCCGGCTTGAGGTCCCCAGACCCAGACAATCGTTCTAGTTCGAGCGATCGGGTCGCATCGGTGATATTCAAACCATCGGCGCCCTGAGCCGCGAGCGAACCGATGTCAAGCGCCTGGGAAAACAGCAATGCTTCCAAATCAAAAAGACGATTCTCGCTCTTGAGATGGTCCCCCATAAGGCGAATCAAACCCGATTGCTTCTCAGGGAATCGCTTAGCCAATAGAATTCGCTCCACCGTATTGAGCTGCTCGTATCGCCAAGGAGCCAGATAAGCATCGAGGTTCTGACCAAGGACCCAATCGTCGACGAGTTGACGCGGGGACTTGTTCATGAAATGAGGGATGACGACACGTTGCATGAACTCTGGATCATGCTTGAGCAAAAACAGATGGAGTTCGTGACAAGCCAACTCGTTGTATTTGGCTTGTTTCTCGGCATCGCTGAGTTTGCTCCAAGTCTCGAGGCAATCGAATCGATTGAAATCCTCCTGATCCATCAGGATCGAACGCATCATCGGAAATAGCTCGCTGATCGAGTTGTACGCCCGAACTTGCGTTACCCCTACATCCCCTAAGTCAGCGATTTGGTCGGCCATGATGGTCCGGACGGATTTCTTTTGGATGAAATGCTTGTCAAGCTCAAAGGATTGCTGCAATCTTCGGTCTGCGAGTCTTCGAGGTCCGTTCCAAGGCAGGGCGATACAAGCTTGAGCGGTCGCATCGCGGCTGATAGCGACGATCGCAAGTCCACTGGTGCCATCGAAAATCTGCGCATCGAATTCGACCCTGCCTTGTCCATCCGTGGGAACATTTGCAAGAATCCGAGTTCCCTGCGCGAGGAACTCGTAATCGCGGGAGTTGCCTGCGGCGGGCTGAAGCCCTGACGAATCCGTCGGAGCAGGAGCCGCCGAGGCGGCCCTCGGATCGGCTTGCTTCTGCGCAATAGCATCTCCATCCTTGGCAAACTGATTCTCGTTCTGCGTGGCGTCAAGTTCCCAGGGATTCAGCAGAATGCTCGGATGAGCGAGCATGCTCCCGAGCATCGGCTCGGATTGCTGCCTTGCCAACACATACTGGTACTCTTCGTCGAGCTTCATCGAGTCGATGTAAAAACTCGGAACTCGCTCCCGCTTGAGCACCGGGGCAAAATTTCTTTGGGTTCTCCGCAACCAGCCGCTGGACTCAGCGTGTGCATAAGGCGATGCGACGACCATAAGTCTTGTCGTCGGGTCGGAACCCTTAAGGTCGACTCGGAGTTTTCCATCGACGATCGCAATCTCTTGAATCGCTAGCGCCTCGGTCGGCGTCCTCGAGAGCGTTCGGTGCTTGCCGACGATCCATCCATCGCGTCGCTCGCCAGCGGTGATTTGAATTTCGCATTGCGTTCCAGCTTGGTGATCCACCAAGCGATAGCATCCTGGGTCGAGTCCGGAAATTTCCATGGTACCCGAGAGGAGTTTGATTTTCTCGGTCCGATCGCTGACCACAACGCCCGAGCGCTGTTCGAAAAGAGAAAAACGCCTTACCTGACGCCCGAGCGCCTCGATACCCACCCTTTGGCTCGGCTGTTGTTCGGCCACGATCGGACCTACGAAACTGACCGTTTCGCCGACCGGAGCGTGGACCGACTGTGGCCAATCGAATTCATGGCGATGGATCGAATATTCGCGTTTAGGAAATTCCGCTCCACGGATCCAAAAACGTTCCACTCCTGCGAGATTTCCAAGATCGATCTGGCCTTGGGCATCGCTGGCCAATCGCAACGAGCGCGTTGGGCTCACCCCGTAGAGTTTGAATTCCAGTTGCGCCGCTGCGCGTGCAAGAGGTTCCCCGTTTCGGCCTCGCAGTTCGACCTTAAAACCCTCTGAGGTCCGATTCAAATACGAATCATAAACCCATAGGCTGCGCAAACGATCCCCATAGTCGTTGACATCCGTCTTGTGGGTTGCAACGAGCGATTGCAGGGTATCGGTGCGCATCTGCTTGATCTTCGCATGCAGGCTCCACTCGATTTCGGCGAGCCTCGGTGGGACACTGAACTCCTGAGTCAGTTCTTCTTTTTCGTCAAGCTTAAGATTCGTAAAAACCTGGGTGCTCGGTACGCCGCTCTGATCCTTGCTGGTCGCTCGCAATTCGATTTCTGTGAGATTGGCAAGTGGGATTGGTTGGTTATGGGTCAGCAACTGCGCTCGAACCACCACGGCAGACCGATTGCCCCCGAGCATGGATTGAGGATCGACGAGAAAATCGGCTCGCAGCTCGTAAGCTTCCCCGAGGTGGTTGAACGGTTCAAGGACGGCAAAGCTCCCGTCGACCAGCAGCATATTCTTGAGTTGAGTCGACTGTTCAAACGGAATCAAAATCCACCCGCTCTTGTCGGGCTCAAACTCGCGTTCACCGATTTGGACGCGGGCCGTCGGCACTTGCTCGCCCTCGGCGTTGACGATCCGTACCAATTGACCCGCATCGCTGATTGCCAAGATCGCCGAGAGCTGGCCTTTCTGGACCAAGGCTCGGCTGCGTTGCCCCCCGGCGAGGACCTCGACGATCCAAACACCCTGGCCGTCGAGTTCCGGCAGTTCGATCGATTCGCGATGGCGTCGGTCGCTCTTCTGCCCATAGACCAGTTTGCGTTCGACGTTGGGCACAACCCCGTCGAGGTCCAATGCCGTCGAGACGGCCGATTGCTGCTTGCTGAGTACGTTCCTCGCATTGATCCGATAGATCCGGACGAAAAGCTCGGGAGTGTTTTTCAGATCGAAGGTCAAGCGGACGCGTTCATCGGTTTTAAAGATCGTTGGGTTGTTTGGAGCAAATTGGACTTCGATGCGTTCGGCAAGTTCCTTCTGGGCTTGGGCAGAGAGCTGCGCATAATACGTTTTGGGATCGCCCAGCCCGTGAAGGATTTTCGTCGTTGCGAAGAATCGCTGCAGGTATCCCCGTTCGAGCACGTTTGCAAACTCGTCGATGCTCGCATCGGTCTGAAAGAACAGATCGAGGTACTTTTCGATCAGGGGCATGTCGTTGCCGATAGGTCGATTGATGGGTGGGAAAGGAAACGCAGCCTGGATATCGACAAGAGGCTTCTCCCGCATCGCATTGCGAAACTCTACCGAACAGATCGGTCGCGAGTTGGGCAATCGCAGGTAACGCTTGAAACGATCGCGGTCGGGTGTGCCTTGTTCCAAGTCGAAAACCAAGCGTTGGTAGAGGACTGCGGCGATCAAGCTATTGTGAACTTCCGGGAGCGAGACGGTATACGCTTCGGCTTGTTCAAGCTGCCTTTTTCGAACTGCGGTGTCTTGGAGCGATTCATCATCCGTAGGGAGCAAGTGTCGGAGTCGCTCTAGGACGTAATTGGCGTTTTGGTTAAGCGTTGGTATTTGCTTTTGGAGTTCCTCGAGTTGGGGCAATGTCAATTCGCGGTGGATCGGTGCCCAACCAAATCCTCGCGAATGGATCGTCGTGAGTTCTTCGACGAGCCGCTCGATAAGTTTCGGGGAGTCGATCCGGTGCGAGCGAGCAAACCACTTGCGAAGCTCATCGATGTTCGGGACATCGGCAAGCACGTCGGCCAGGATACTGTCCTCGATCGTGTCGATCCCGGATTGCTTGACCGTATCCCGGACAATCGTCTTCCAATCGATCAGATTCGCATCGAGCTTGGTCGGCAATTCGGCAGCTTCGTTTTTCCTCGGAGCTGGGTGGGAGGTGTTGATTCCGAAGGTACGTTGAAGGTACTCGATCGAAGCATTGGGGTTCGACGCATACTCAAGCAACGCTTGGCGAGTCTCCATGCGTCGCGTCAAATCGTTCGATTTGTGTTTCGCTATCCATTCAGCCAGCAGGCTTCTGGCTTGGGCAATTCGCCCTTCGTTCTGGGCGTTAAGGACCTGGAAGAAAAAGTATTCCGGAGTGTTGGGAATAAGCTCTTCGAGGGTCTCCGAACGCTGTTCACTCAGGGCAAAGCGCTCGAGAAATCCCAACGGCTCGGTGGCCGAGGGCGCTTGTACCCCCTGAGCTTGCGCATTGCCCGTTAGAGAAGAAAGCAACAGCAGGCAAAGACAGACAAGGATGAGGATAGGTTGCATATCTGCTCGAAAAGTGGGTTCGAAGTGGGTTCGAAGTGAGTTCGATGAGGGTTGGACATCGGGTCCAATTCCAGTGTAGATCGACCGGTGCGATCGACGAGCCGACGCGAGTGAAAAAGACGGATTTACGTAAGTGTTAACGATTTGACGGAGGGGTTCTTAGCGGAAAAATCCAGAAATCGCCCAAGGCCTTCGGCTCGATCCTACCCGGTTTGCCCAGTCTTTCATGCTTTTCCCAATCTTCCTTGACACTTTAGGGCCATTTGGCGTATCTGGAGATTCGCTGCGTCATGAGAACGCGGGTTTTGGACTCCTTGGACACAACGATACGTTTTGGATCGCCAAACTTATGATTCGCTTTGGATTATTGTTTTCTGGAATGCTATCGGTTCTGCTGACCGGTTGTCATATGAACGCACCGATGCACGTGTGGAAAACGCCCCGACTTTCAACCGGCTCGGCCGTCTCCGTGGCGGTCGCTCCGGTCGGAGGGCCTGAACAAGTCGCCGAGAAGCTCGACAAAAGCTTGATCGCGACCCGGCCTCAAACGATGCCCCATCTGGCGGTTCTCTATCCGGATCAACTCGAGAACATCAGTGGGATTCAATTGGTTTCCTACGATGGACAGCCTAGCGAAATGGCCGCCTACGGTGCGGCCAAACGGGCCGGTGCGCAGTATGTGCTCAGCGGGGAGATCCTCCAGCACGATCTTGGACCCAGAGAAGTGCCTAAGCAACGCAGACTCTTTTCTTTTCTCAAAAAGCCACCCCCTGATGAATCGATGAGTGTTCGCTGGACGGTGTTCGACGCTCGTACGGGGAGTCGAATCGGTCAACACACCATCGACATGGATCCCAAACGAGCCCAACTCGACTACCCCGATCTGGCTTACCAAGGTTCCGGAGAGTCCAAAGTCATCGCCGCAAGCGCTCGGAGGTCTTGGGAAATGGTCGTCCCAACGACGACGGCGACTCAAGCGACGCTCGATCTACCTTGGATGATGCCTGGCTCGGCTCGCGTACGCAAAGGGAATGCCTTTGCAAGACTTGGGCAATGGGAGCAGGCCGAACGGGAATGGCAAGAGGCCGCCGACTTGCACCCATGGAATCGTGCCGCTTGGCATAACCTCAGCATGGCCGCAGTGGCCAAAGAGGATTTTCAATTGGCCCGCGATCGGCTCGAGCATTCGAATCTGTCCTGGCTTCCAGGGGATGAAACGGCCGAAACCTCCGCTTGGATCGATTCGATCCAACGCGACTACCGAGCCTGTTTTCAGCCTAATTCCTCCCCGTTAAACCCTCCTGCACCCATGCTCGCGAACCCCGAGCCCTCGAAGAATCCAGCGACCGTGAAACCTCGTTCACTCGACGATCAACCTTGGTACACCATCGTTCCGTTTATGCCCCCACCGGGTTGGACCTGGAAGGATTGGTGGTACCAGTCGACGTTTTTTTAATGCCGCAGGGTAGTTCACAATAGGTTTCCTAGGGGATTATCTGCGGGATTATCTGCGGGATTCTGCACTGGCGGTTTGTCGGCCAGCTTTGGTAACCTTAGGCTCGCAGATTGAGCAACGCCGTTCGAAACGAAACCGATTCCACGCAAACTTCGAGAGTGGCTGACACTATGACCAACAACGGATTTTTCGGATGGATTCGCCAAGGGGTCAAGCAATCGGTTTTGCTTGGCGTCAGCGACGCATTGGATGCCTTGGGGACCGTCGATAGCAACGAGAGCTTTCATCCGAGCATCGCCAAAGCGATTGGAACCGGAGCCATGGGCCCCGGGCCGATCGATGCAGGGCTGATCGACGCCGGACAGGCCGGTGCCGATGGACTCGCCACGTCGAGCCGTACCCCACGAAAACGGCTGGGGAAATCTCTTAAGGATTTGAATCCTCAAGGGGTATCGAAGCCCAAACCTTCGCAGGATCCTAGCTCGTGACGTGTCAGGACCGAAGGAATTTCCTCAAGCGCGCGTCGGTCGGTGCCTGGATTGGCTCGCGGCTCATCGCCGGACTTGCCGTCGGAAGCGGCCTCGGTGGCTGTTCGTATCTGCAACAGACGCGATTCCTGATCCCTTCAATACCGCTCGATAAAAAAACGCAGTTGTCCAATCCGATCACCGTCGGGGTCAACGACAGCGAGTTTCTCTGGAATCAAATCGTCGATACCGTCGAAGACTACTTTCGGATCAAGTCCGAGCAGAGAGCCTCGCGCGATGCGACGCAGTGGCTCGAAGGTCGCATGGAGACCTATCCTGAAATCGGTGCGACTCTGCTCGAACCATGGCGAAAAGACACCGCCTTCGGTTTCCAGCGTATCCAAAGCACCCTGCAAACCATCCGGCGAACCTGCTTTGTCCGAGCCATCCCGATCGAACAGGGCTTTTCGGTGGGAGTCGAGGTGATCAAAGAGCTCGAGGATGTCGACCGCTCTCAGTATTCCTCCGAAGGTTCCGCGATCGCTAGGCACGATGGGACGATCGTTCGGGCAAGCCCCGGACTCGTTGGGCAACCGATCACTCTAGGCTGGATCCGACAAGAGAACGACACCGAATTGGAACAGCGTATACTAAGAGAGATACTCGGACGCTCGACGAATGTCAGTCCACCGCGCCGAGCGGCTCGAACATTCAAATAGCAAGATCTCCATCATGATGCGTTGCCTGGTGTGCCTTTTCGCCTTCGGGCTGGGCTCTTCGTTTGCTGTGGCCCAAGATTGGTTGGTCGATCCAACTCCTTATCAAGCAAAAGCCGAACTGTTGCCAAGTGGTCGGGAACTTGTCCTCAGCAACGGACTGATCGAACGCCGTATCGCGCTGGCCCCCAACGCAGCGAGCATCGGCTTTCGGAATCTGATCACCGGAGAGACAATCCTGAGAGGCGTTAAGCCCGAGGCAACCGTCGAGCTCGACGGACTGAGCTATGACGTCGGCGGACTCCAAGGGCAACCCAACTACGCCTTCTTGGACCCGTCTTGGATCCCTTCCCTGAAGAACAACCCGGACGCGTTCCAATACCAAGGCTACCAAATCCGACCTTCGATCCTACCTCGAATGGCTTGGAAGCAAACCCGCCACCATGCGCCCAATACCGCTTGGCCGCCCAAAGGTATCGAACTGGTGCTGCACTTTGCAGGGCCAAGCAAACTTTGGAGCCACCAGGTCCCTTCGGACCAGGGACGCTCGTTGCTCACCAAGGACGTGTTCGAGACCCCGAAGTCGACTTGGAAAGTCCTCACGGATGAGAACACCAGAAACGGCGATTCTCAAACACCTCTGTTCCAAAACGCCCGCGGGGGCCTAATCCTGTCCGGTCAGGTCGGTCGCGCCTTGCTCCTCGAACGTCCCGTGCCCGAGGATGCCGGTTGCGTCGAGGTCGTCATCGATCCGATCGATGATCAAGACACAAGCTGGGGCCCCGGCTTGGCCTTGGTCTGCCCCGACGGCGCGATCGAGGTGAACTTAAGACCCGGAGATCGCGGCGAACACGGGCACTTTGAGCTTCGAAACCGTGGTGCCGAGTCGCTTGCTAAAATCCCTCCGTTCGCCGCACAAGACAATGGCATCGAGCGAACCTGTCGCTATGCGCTCAGAGTTCGATGGCAAGACGACCAAATGATTTGGGATGTGGCCCAACTGAAACAACCGTCGAACTCACCAGTAGATAACACTCCGAGCGAGTCGGTCGATCCCCAGCGACCAGCCGACCAGCGCGTCTACCACAAGCTCTTCCAGATCCCTTGGAACGGCATCCATCCGACTGCCGTACGGATCGGTAAATCCGATCGATCCGGAAACCCGAAGGACAATTTGCAAGCTACCACGCAGGACCCAGCTGCGCCGAAGCGGTCTCAATGCGGTTTCTACGATTTCCGAGTCTATAGCAAATGGGACAAAGGACTGGTCAAAGACGACGCTCAAAGCCCTCTGCGCGTCGATGTGCACTATGAACTCTACGACGGACTCCCTGCTTACGGCAAATGGATCACCATCGAAAATCCAACCCCAAGCCCGGTCCGCGTCGATCGATATTGCAGCGACTTACTTGCTGCAGTCGAGCACACCTCAGAGGTCGACGCGCTGAGCGTCGGACTGACTCCACCGAACCTCCATATCGAAACCGAAATGGCCTTTGGGGGGATGACCAGTCAAGGAGCCAATCGCAGATCGTATCGTTGGGTCGCCGATCCGGATTATCACACCCAGGTCAATTACGAGAAGAAGACTCCCTGCTTGCTTGAGATCGGTCCGGATCTTGGACCTGCTCAGATCATCCCTGCAGGTCAAAGCTGGAGTTCTTATCGAGGATGGGTATTGGTCCAGGATTCCTTCGATCGCGAACGATCGGGCTTGGCCGTCCGAAAACTCTTTCGCTGCATCGCACCATGGGTAACCGAAAACCCGCTGATGATGCATTTGATCGCATCGGACGAAGCCTCCGTACTCAGAGCGATCGAACAGTGCCATGAGGTCGGCTTCGAGATGCTCATCTTGAGCTTTGGAAGCGGATTCAATCTCGAGAGCCAAAGCGGCGCGATGATGGAAAAAGCCCAGAAATTCGCAGCGGCAGCCAAGGCGAAGAATATCGAAATAGGAAGCTATTCCCTTCTGGCATCTCGATCGATCTCGGTCAACGAGGATGTGGTCATGCCCGAGGGTCAAAAGCCCACCTTCGGAAACTCGCCTTGCTTGGAAAGCTCATGGGGAAACGAGTACTTTGCAAGACTCTATGAATTCCATCGCAACAGCGGTTTTACTCTCCTGGAACACGACGGCTCGTACCCCGGCGATCCGTGCAAGAGCCAATTGCATCCTGGGCATCAAGGCCTCGACGATTCGCGATGGAATCAGTGGGAGACGATCGCAGAGTTTTACCGTTGGTGCCGCGCAGAGGGATTGTTTTTAAATGTCCCCGATCATTATTTTTTGGTCGGTTCGAATAAAACCGGGATGGGGTATCGGGAGGTCAACTGGTCGTTGCCCCGGGAGCAGCAGACTATCCATACTCGCCAGAATATCTACGATGGCACTTGGCAGAAAACCCCGAGCATGGGCTGGATGTTTGTCCCGTTGACGGAGTATCACGGTGGGGGGCCGGCGGCGACGATCGAACCGCTCGACAAGAACATCGACCATTATCGAAACATGATCCAGTCGAACTTAGGACTCGGAGTGCAAGCATGCTATCGGGGACCGCGACTCTACGATACCGACAGAGTCAAAGAGATGGTCAAGCAGCAGGTAAGGTGGTACAAACAGCACCGGAACATCCTCGAGAGCGATCTGATCCATGGGCGGCGTCCCGATGCCTCAGGACTCGATTGGTGCTTGCACGTCAATCCGCAATTGACCACCCAAGGAATGCTTGTCGTCTACAATCCGACCTCTGGCCAACTGCGAGAGAGGCTCAAGGTCCCGATGCACTATACTGGACTGCGAGAACGTGCCGATGTGCGTCCAACGCGTGCAGACTCCCCCCTGGAGGATACGACTCTGAACGATACGACTCTGAACGATCCGGCACAAACGACACCCATAAGTTCCCAAGAGATTTTGGAATTAGAGGTCCTCGTTCCGGCTTATTCGATGCGATCCTATACGTTCGAAAAGAGTCCGAGTCGCTAGTCCAAAGCGCTGAGTCGTTCATCCCCTGCGCTCCGCTTCTCTCCCCTCTACGCTCCGCTTTGCTCTCCGCTCCGCTTTGCTCTGTGCCCTCTGTGCCTCTGTGTTTCAACCTCTTCCCGTCCTTCAACCTCTTCCCGTCCTTTTTTCCGAAGTTACAGCAAAATGCCCGTCGGCTTGACGAACACGATTACACGGTATAGTGTAATAGCCCATCACAACACCGTCGCAGAAAGGGGCCCGTCATCAACACGAACAAAAACGCTTCGACCACAGCGCTGCGAAGCCCACACCAAAAAGCCCCAGTAAAAGCTTCCAGCGCCGCTTCCGAATGCTGCAAGCAGATCGCGCTCAAAGACCGACCTCTTCTCTCACCAATCCAAGCCGGTGGCCTCGCGGCGGTTTTCAAAGTTCTCGCCAACGACACTCGCCTACGCTTGCTCCACGCTCTGGTCCGAGCCGACGAACTGTGCGTCAGCGACCTGGCAAACTCCCTGGGGATGAAACCCCAAGCCGTCTCGAACCAACTCCAACGCCTCTCGGATCTGGGGATCCTTCGTTCACGCCGAGAAGGCAACAGCATCCATTACCAATTGGTCGACCTTTGTGTCCGGTCGCTGCTCGACCAAGGACTGTGCCTGATGGAAGAGGTCACCTCGCGGGAGTCCAATCAACGCACTGTCGATCGAACCTGCAAAGAGAAAAGCTCATGCTGAACCAACCACTCAAGCTCTCCGATACTGCGCGACGATTGCTTGCCGAATCGTTCGGTTGTTTCGCTCTGGTCTTTTGCGGCACCGGTGCCATCGTCATCAACGACGTGAGCAACGGAGCGATCGGACATGCGGGGATCGCAATGACCTTTGGATTGATCGTCCTGGCCCTGATCTATGCCCTCGGGGATATCTCTGGTTGCCATCTGAATCCCGCGGTGAGCATCGGATTTTGGGTCGCACGAAAATTCCCAGGACACCTCGTTGTCCCTTACATCGCCAGTCAATGCGCCGGGGCGTTGCTCGCGAGCTTGATGCTGCGCTTGATGTTCCCAAGCCATCCAACGCTCGGAGCGACACTGCCATCCAACGGATCTGCGCAGTCGTTCCTCATGGAGTTTATCCTGACCTGGATCCTGATGCTCGTGATCCTGTGTGTCTCGACCGGCTCGAAGGAGAAAGGTGCCATGGCCGGAATCGCCGTCGGTGCTCTGATCGCACTCGAAGCGATGTTCGCAGGACCGATTTCCGGGGCTTCTATGAACCCAGCCCGATCCTTAGCCCCAGCGCTCGTGTCGATGCATTTGGAATCGGTGTGGATCTATCTCGTTGCACCTTTGGCCGGAGCGATCGCCAGCGTTCCTCTTTTCTATGCGCTCCAACCCTCTGCCGACGAATCCGTCGGCCCACTCGATGAAAGAATGAACGTGCCATGAACCTTCAAAACCTGCTCGCACTCCTTGAAAACCACCCCGATGAATCGGTAGCCATTCGACTCCCCGATGGCAGCCATGTACCGGCCCACTTCCATGTAACCGAAGTGGGGCATGTGCAGAAACGCTTTGTCGATTGCGGTGGAACCCTACGGAGTGCCACAAGCTGCGTGCTTCAAGTCTGGGTCGCCAACGATACCGAACACCGATTGAACACCACCAAGTTATCGAAGATCCTCGACAAGGGCCTCGGTCTATTCGATCATCGGGATGTCCCTCTGGAAATCGAGTACGAACAAGGAATCGTTTCCCAGTACCCCGTCGGGACGATCCATGCCGAGCCAAACGGCCTAGTCTTGGACCTAACCCACAAACATACCGCGTGCCTTGCACCGGACAAATGCCGCATCGACCTGAATGTCATGTCCTCCTGCTCAGGACCTGACTGCTGTTAATTCCATTCCACCGTTTCTTTTTCCTGACCACTCTTTCCTAACCCCACTATCGCTAGTATGGCCAACCTCAAGAGAGTCCTCTTTGTCTGTGTCGAAAACTCAAACCGAAGCCAGATGGCCGAAGCCTTTGCAAAAATCTATGGCCAGGACCTTATCGAGGCGAATAGTTCCGGCTCACGACCTAGCGGTCGAGTCAACCCTAAAGCGATCGAAGCGATGAGCGAGCTTGGCTACGACCTGAGTGTACACCACTCGAAAGGCCTCGATGCGTTCAACGGAACCCAGGTCGATGTGGCCGTGACGATGGGATGCGGGGACGAGTGCCCGATGGTGCTCGCCAAAGAACGCATCGACTGGAAAATCCCTGACCCTAGGGATATGTCCCCCGAGGAATTTCGAGCCGTACGCGATCTGATCGGCTCGAAGGTCAAGTCGCTGGTCGAAGGTCTGTTGGCAGACGCTTAACGAATTGGCCCTCACGAACTGCTCGCACGCGGCCAAGCCCAACGTTAGAATGGGACACCTGTCGGACGTTTCCGCACCCCCTTTCCGGACATCGATGATCCCATGAAACGATCTTTGCTCAAGCTTCTGCGTGCCTGGACCTGCGCCCCGGCGCTTTGCCTCGGATCGGCTTTTCTAGCTCCTGCCCGGGCCGAAGATCCAACCGACTGGACCTCTTGGCGCGGTCCGAACGATTTCGGAGCCGTCGGCGCTGTCGCAAACGCCGGCTTCCCCGACGCAGTGACCAAGGACCAACTCCGATGGTCAGCACCCCTGCCTGGCAAAGGCTGCTCGACTCCAATCCATTTTGGCGGGAAGATCTATCTGACGGCACCCGAGAATGGAGTCGATTCGGTCCTGTGCATCGGTCAGAACGGAAAGCATCAATGGCGGACTCTTTTTGAACAAGAGGATGCGGGCAAGCACCGCAATGGATCGGGTTGCAACGCATCGCCAGTGTCCGACGGCAAATCGCTATTCGTCTATTTTAAAAGTGGCACATTCGCTGCCCTGGGGTTGGACGGAACGGTCCTATGGCAGACCAACTTGGTCAAGACCTATGGCAAAGACACCCTGTACTGGGATCACGGCACCTCGCCAGTTCTGACTCGCAAGCATGTCATCATGGCTCGGATGCATCAAGGCGAATCGTGGCTCGCGGCCTTCGACAAACAAACCGGCGAGGTGGCCTGGAAAGTCGCTAGAAACTACCAAGTCCCCACCGAGTGCGACCACGGTTATTCAACCCCCTTGGTGATCGATTACCAAGGCAAGGAATCGATCTTGGTCTGGGGCGCCGAACATGTGACCATCCACGATGCGGCCGACGGAAAACTCGTTTGGTCATGCGGCAACTTCAATCCCGACGGAGCCCAGTTGTGGCCTGCGATTGCCACCCCTGTGGTCATCGACCAAACCGCCGTGATCGCTTATGGACGAAACGATCGTGGGATCCCTCGTCTCTACGGAATCCGCTTGAACGGCACGGGCGACACAACCTCCACAAGCCACGCATGGAAACGCGATGACGTCGGTACGTTTGTTCCAAGCCCAGCCGTGCATCATGGCAAGGTGGTTTTGGTTCGAGATCACGGCGAAGTCGAAGCGTTGGACCCGGCGACCGGCAAGACCGCATGGAAGGGGGAGTTCCCCAAGAGTCGAGCGAATTTCTATTCGTCCCCCTTGATCGCAGGAGACAAACTCTATGCGCCGCGCGAAGATGGCGTGGTGTTTGTTGGCAAGATCGACGGCGATCGATTCACGGTGCTCTCGGAGACGAATCTCGAGCAGCCTGTGATCGGCTCACCGATCCCATTTGGCTCAGGGGTTTTGATCCGCGGCGAAAACGATCTGTTCTATTTTGCTAACTGAGCCTTTTATCGCGCTACACTAATTATCGCGCTACACGAAGTGTCGCGACGATCGGTCGATGGTCTGAAGCGACCGACTCGGACAGAACCTCTAGCGACTCGACCACCAACCGACCAGCTCGATTGGTCATGACATAATCGATCCGAGTCTTCGGAGACTCGCTCGGATAGGTCGCTAGCTCCGGAGTAGCTCGTCGCGGATCGATCTGCCATCGCTCCGCGAAAACCTGGAGTGTCGCGCTCGTAGGGGTAGCGTTGAGATCTCCGGCTAAGACCGTTGAAATCTCTGGAGCTTGGCTCAGGAGGCGATCGATCCACTGGGCTTGTTCCTGCCGCAAGGATTCCTTGGAGTGATCCAAGTGGGTTCCCAGGAGGCGCACCGGCCCTAGATCGGTCGGAATCGATACATCCAGAGCGATTCTCTGCTCGCGTTTCGGTGCCGGTGCGGTTTCATTCGGTAGAAGATGAACTTGCAGCTCGCCGATCGGCCAACGACTCAGGATCGCTTGGCCATACTGGCCCCCATCGAAATCGATCGCTTTACCGAAGACGGCGTAGTAGCCGGTAAGTCTTGCAAGTTCTTGGGTTTGCTCGGTTCCCTGGCTCCTCTGGCATCCTTGATCGACTTCCTGCAAAGCGACGATATCAGCATCCGAGTCGCGAATGATCTTTGCAATTCGAGACAAGGACAATACGCCATCAGTACCTTGGCCATGATGGATGTTGTAGCTCAGGACTCGCAGGACCGGATCGCTTTTGGCGGACGCATCCGTTGGACGAAGCACCGCGAGAATCGCGAAGTGATCCGATGCGGTGCGCCCTTGACGACTCGTCCGATCGATTCGCGAGAGCCTGACTTCGAAGTCCTCCGAACAACCGACCCAATCGATCCGCGGGCCAGATGTTTGGCTCGCTTGGAACGACGAGAAGGTGCCTTCGTCGGGCCCTTGGACCGGATGCATAACGCGGAAGGTATCGAGCAGCTTGCGCTCGGCAGCAGGATCGAACAGGGCACGATATGGCTCGTCGCTCGGAGAGGCGTTGAAGTCCCCGGTGACGATCCAGCGCGCCTCGGAGCCAAGCTCCTGAAGCTTGACCCGAATCAGCTTTGCGCTTTGAACCCGTGCCTTTTGCCCCTTGTGGTCGAGGTGTGCGTTGACGAAAAGAATAGGTTTGGCCTCCGGCGATCGCAAGTCCTTGAGCTTGACCCAAGTCGCAATACGAGGCAGCGCAGCGTCCCACCCCTTGCTTCCTACCTTCTCAGGCGTATCGCTCAGCCAGAAGTGCCCTTCGTCGATCGCTTCAAAGCGATCCTTGCGATAGTACAAGGCGGCCATTTCACCGGCTTGTTTTCCATCGTCACGACCAGCGGCCACAACGGCATAGGACTTCAAGGCATCGGCCAAGTAGTCGCGCTGGCTTGCAAGTGTTTCCTGTGTACCGAGCAGATCGGGATCGAAATCTCGGATGGTATCGACCAGGAATTCCTTGCGCAGTTCCCAGCGATTGATGCCGTCGTTGGCCGTCCCATAACGGATGTTGAAACTCATCACGCGAACGGGCGCTGGAGCCTCGCACCGGGCCTCGGAGGCTGCGCCTAGCCAGACCCAGATGACCCCTAGGGCGTGGAACAGCCAGGTCTTGAGCATCGCATTGATTCGAATCGCATGGGTGGGAGTCGCATGGATGGGCATAGAATGGTCGTGCATCATGGGAGTCCGCCGGTTGGCTAAAGTGAAGTACGCTAGGGATCGCCCTGAGGACATAACGCCACCGGATCTTGGGACTCTTAGGCCAAGCGGCTCAGGCGTCTGGTCAACCATTCGAGGCTCAGCGCCCCGGCGATCAGGGCCATGAGCAGGGCATTGAGACGTTGCCGAAATTCGTTGTCCGGGGCATTCGGTAAGTAATTGACTTGCTCTCGTGGTTTGATCGACGAGACGATCGTATCGAGGCCGCTCAACCCAAGCGAGTATGTGCCACCGGTCTTTGAGGCAAGTTCGCTCAGAAGTGGATCGTTGCGCTGCGGGCGTTGAATTTCCAAGGCTGGTACCCGCACGATGGTCTGCTGCGTCAAAAGGACTTGTTCGGCCAGGGATCCGATAGGCAATTGGACCTCGTAAGTCCCTGTTTTTCTGGTCGTGTATTGCCCGACGTACACTCCAGCTTGGGTCGGGTCGGCCAACGGTGCGAGCCTCAACTGGGTCGATCGGCCACCGGGTTCGAGCAGTTTGGCAATCGCCTCGTTTTGGATCAACGGTTGGAACTGGGCGTCTTTGAGAACGGCTCGGACCATCACCTGCTCGCCGACGATCGCTTGCTCCTTATCGACCAAGAGCATCCCGCGATCGGAGTCTCGGAGCAACCGACCTTGGCCTGCCCACCGAACCAATTTGGTGTAGTAGGTATCAAAGTACTGCTCACCGACTTCGCGCATCCGCCAAAACTCTCCGCCTCCTTGGAAGACAACCCGACCGCTGCCATAAAATTGGGAGGCCAGATAGATCGGCGGGGCGCTATTGATGAAGGTGGTCGGATCCGAGAAGGTCAGCAGAACGCTCGCCGCCGGCTTGGGTTCGTAGCATCCATAAAAGCTAAAGACTCCGCGAAAGCGTTCCCAAGCTTTACGGCTATCGTCGATCGACGTGCCTACTTGCAGAAAGTCGGTGGCCAGGGCGTTGGAAGCAACGGTAAGAGGCCAAGCGGTTTCGGATTCAAAGCGACCGATCGAGACCAAGCGGGCGCCTCGTGTGTTCATGATCACCGGGACCATGCCCCGCAGGATTTCCGCGTTGCGGTTGCCGTTGCCGTTGTTGCCGGCCCATTTGGGAGTCGAGACCGGACCTGCCACGACGATCAGGCCACCGGCCTGTTGGGACACCCAAGTCTCCAAAACTTCGATTTGCTCCGAAGTCAGTTTGGTCCAATCGGCATCGAAGGCGATGACCGCATCGTACTTGGTCATCTCGGCAAGGGTCTTGGGGAACTCCGTCAAAAGCTGCTTGGCCTCTTGCGATACTCCCGGTCCACTCGACTGCAAGAAGACGTGCGACTGAACCGTCGGTTCGCGAAACAAAAGATTTCGCACAAATTGGTATTCGCGGGTCGGGCCGCCAGCGAGGATCAGGATGGTCGAATTGGGTTCCACCACGCGAACCTCGCTTTCGAATTGATTGTCGGCTGCATTCGAGTCGCTTGTCGGGGCAAGGACCTTCAGCTCGTAGATCCAAGGTCCGACTTCCCGAGGGGTCACCTCGAAGGACAGGCTCGTGATCGCATCGTCCCCTTCGAGGGTCAACGTACGTTCCTCCTCGATCGTCGGTCCGACGTTCGAGCCCCCCCCGGGGCGGCGTCGCAGTTGCACTGGGACCTGAGTGCCGAGCATCCCGGAGGCTTGGACAAGCCCTGCGATCCGAAAGCGATCGCCAGGAAAGACCCGTTTGGGGGCTTCCATGTCGAGGATCTTGACGTTCGTTGGATTTTTATCGGTCCCCAAACCTACAGGATGAATCCTGACTTCCTGCCGGGCCGCTAAAGAAACCACGTTCTGTGGGTCCACACCAGCGTTGCTTCTCCCGTCCGTAAGGAGCAACACGGCCGCAAGCGTCGAGCTTTGCTCTTGTTCCAAGACCGACTGCAATGCATCACCGATCCGCGATTCGGTTCCAGTGGCACCAAGGACCGTCTCCCAAGCGATCTGTGCGGGGGTCTGCGGTTGGTCCTTGGCCGTCGGTGGATCGATCTGCTCAGCCTGTATCGAGGCTAAGGCCTCGTTGGACCAGAGGGATTGCCACGGGATCGTTTCGGCTCGGAGAATCGCCGTCGCCATGATCACAAATCCACTGATGGCCGTCACGACGCCAGCAAGGATGCAATACGACAGAAACTTTTGCGAACTGCCAAGCGCTCTTCCTAAGAGCGATCCGATCATCAAGACGATGCCAAGGGTCGTCAGAACCGTTCCAAACCAAGCCGTGGCTCTTAGGTAGCCCAGCAATCGTTCACGAGCTTCGAGCGAACCGCCTCTTAAGCTCGTTTCGACCGGTTTCTGGAACGATGCGACGACGCTCGGCCGCGTCCCTTGGTCAAA
>QWPJ01000104.1 GCA_003671195.1 Planctomycetota bacterium
AGCTCTTCAAGACTCGCAGCGCGGGACTGAGCAGCCAAGACCCCAGAGGCTTCCTTCCAGTAGGCTGCCGCCGCTTGGCCATCCCCTCGAACGATCATCTGTTTTTGTCGGCCTTGGGAGATCTCCGCCAGAATTCCGCTCGGCTCGGGCAGATCGGCCAGAGCGATCAGAGGATCGCTCAGCGATACGGTCACCATGGCGATCGACTCTTTGAGGTCCGTCAGGGGGCCGACGAGCTGAACTTTTCCTTTGTGGAGAATCGCGATGCTATCGGCCACACGTTCGATTTCCGAGATTTGATGACTTGAGAGAAAAACAGTCCGACCCGTAGCGGCCACACCGATCATGCTTTCGAGGAACTCCCGACGCACGATGGGGTCAAGTCCCGAGGTCGGTTCATCGAGTATCAACAGTTCGGGATCATGCGCAAGGGCCAGCGAAAGAGCCACTTTGGAGCGCTGCCCCTTGCTCAACTGCTTGATTTTGCGCCCCGCAGGAAGCTCGTAGCGTTCGATGGAATCCTGATAGCGTTCTTTGAAACCCTCTGGGTAGAAAGAGGCTGCAAACCAACCGATCTCACCGATGGTCATCCAGTCGTAGAGTGCAGGGGAGTCCGAGACGTAACCGATTCGCTTGCGCAGCTCTAGGGCTTGGGCGCTTTGCGTCGGATCGAACCCGAGGATCGAGCAGGATCCCGCTGAGGGTTTTTGGAAGCCGGTCATGATTCGAATCAGGGTGGTTTTCCCCGCACCATTTTCGCCCAGGAGCGCCATGACTGTCCCAGAGCAGACCGACAAGTCGACCCCTCGGAGCGCATCGCATCCTGAATAGTGCATTTCGAGACCGTGGATCTTGATCGCATCGTTCATAGGGAATCTCCGATGGATGGTTTCTGCGTAGACAAGGGGTTTGGATAAGAGGACTCAAAACGAAAGTGCAAAGCACAAGACAAGCGATGGATACCGGCCAGCATCAAGCCGAATCGACTTGGACTGCCTGCTCGTGTGCCGAACCGACGGTCGCTACGTTGCCGTCAAGCAGCCCAAGCTGCTCGAGCATCAATCGCCGTACCTCCTTGGTCGAAAAACCGCCATGAAGGGCCTCGCTGATGGCCGAGCGCAACCGTTCTTCGAGGAGCGTCCGACGGGCTTGGCCGCAGGCCTCGACGGCCGCCGACCGGATCGTCAGTCCGCGTCCTCGCAGAGATTCACAGATCCCATCGGACTGAAGGATCTGAAAGGCCTTGGCGACCGTATTGGGGTTGATCGCCAGTTGGATGCTAAGGGTCCGAACGCTCGGTAGGAGCTGGCCGGGGATGAGCACCCCATCGGCCACGGCGAACTTCACCTGCCGAACAATCTGCTCGTAGATCGAGATGCCGTTGTTAGGGTCGATCGAAAAAAACATGGAAGTAAATCCGTTGCTGAAGTACGACACTAGTGTACCAGCTAAGTATTACACAGGTGCAGTCGAGAGTCAAGAGCGGATCGAGGGTTTTTGGAGCTTTGGAGCTTTGGGAGGCAGAGAAGCTTTGAAACACAGAGGCACAGAGAGCACAGAGAAGAGGGAGGAAAGACAGGAGGGAAAGACGAGATGGCCCAAGAACCGTGTGCTTGTTGTGCCCTTTTAGAGTAGGTCGCGAAAGACCCTAGGCAGCCGAGTAGGTTTGCGAGTGGACGACAAGAAGTCTGTCCAGAAAAAGAAAATCCTCCGACCGTTTGCGGCACGACACGGAGCCGCTGCGAGACTGACGCGAATCAAGCGTGCTACTGCACTCGCTGGTACGATTCGGGCCAACGCATAATTATGGTCCCTCAGCCGGAAAAACGATCGGAGGCAAGCGTGCGAGTTTTTCCAACCCGCACGCCCAAACTATAGGGGATGGATCCTTGGGAGGAAAGCTTAAAAAATCTGAAATCTCAGCTTTCTAGGCCGCTCCGCGATCGTTTTGCTGCCTTCGCATTTTCTTGCGTTCGGATTTGCTTAGATTCCGATAGTCGTTGTAGTCTTCGTCGGATCCCTCTTCTTCATATTCGCTCGGCACCGGCTGCGATTTATTCGTATCGTTCGAGGATGGACTTGCAGTTGAGGTGCCGGATGCAGAGGGATTGCTGGACTTGGAACCCGCAGGACTCGACGTGGAGCCCGAGGTGGATTTTGTGTTTGTTGAAGCTCCTGCATCTTTTGGGGGTTTGAATTTCAATCCCTCCATCCAACCGAAAAGTCTCTTGGCGAGCTTTGCGGATTTGGGTGGGAGCTCTTCGAGTACTTCGAACGATTCGACGCGTTCGGGCTCTGCTGCTTTGGCAGGAGCAACGGTTGGGGTTTTTGCAGGAGCGGCGATTGGGGTTTTGGCTGGAGTTGGCGTAGGGGCTTTGGTCGGAGCAGTCGACTTGGACGAAGTTGCCAGGGAATCGCTGTTGGCCTGTTGTTTTTTCTTACCTAGCGAGAACCAACTTTTCTTGACGGCTGTTTCTTCGGGGGGCTCTTGAGTTTGCTTAGCTAGTGCCGGGGTATCGGTGGTTGTGTTTGTTTTGCTGACCATGGAGCCCAGCCAAGCTCGTTTCGGTTTTCCTGCCGATTTTGGATCTGCCGTTTCGTCGGCAGCAGTTGGAGTGGATTTCGGTTGCTTTTGCGGTGTTGGCGTGTCGGCGGATTTCCGGCGAGCAAACCAGCTGGGTTTCTTGGTCAAGCCTTCATCGGTCTGGACTTGCTCATCGATGCGCACCGGTTCAATTCCATCGAGTTGTTCGTTGCGTTCGGATCGATGAGGAAAGAGTCCGAAAAGGCGCATCGGTTTCTTGGGCGTTTGGTCGGCTGGATCGGAGTTCTTTGCGGCGGCTTGGTTGTCCTGATCCTCCGCATCCTGCTGATCCTGTTGATCCTCGTTGCGATTGCGACGCCAAGGGAGCCAAGATTTCTTTTCGGCTGTGGCATCGTCGTTCGATGGGGCATGTTTCGAACCGTCCGAGCCGTCTGGTTCGATCGGCGGATCGGCCCAATCGAATTTCGATTTTGTCAGTACGGCGCGTTCGATGAATCGGCGTTGGGCTTGCAAGTAACATTGTCTTAAGACCAGTCCGACCGACTGGAAAATCGCAAGGACCCCACCTAGCCACAGGCCACCGACGATCAGATCGACTGTTCCGGGGTTCCATTGGATTTTCAGAAGTCCCGTACCGAGCAACGCGGCGGTTCCCCATGCGATCAGTCCGCCGAACCACAGGCCAAGCGCGGCTTTTGAAATCCGTATTTCGGTCGACAATCGCAACCCTACCAACGCGGCGACGGATGCATAGGCTGCAAGGATCAAAGGCCACCCACCGTATCCGATCTCCCGTTTCGTCCATGAATCGATCGACTGGCCGAGCAGATACATCGCCGAGGTGGCCGTATCGAAGCATGAGAAAACCGATAGTCCGATCATCACGAACCATATTCGGTAGGTGGCTGAGAAATCATCGAGCCGGTGCTGTCGGATGCTGTAGACTAACCATGAAGCAAATGCGGTCAGGAACCACAACTGGCAGGTCATCCAGTTGGCGATACTGTGGGGACTTCGCAGGTCGAGCAATTGCAAAAAGGGGACAGGCGAGCGACCGACCGAGTTGGCATTCGAATGAAAAAAGTAGTGGCACAGCAGCAGTGTGCACCAGATAGCCCAACCCGTTGAGATCAGGATTGCGAGAGCACCCGAGCGCATGGGAATCCACTGAACGACGCGGAGTTGGCAAGTTTTTCGAACGTCTTGACTGTAGTTGGGGGTCTGGACCCCTGAGAGGATCGCTGCGTGGTGGCTTGGGAGGTCCCGTCGGATTTTTCTTGTCGAGCGCGCCGTGTCGGCAGTCAAGGTGGCATTGCTAGCCGCCGACTCGCGGACTATCCGCCTCCGCCGATCCATCCTTTGGGTACGAGAAAAAACCATACTTTAGGAATCGCATTTCGGGGCAGTGACGTCAAGCCCGATCTCATTGATAGCAATCTAGAACCATAGAAAGACGCCTCCGAAGAGAAACTTGTGCTTAGCGGCAGCATTCGGCCAGCGTAAAGGACGTTTGCCAGCGGTCTGTCCGGGCAGGGCACCTTTGGGGCGGTTCCCAAGCGGTGGACAGCGGGGCGAGTAAGGCCTCCACCGTCTGGCGACAGGTGGCTACGCCCGGACAGGTGGCTACGCCCGGACAGGTGGCTACGCCCGGGCAGGTGGCTACGCTGGGGCTTCAATTGACGCACTCGGTGCAAATCGATAACCTCGACGCTTAGGTCTTCGGAAAATAACACATATTGCTTACAATCCTCAAGGTCCATACGTCACAGGGTCCTTGGTTCGTCCTTTCATTTGGCATTTGAAACATGGAATTTATCGAGAAAATCTGGGAAGGCACCACCAATGCTGTCAATGGGGTTCTGACCGGGTTTGACCGTGGCATCACGGTCCTCTTCGGATCTGCAAACTCCCGCCAGCTCAAACGTTACGGCGAATTGGCCCGGCGCGTTGGGGAACTCGAACCGCGTATGACGGCCCTTTCCGACGGGGAACTTCGAGAACAAACCGCTCGCTTCCGCCAACGGCTAGTCGACGGACAAACTCTCGAGGACATCTTGGTCGAGGCCTTCGCCGTTTGCCGCGAGGGTGGCCGCCGATTCCTCAAAATGCGTCACTACGACGTCCAACTCGTCGGCGGGATGGTCCTCAACGGTGGAAATATCGCCGAAATGATCACGGGCGAAGGCAAGACGCTCGTGGCGACACTTCCTGCCTACCTAAATGCCTTGGAAGGCAAAGGTGTGCACGTCGTGACGGTCAATGATTATTTGGCACGTCGGGACATGGAGTGGATGGCCCCGCTGTACATGGGCTTGGGATTGACCGTCGGGAACATCCAGAGCGGGATGGATAATGACCAGCGTCAAAAGGCCTACGCCTCGGATATTACTTACGCGACGAACAACGAATTGGGTTTCGATTACTTGCGTGACAACATGCGTATGGCATCCCGCGGGGACGATCGCTTCCCGAGTTATATGCAGCAGGTCCAAGGCCCGTTGCATTATTCGATCATCGACGAAGTCGACAATATCTTGATCGACGAAGCTCGTACTCCGCTGATCATTTCGGGCCCGGCGATGCGAGACTTGGCCAAATACACAGAGGCGGATCGAGTTGCCAGGGGGCTTGTTCGAGAAGAGCACTTCATTGTCAACGAGAAGGACCACACGGTCAACTTGACCGACGCTGGGGTTCGCGAAGCAGAACGTTTGGCTGGCGTAGAAAGTTTCTACACCGTCGGCAACATGGAATGGCCTCACTTGATCGACAATGCGCTCAAGGCCCACCATCTGTATCGTCGGGATGTGAACTATGTCAACCGAGACGGTGAGATCATCATTGTCGACGAGTTTACGGGCCGACTCATGGAGGGACGCCAGTGGTCCGATGGCTTGCACCAATCGGTCGAGGCCAAGGAAGGAGTAAAAATCAAAGAGGAAACACAGACCTTAGCGACGATCACCCTTCAGAATTTTTTCAAGCTTTACAAGAAGCTCTCGGGGATGACTGGAACTGCGATGACCGAAGCGCAGGAGTTCAGCAAGATCTACAATCTCGGGGTCGTTGAGATCCCTTCGAACCGACGTTTGCAACGGATCGAGTTTCCCGATGCGATCTATTTGTCCGAGAAGGAGAAGTACGAAGCGGTAGCCGAGGAGATCGATCGGGTCAACAAGCACGATACGATCGAGTTCAAAGACCGCAAGAAGGGTTCTTTGATTGGCAATATCAGCACCGAGACCGACACGAGTTTGACTTTCAAGAAAGCGGACTCACAGGAAGTTGTGGAGGTTACCAAGTCGGATATTCAGAGCATCGAGCGAGCGGGTCGGCCGATTTTGATCGGCACAGTTTCGATCGAGAAGAGCGAGAAACTATCCGAATTGCTCGAACGCCGAGGTGTCAAGCACCAGGTGCTCAATGCCAAGGCCCACAAACGCGAGGCCGATATCATTGCCCAGGCGGGGCGCGTTCATTCGGTGACGATCGCCACGAATATGGCGGGCCGTGGTACGGACATCATCCTGGGCGGAAACCCCGAAACCAAGGCTTGGGCTCAACTCCAGAACAAGTACCAGACGCGTCTGGATGTCCCCAAGGAGGAGTGGGAAGGACTGGTCAAGCAGATCCAAGAAACCGAAAACATGGAGCAGGAAGGGGACTTCGTGCGCGACCTGGGTGGCTTGTATGTCATCGGAACTGAACGGCATGAATCACGTCGGATCGATCTTCAACTTCGTGGTCGTTGCGGTCGACAGGGAGACCCAGGCTCGAGCCGCTTTTTTCTGTCTCTCGAAGACGACCTCATGCGAATCTTCGCTGGGGACTGGGTTCGAAACATGATGCAACGCATGGGCATGGGCAATGGCGAGGCGATCGAGAGCCCTTATGTGTCGAAGCGTATTTCGGGTGCTCAAAAGAAGGTCGAAGAGCGGCATTTTGAAGCCCGCAAAAATCTCCTAGAGTACGATGAAGTCATGGACTTTCAGCGAAAGCGGGTCTACACCTATCGCCAGCAGGTCCTGGAAGGAAAAAGTTGCCGCGAGTTGGTGATGCAACAACTCAGGGAGCAAATCGAATCGAACGTCGATCAATTCAGCGACCCGATGTTCGGCCCAGAGTCTTATGCCCGCTGGGCCAGCCCAAGACTTGGTGTGCAACTCGAAGCCAAAGACTTCCGTGGCATTGAGCCCTCGGTGGCTGTTGTGTATGCCAAGGATCAAGCCGAACGCGTTGCCCAGACTCAGATCCTCGATGCGATCGATGAAAATCTGCCTAGCGAAGAGGAACAATCCGAGTGGAATTGGGATGCGATGGCCAAGTGGGTCAACAATCGCTTCAATACCAATTACACCGTTGGAATGCTCAAGAAGTTCGAGCGCGATCGCATGGACGAAGAGTTCATCGGCAAGGCGAATTCCTTCATCGATGGGATCGACTTGAGCGAAGGAAATAGCTTCCTGGATCCGGAGTACGGCAATAACATGCTGTCGTCTTGGATGAAAAGCAAGTTCGGGATCACGGTCGATCCTGCTGAGCTCAAGGGAGCCGAGCCTGAGTCGATTAAAAAGATCATGCTCGATGCTGCCGAAAAAGCCTATTTCGACCGGGAGGTTCAATTCCCGGTATTGGTCGGTTTTCATCGCTTTCGCACGCAAACCGGTCCGAACAGTTTCACCGTCGACGGCGAAGCCTTAGCGCAATGGGCCTCGGCTCGCTTCCAGGACCCCAATGTTTTGGATAAGCTCCGGGTCGATCCCGATCATCCGTTCGATGTTTTGATGGAAATCAGTAAGGCTCAGGCGGTCAAATCGCACTCGGTTTGGGAGACAGCCTTATCGAAGCTCGACGGGGTCTTTGGCCGCAACGAATCGAAACGAATGTCCGAGTTCGCCACGGGTTCAAACTCTGCTGAGTCGTTGGCACAGTGGATGCAAACCGAGTTGGGATGGAAGGGAAGCGCAGCGGAGCTTAGCAAGATGACCCGCGATGAATGCCGCGGCAAGCTCAGCCAGGCCTTCGACGATCGCTACCATCCAGAGATTCGTCGGATGGAACGTACCGTCTTATTGCAGACCTTGGACTCGAGCTGGAAGGATCACTTGCTGGCGATGGACCATGTCCGATCGAGCGTCGGGTTCCGCAGCATGGGGCAGATGGATCCGAAGGTTGAGTTCAAACGCGAAGGGATGCGATTGTTCGATCAAATGTGGCTCTCGATCGGCGAGCAGATTACCGACGTGATCTTCCGCATGGAGGCCATCGAGGAAGGGATGGTCGAAAGCTCCTTTGTAGAGACCAGTGCTCGGCACGATGCATTCGACGATTCGAAATACATGTCCGAAGAGCAGATCGAAGACATCAAAGCGGCCGACCAAGCAGGGGCACCTCCCGCCGAGCCGGTCACGATCCGCAATCGGGGCGAGAAGGCCTCGCGCAACGACCCATGCCCATGCGGCTCGGGCAAGAAATTCAAAAACTGCTGCATGCGAAAGCAAGTCTAATGCAATACCAACAATCCTTGCGAAACCTGTATCGTACCCTTGGGTTTCTCGTCGGATTGTTCGTAGGTCTGTTCGTCTGCTTGGCACAGCAGACGGCTTGGTCCGAGGAATCCGTCGCAACCAGACCCAACATCGTTCTGATCGTCTCGGACGATCAAGCTTGGACCGACTATGGATTCATGGGTCATCCGCATCTAAAGACTCCCCATTTAGATCGACTTGCTGCCGATAGTTTGACCTTCCGCCGAGGCTATGTTCCGTCGAGTTTGTGTTGCCCTAGTTTGGCGACCATTCTGACAGGACGCTATCCGCATGACCACAAGATCACCAGCAACGACCCACCGACGGTACCGGGACTTTCGGGCAAAGCTTTGCAGGAATCGGAGGCTTTTAGGTCGGGCCGAGATCGCATGAATCAGCACATGAAGGCTGTCGCAACTTTACCCGGAGTGCTCAAGGACCACGGCTATTTGACGTTGCAGACTGGCAAATTTTGGCAGGGGCATTATTCGCACGGTGGATTTACCCATGGGATGACGCGTGGGGATCGCCACGGCGACGACGGTTTGCAAATCGGACGCAAAACGCTCCAGCCGATCGAAGAGTTCATCGACATGGCCACGGAGCAAAAGAACCCTTGGATGGTATGGTATGCACCGATGTTGCCGCATGATCCGCACAATCCTCCGAAGAAGTATCTAGATCGCACCAAGCCGCTTACCTCAAGCGACACGATCGCCAAGTATTGGGCGAACGTCGAGTGGTTCGATCAAACGGTCGGAGATCTATTAGGCATGCTAGAGTCCAAGGGGCTTGAGAAAGACACCTTGGTAGTCTACGTCACCGACAACGGTTGGATTCAAGATCCGGTGCAATCGAGGTATGCGGCCAAGTCCAAGCAGTCGCCTTATGAGGGTGGAGTCCGAACTCCGATAATGCTGCGTTGGCCGGGTAAGATTTCGGCTCAGGATTCAAGTGATTTTGCGCACAGCATCGATTTGATGCCTACGGTCTTGAAGGCTATTGGAATACCATCCCCCAAGGACCTTCCAGGAATTGATTTGTTAGATACAGAAGCAAGAGCTTCGCGAAAAATCGTTTTTGGCGAATGCTTCACCCACAACGCCAATAATCTCGACGTCCCTAAGGAAAATTTGCGGTGGCGTTGGGCGATTCGGGAGAATTGGAAGTTGATTGTTCCGAATCCATCGATTGAAAAAGATGGGGTGGTGGAATTGTATGACTTGGCTGCCGACCCGCAAGAAGAACTGAATCTTGCCACGACCCACCCGAAGGTTGCTCAGGAGTTAGCAGTTGCGATCGACCAATGGTGGCCTGAATGTTCTCCATCGCATTAAAGATGTTGTTTCATGACCGGGCCAAGTACTTGGGTTTGGTCTTAGGAGTTGCGTTTTCGACCCTCTTGATCAACCAGCAATTGGGGATTTTCATCGGTCTGATCACACGTGCAGGGGCGGTGATTGTGGATGTCCCTCAGGCGGACGTCTGGGTGATGGATCCTGGGGTGAAGAATCTCGACACGATTTTCCCTCTGCGAGACACCGAGCTTGGGCGAGTACGCGGGGTGCCCGGTGTGGCTTGGGCGGTACCTCTTTATAAATCCAACGTGACGATTCGGACTGGAAATGGAGAGTTGGAATCTTCGTTGCTCATGGGTGTCGACGACAGCACGCTCATCGGATTGCCACCCGAAGTGGTTTTGGGAAACATCGACGATTTGCGACGTCCGGATGCGGTCGCTGTGAGCATGGATGGTTATCGCAAGATATGGCGAAACGAACCGTTAAAGCTAGGCAATATCGCCGAGCTCAACGACCGTCGAGCCGTGGTTGTAGCGATCGTCAAAGACTCGCCGAAGTTCACCTCGTCGATCACTTTCTTCACTCGGTATTCCCAGGCTTTGCAGTACACCAACA
>QWPJ01000085.1 GCA_003671195.1 Planctomycetota bacterium
GATCGTTCCCAAGGATGGCGAATACACGTTCATCCTCGATTCGGATGACGGTTCACGATTGACCCTCGACGGCAAACAGATCATCGAATACGACGGGATCCATGGTGTGGGCCGTCCCAAGCGAATCAGTGTGCAGCTCAAAGAGGGTCGAATCCCCCTAAGACTCGATTATTTCCAGCGCCAATTCGGCAAAGGTCTGAGCCTTGCTTGGTCCGGTCCTGGATTCCGCCGAAAGCGTTTGACGGCCGACTCGGCAGAACAGGCCAAGGATCTGCAGCAAGCGATTGCAAGCTCGAGCGTCGAGGGACTCGATCCTGCGCTCGTCGAGGAATTCAAATCCCTACGCAAGCAACTCGAGGAGAACAAGCGTCGTAAGCCTTGGGAGGACTACGGCATGTGCGTCAGCGAAATCGGCACCAATGCGCCAGATACCTACATCCTGACGCGAGGCAGCCCGCAGGGCAAAGCCGATAAGGTCGATCCTGCATTCCTCTCCATCCTCGGTGGAGAGCCACCGGCGATCGCACCGAACGCTCAAGCCAACACGACAGGCCGAAGACTGGCTTTCGCCAAATGGATCACCGATCCCCAGAATCGCCTTACGAGCCGAGTGTTCGTCAACCGAATCTGGCAGCATCATTTCGGACGAGGGATCGTTCGCTCACCGAACAACTTCGGTCAACTCGGCGAGCAGCCGACTCACCCCGAGCTGCTCGATTGGCTCGCCTCGAATTTCGTCGAGCAGGGCTGGAAGATCAAGCCATTCCACAAGCTCATTCTGACCTCCAAAAGCTACCGGCAATCGTCCCTGGCTTCACCCGAGGCGCTGGCCAAGGATGCCAACAACGACTGGTTCAGCCGATTCGATTTGCGACGTTTGAGCGCCGAAGAGTTGCGGGATTCGATCCTTGCAGTCAACGGAAAACTCAATCTCCAAATGTACGGACCTAGTATCTATCCAACCCTATCGAAGGAAGTCTTAGCAACGCAATCGGTGCCTGGAAAAGGGTGGGAACGCTCTGGTCCAGAAGATCAAAGCCGACGCAGTGTGTACATCCACATCAAACGCTCGCTATTGGTCCCGATGCTTTCGAATTTCGACTTTCCAGACCCGGATGTCAGTTGCGAGGCTCGCTTTATCACAACCCAACCGGGCCAAGCGCTCGGGATGCTCAACAGCGACTTTCTTCACAGCCAGTCCGATGAGTTTGCCAAGCGGATTCGAGCCCAAGCTCCCGAGGATCTCGACGAGCAAATCCGACTGGCCCATCGCCTGGCTCTGGCCCGGAATCCTTCGGACGATGAAGTCGCCAGAAGCAAGAAACTCATCGAGCAACTGCAGACCAAACACCAGATCTCGGAAGACAAAGCGTTGGCCTTCTTCTGCTTGTACATCTACAACCTCAACGAATTCTCCTACGTCGATTAACCGTCGATTAACCGTCGATTAACTATTGATACCGATCATCAATCCGTCACTCCAATCAAGCGAATATTCAAATGCCTAGTAACTTTTGCGGTAGGACACGCCGGGAATTTCTCTGGCAAACCGGTGCCGGTTTCGGCGGTTTGGCTCTGACCGATTTGCTCTCGCGCGATGGTTTTTTTGGCCAAGCCAACGCATCGGAGGACCGCAAACTACCGGCTCCCCATTTCGCACCCAAAGCCAAAAGCGTCATTTTTTTGTTCATGTACGGTGGTCCTAGTCACATCGATACGTTCGACTACAAACCCACCATGAAGGGTCGCGACAACCAAGTCGTCACCGTCAAAACTTTTGGACGCGGCGGACATAAAAATCAGGGAAGGATCGTGGAACCCCGATGGAGCTTCAAGCAGTACGGGGAGTCGGGCAAGTGGGTCAGCGAACTATTCCCGAATGTCGCTCAGCACGTCGATGACATCGCCTTCATCCACTCGATGACCGCCGATTCGCCTATTCACGGTTCGGCGATGCTGATGATGAACTCCGGACGAGTTCAAAGCGGACACCCTTGCCTAGGTTCCTGGGTCAACTACGGACTCGGATCGATGAACGAAAACCTCCCGGGTTTTGTCGTGATGCTCGACCCGACTGGAGGGCCGATTTCAGGCGCCAAGAACTGGTCGAGCGGCTACATGCCCGCGAGCTTCCAAGGCTCGATTTTCCGAACCCAAGGCACCCCAATTCTCGACCTCAAGTCACAAGATGGGGTTTCTCGCAATCTCCAACGCGATTTGCTCAACTCGATCAACGAGCAAAACACCTTGCATGCCAAGCAACGCGGCGATCGGAGCGACCTGCTATCGCGCATCTCGACCTATGAACTCGCCTACAAGATGCAAGAAAGCACACCCGAAGCGGTCGACATCGCCGACGAATCGGCAGAAACACTTGCACTCTACGGGATCGATCAGGACCGGACCAAGGACTTCGGTAACAAGTGCTTGCTAGCGCGTCGGCTCGTCGAACGGGGGGTCCGGTTCGTTCAGATCTATTCCGGGGGCGCCCACAACGACGACAATTGGGACGCGCACTCCGATCTGAAAAAGAACCATGATTTCCATGCGGGCAACACCGACAAACCTATCGCCGGTCTGATCGCGGACCTCAAACGACGCGGATTGCTCGACGAGACGCTGATCATCTGGGGCGGAGAATTCGGTCGCCAACCGACAGCCGAGTACGCCGAAGGGACCGGACGGGACCACAACTCCTATGGCTTTACCATGTGGATGGCCGGCGGTGGGATCAAGGGGGGCGTGAGCGTAGGGACCACCGACGAACTCGGAGCCGCCGCCGTCGAAAAACCTTTCCACGTCAAAAACCTCCATGCCACCGTTCTTCATCAGTTAGGCATCGACCCAAATCGGTTATCCTACTTCCATTCTGGATTGGACCAAAAACTTGTGGGTGTCGAACCCATAGAGCCGATTCAAGAGGTTATTGGCTAACCGCTTAACTCCATCCCAGGGTGCGAACCATGTCCACGAAACCGATTTGGAACCACTCCACGTTCGCCCGTCGCGAAGCGTTGCAAATCGGAGCCGCAAGCATCCTTGGGCTCGGCACCAATCACCTCCTAGGGCTCGCCGAGGCTCGGGCCGCCAGCGGAGCGAAACCGCCCTCGAAGGCCAAATCGTGCATCTTCATCTTCCTATCTGGGGGATTGGCTCAGCACGAGAGCTTCGACATGAAGCCCGATGCCCCCGCGGAAATTCGCGGCGAATTTCGACCCATCGCGACCAATACCACGGGCCTGCAAATCTGCGAGCACCTGCCAAAGCTCGCCAAGATAAGCCATCTTTGGTCCCTCTGCCGATCACTGACCCATCCGTCAAACGACCATTCCGCCGGGCATCACATCATGCTCACCGGACAATCTCAACTCCCCGTGGGCTTCAATCCCAACGCTCCGAGCCGAACCGATCACCCCTCGATCGCATCGAAACTAGGACATGCGATTCCAATCGTTCGCGGGGCGATGGACAACAACCTTCCGCCAGCCGTTGTCCTTCCGGAACGACTGGTCCATAACACCGGTCGAGTCCTACCAGGACAACACGCCGGGATGATGGGGCAATCCTCCGATCCATGGTTCATCGAGGCTTCTCCGTTCCATACGACATCCTACGGTGCGTTTCCCGATTTCGCATTCGATCACCAACAGCGAGGAAAGCCCGACGAGCGGATTTTCCAAGCTCCCCAGTTATCGGTCCCGCAGACCCAAGGGATCTCGGATATCCACCATCGAATGGAACTTCTGGACCGTCTGAATCGCCAGCGCAAACGCATCGACCAAATCGGCGAATCCTCGATGCTCGATCGGCATCGCCAAACGGCCGCTTCGATGATCCTCGATCCCAAAGTTCACAAGGCACTCGATGTCGCTAAAGCGGATCCTGCGATCCTTGAACGCTACGGCCGTAACTCGTTTGGCCATTCGCTTCTGATGGCGCGCCAGCTCGTCGATTCAGGAGTGCCACTGATCCAAGTCAACTTGGGAAACAATGAGACCTGGGATACCCACGGTAACGCGTTTCCTCATCTCAAGGACAGATTGCTGCCACCGACCGACCAAGCCCTCGCAGCTTTGCTCGGTGATCTCGAGCAAAGTGGACAACTCGACGAGACGCTCGTCGTCGTGGCCGGAGAGTTCGGCCGGACGGCAAAAATCACCCTGCTGGCCGAGCATTACAAGCTTCCAGGTCGCGACCACTGGGGAGCAAGCCAATCGGTCCTAATGGCAGGTGGGGGCATTCAACCCGGTGTGGTGGTCGGTAAAACCGACGCAAAAGGGGAGTACCCTGTCGATACGCCGGTCAAACCAGAAAACTTTGCCGCGACAATCTACCATTTATTGGGAATACCGTCAGAAGCGGTATGGCAGGATACTCAGGGACGCCCATTTGCCATTTATCACGGCGAACCGATCGCAGGTTTGGTGTAGAATAGGGGGCCTATGCCCCGGGAATCGGTCAGGGAAACCTTGAGCCCCGATTCTTTTGCCCCACCTACCTCTCCTTCCTCAATCCGACCATGCAGCTACCCCGCGTTTGGTTATTGCTGGGCTATTTCCTCGGCTATTTCGCGGTTTGCCTTGTGTGCGACTGCAAAAGTCTTCTTTCGCAAATCCCGATCACGGCCATGGCCCCGCAGGCCCTTGCGCCCGGAAAAACCACCCGAGTCGAATGGACCGCCAGCGCCCTGAAAACTCCCCTCCGCGTCGGTGGCTCGTTCCCGATGGAGGTCCAGTGGATCCACATCGAACCGAACAAAGCCGTCGCCGATATCCGGATCCCCGAGACGGTACGTCTCGGACCTACCACCCTGTGGCTAGCCACCGAGGATTCAATCAGCGAACCGCTGACGATACTGATCGACGATCTGCCGAGTGTTTCGGACAACGGTGCGAACCATAGCCCATCACAACCCCAAGCGATCTCGATTCCCTGCGCCCTCGATGGACGAAGCGATGCGGCTCAAAGCGATTTCTATCAGGTCCGATTGAATGCCAACACGACCATCGGTGTCGATTGTGTTGCCGAACGCATCGGATCGGCGATGGATTCGGTCCTGCGAATCTGGGACACCTCAGGCAAACTGCTACTGCAATCCGATGACAGCGATTCGGGGCCCGATAGCCAAGCCCAATTCACAGCCCCTGCCGATGGGGATTATCTGATCGAAATCGTCGACAGCCGCTACGCAGGTGACGGACGCTACCGACTCCGGATATCCGACGCCCCGGTCTCACCTATCCCTTACCCGCTGGCCGTTCAACCGTCGGCACCGACGAACCTCTCCTGGATCCTAGCCGATGGTTCGATCATCCAAACGGATCGGAATCCTGATCAATGGAGGCTCGAGGTCAACGCACCTGCCGAGGCGAACTTCCATCGTTGGTTAGCAGGCCCAACGAGTCCGACGAGGCTCGGTGGCTTCTGGGCCGATCTGCTGGTTCGCGATTTTCAGCTCTACAGCGAACCTCTCGGAACCGAAGCGCACCTCACTCCACCGGAGTCCCCTTTGACACTTCCGGTCGGAATCTCGGGCAGGATCACTCAACCAGGGCAGGCGGATCGCTACGCCATCGCAGGGACCCAAGGCCAAACCATTTCGATCCAAACGCTCACCCGTAGCCTTGGACTCCCAACTCTCTTGAAGCTGGCCGTGCTGCATCCGAACGGAAATGTCTTGGGTCAGACCGCCATCAATGAGTCGGACGAATGGCAATTGGATATCACGTTTCCCGAGACTGGGATTTACATGATCGTCGCCAGCGATCTGCTCGGACGCTCCGGGCCGCGCTACGCGTACTGGATCGAGGCGGCTCCAAAGCCCCCGTTTGCCGTTGGCATCAAGCCGGATCCAAAGACCCTTGAGAGCCGTTTGCTCGAGTCGGGTGCGGGATCTACCTGGATCGATTTGAGTATTCAGCGTGCCGGGTACGATGGTCCGATTCAAATCGAATCGGTGGACCCGATCCCTGGACTGAGGATCCTCAATCCTAGCGTCCCTGCAAAGGCCGCCGAACATCGCATGTTCCTTGCCACCGACCCGAGTTGGGATCCGAGCCGCATCGGGCAACTGCGATGGAATGCAAAGCAAGTCGATGGTGGGAGTTTCTCATCACCGGTCCAGACGATTGCGTTGCGACGTGCCAAACTCCCGCATCAGCCCTTCCCAACCTCGGGCACCCTGGGCCGATTCGCTTTCGCCTCCATGGCTCCAGGCGAACCGTTTTTCCAAGCCGAATTTCCGCCCGGCCTGACGCTCGCTGCCCCGATCAAACAGCACGTCATCAGCGGAACCATCAAGCGACTCAAGGAGGAGTTCAAGGAGCCTGTCACCTTGCTATCGGTCTCTGGACCCCAAGGTTGGACGGTTCAACCTGCGCTCGATAAAGACAGTTTGAAACTTACCCTCTCTCGATCGGACGGGACGCTGGCTCCGAATCCCAACGTTACACCGAGCGATAGCCTTAAACTCTCCCTGTATGGACAAACCCAACGAGGACGGATCGAGAATTTCGAAATTCCGTTCACTTGGTTCGACCCACTGCTGGTCTCTGCGCCACCGATACCACGCTTGCTGCCTGGATCGACGCTGCCGATCCGAGTCGACATCCAACGCAAGGGGATCGAAGCGGCCGCGGTGACGTTGCAGTTGTCCAATCCACCTGCAGGTCTAGCAGCCGACCCGGTGGTCATCCCGGCCGACCAATCCACAGGCTTCCTGCAATTGAAGATCGCCCCGGATTTGCAACCCGCCGGTGATTTGACTTTGGCTTTCTCTGCGACCACCAAAGTCGCAGAGAATGAAATCATCGCCACGAGCCAACCCATGCCCGCCTCCATCGAACCTCTTCCAGTTCGTCTCGAAGCCTTTCCTAGCCAAATCACCCTGACCCGATCTCGCGATTCTGCAAAGTTCGTGCTGACGGGTTGGGATGCAAACGGACTTGCAAGAGACTGGACCGAGAAAGCGCGATGGACAAGCTCGAACCCTGCGATCGCCCAATGCGATGCTCGAAGCTTGTCTCCGAAAGCCAACGGCCAAGCAGAGCTTATCGCCGAACTCGGGACCCATCGCATCGCGATTCCGATCGTTGTTTCCGGTTACGAGGCTCCCGCCCGAGTCGAGTTCGAGAACGACGTCCTCGTCGCGCTTTCCAAGCAAGGTTGCAACTCGGGGGCTTGTCACGGTTCGCCAAGCGGTAAGGGAAGCTTTCGACTCTCGCTCCGAGCGTTCGATAAGGTATTGGATGCGTTGACCCTGGTGCGTGAAGAAAGCGAGCGCAGGCTCAACCCCTTAGAGCCTGAACAAAGCCTCCTGCTGACCAAGCCCAACATGAAGGTACCCCACGGCGGGGGCTTGCAGCTACGCAAAACCGATCCCGCCTACCGCGTTCTGGTCGATTGGATCGGCCAAGGAGCCCCGTTGGATCCGGCCAACCAAGCCCGTTGCGTCAAGCTCGAGGTTTATCCCAACGGTCAGAGGATTCTGGCCAAAGAGCATGGCCAACAACCCTTGGTCGTACTCGCTCACTTCGCAGATGGATCGCGCCGGGATGTGACGGATCTTTGTGTCTATGAAAGCTCGAACACCAACGTGGCCAGCGTCGACGTTCGCGGAAAGGTCACTGCACATCAAAAAGGGGAATCGGTGATTTTGGTCCGATTCCTCGAGCATATCGAGTCGGTACCCTTCCTTTTCAGCGAGGAGATTCCGGGTTTCCAATGGACCCCGCAAACGCAACTGAACTTCATCGATGGCTTGGTCGATGCGAAACTCCAACAACTGCAATTCCATCCAGCCGCCTTATGCACCGACGATGTTTTTCTCCGACGGGTTTATCTCGACGTTATCGGGATCCTGCCAACGGTAGACGAAGCTGCCGCATTCTTGGCAGATCCGAGTCCCGACAAGCGGACTCGACGGATCGATGAGCTTTTGGCGAGGCCCGAGCATGCCAAGTTCTGGGCCCTCAAGTGGGGAGATTTGCTCCGAATGACCAGCAAGGCCGTCGGGAACGAAGCGGTCTTTAAATACTACCGATGGGTCGAGCAATCGATTCGAAACAACCAACCCTACGATCAATTTGCAAGGGAGTTGCTCTCGTCGAGCGGGAGCACCTTCACCAACCCGGCGGCGAACTTCTTTCGCACCGCTGGCGATATGAACGAATCGGTGGAGACCATCTCCCAAGTATTTCTCGGGGCACGATTGCAATGCGCCAAATGCCACAACCATCCCTTCGAGCGCTGGACCCAAGACAATTACTACGGACTCGGTGCTTCGTTCAACCGCGTCCAACGCAAGAAAACCCAACGGCCCAACGAATGGTTGGTTTTCTCAAGCGATACCGGAGAGGTCGTTCAGCCTAGAACCGGCCAGACCATGAAGCCCTGGGTTCCTGGCACAACGGACCTTACCATCGATCCTGCGAAAGATCGCCGGCAAGCGTTTGTCGATTGGCTCGTCCAATCCGACAACCCGTTCTTGGCTCGCGTCGAGGCCAATCGGATCTGGTCGCACCTTTTTTCCCGAGGTATCGTCGATCCGATCGACGATTTCCGCGACAGCAATCCACCGACCAACCGACCTTTGCTCGATGAGCTGACCAAACGGTTCGTTGAGAGTGGCTTCAATCGACGGGAATTGATCCGAATGATCCTACAGAGCCGGGCCTATCAATCGAGCTATGAAACCAACCCTTGGAACGAAAAAGACCAGCTCTATTTTTCCCACCAAAAGCCTCGTCTCCTGAGCGCAGAGCAATTGCTCGATGCGATCAACCAATTGACCCAGACCGAACAGAGTTATCCAGGGCTACCGGTCGGAACGAAGGCCACGCAGATTCCCGCACCGGATATCGCCAAAGTGGATTTCCTGAAAGTCTTTGGGCAACCGGAACGATCGACCGTCTGCGCCTGCGAGCGCTCCGAGGACTCCAACCTCAGCATGGCGATCGAACTTTTCAATGGGACGACGGTCCACGAGAAACTCAAGAACCCAAAAAATCGATTCCGAAGCCAACTTGCCGAAGGCAAGCCGCTTGAGGATATCATTCGAAACCTCTACCTCGCGGGACTCTCAAGGAATCCTACCCCCGAGGAATTGCAGGAATCGATCAAGCACTGCCAAGGCAAACCCGATCCGCTCCTGGGGCTCGAGGATCTGTGCTGGGTTTTGATCAACACCGACGAATTTCTATTCCAACATTGATGCAATCGATGGTTTCATCCCTACCAATCCGACTCCTGTACCGATGTTCGATCGCGATCCTGACGCTCTATGGGGCGATCGTTAGCCTCGGTTCGAATGCATGGGCACAAACGCCTATTTCGTTCCGTGAACAAGTCGCTCCGATCCTTCTAGAGCATTGCGTCGCTTGCCACTGCGCAAAAAAAGCCGAGGGAGGCTATCGTCTCGATACCGTCGAACAACTTGTCAAACCAGGCGACGGAGCGGCCAACCCAATCGTTGCGACCAAAAGCCCTCAGAGCGAGTGGATCGTTCGGATGAAACACGCCGAGCCCGATCTGCGCATGCCGCTCGATAGCGAACCACTCTCACAAGAATCCATCGATGCGATCGGACTGTGGATCGACCAAGGAGCCCAGCTCGATGGGATCCTGCCAACCGAACCCCTTTGGTCCGTAATCCCACCCAAGACCTATCGGGCACCACCCGAACACTATACCGTGCCGTTGCCAGTAACGGCCCTTGCGTTTACCGCCGACGGCTCGCAACTCTTGTCCTCGGGTTACCACGAGCTCCTGGCGTGGAATCCCTCGGATGGCTCCTTGATAAGCCGTTCGCCAAACCAGACGCAGCGGATCTACTCGATCGTCCAAGCGGCCGAACCGACGAAATGGTATGTAGGGGGAGGGACCCCAGGATCGCTCGGGGAAGTCCGGGTTCTAGACCTTAGTACCAACAGCGTAGAAAAAGTCATCGCACGAGGCCCCGATGTGGTCCTCGACATTGCGGTCC
>QWPJ01000101.1 GCA_003671195.1 Planctomycetota bacterium
CTTCAACAAGCCCGAGAGTTTGGCGAGATGTATCGCTATCGGGCTGGATGCAAGCCTGTTTCGGATGCGCAGCGGGACTCTTCGGATGACAGAGCATCCGAATCAGGCAGAGCATCAGGCCCAGAGGGCACCCAGGCCCAATAGGGTATCCCGAGGAAGCTCTTCCCCACCTGTTTATCCCCCGGGTTCTTCCGAGCAGGCTCGCGTCTCGCTGAAGGCTTATCAAGCCAAGGCCTCGAGCGGGAGATAAACGGGCCATAAGGGGAAGGTAAGCTGCTGGGCCGATAGGATCCGTCCCGAGACGGACTAGGTGGTAGTCCAGTTCAGGGGTCGAGAAGGGTGTTGAGGGATCTCTGATGGATTTCTTTTGAAGGGCCGGAGTGGCTCAGCGCACGCGGTGCGCGCCGAGGCGGTAGAAAAGTCGCCTGAATTGGCTTCTAACTCCCAATTTGGGTGGAATCATCGCTTGAATCCACCACCGACCGCTCCAATCATCGCGGTCGTTTCCCTAACTAGCCTAGGGACAGTCCCCGAGTTTTTCAGGGACAGTCCCCGAGTTTTTCAAGGGACAGTCCCCGAGTTTTTCATCGCCCGCGGCTTGCGCCTAGTCGGCTCACGGGGTTAATCACAAGTGAGCCAACCAGGGCCAGCAGCGCGTCAATCTTGTCCGATGTCCAAGCTAGGGGGCGAACTAAATTCGTCCTAATCGCTCGAGGGCTTCCTCGGCCCAGGGGCTTTGGGGCGATAGCTGCAAAAATCGCAACCAATGCTTGGTCGCATCTTCGGATCGTCCAAGTTCATCCAGGGATCTTGCTAAATGATAATGGACGTCTGGATAGTGGTCGTCCTTGGCCAATGCCCCCTCAAACGCTGCGATCGCCAAATCGACTTGGCCGGTTTCGGCGAGCACACAGCCTAGGCTCGCGCGGGCCTCGACGAAGTCTTCGTCGATCTCGATGGCATTGTAAAATCGCTCTCGGGCTGCTTGGACCTGGCCTGCTCTTAGAAGCAATTCCCCTAGTCCAAACACAATCTCGGCGCTTGGCCCGTACTTGGCCAAAATCACGCGATGCCATTCGATGGCCTCGTCGATGCGTCCTGCGTCCTCGAGCTCCTCAGCCGCAACGAGCATCGCCTCGCGGGTCCAGGGCCCTAGGTCTGAGGTTTGGCGTGGTCCGACCAACGCTGCGGTCGTCGCATTGGAATTCATCACTAGGATATTGGGCGAACTGGATGGGTCCGAGTCGTCCGCAGGCTCTTCGAAATCAAAATGCAACTGCCCATGCGAACCGACCCATTGTCCATCTTCGTACAGCAAGATGCGTCGACCATCGATTCGGATATCTAGATCGATCAAGCTACGGTTGGCGATCCGACTACCGAAGTCATCGAGTTGTTTTTTCAGGTCGGTGACTTTGGCCCCTTGATTGGTCCACGATGCGATCTGCTTGGCGCATTGGACTTGTTCAAAATCGAAATAAGGAAGTTTGTGGGCGACTTTGATGCTCGGAAGCAGACCGATGCGATGCCAACGTCGCACGGCGCTGACGCGTGTCTTGATGAGGCTCGCGACCATCGCTGGGGTATAGAGTTGTTTTTGCGATGGGTCATCGAGCAACCCGAGGGCTGTCCACAGATCGTGTTCGTGGATCAGGATTGTGGTGCCTAAGCGGATCCGTTCTCGCAGGCTCGGATGGAGCATGGCTTGGATGTCCTCGTCGGGGAGTTCATCGGCTCCGATAACGACCAAGTCCAATTCCCCGGCGAGTTTCTCGGCGACCGTTGCGCGATGTTGCTTAAGCCATTGGCAAGCTTCCTTGCGGGTCATCGCCCCGAGCTTGCCCAACAAGCCGACCCGTTTGTTTTCGAGGATCACACTGGGGTGTTGGGTCATTGTTGGAATGCCATCGTTGGGGTCTAAGTACCCTCGGATCCCAGGGAGAGATTCCAGTCCTTCATGGTTTCCAATTGGGTCCGTTTGGTCATGTCGAATTGGAGGGGCGTAACGGTCACCCCGCCCGATGCGAGGGCCATCAGATCGGTTTCGTGTTCGGTGGGTTTCGGTGGTGGATCGTTGGTCGACCAATAGTAGTTTCGACCCTTGGGGTCTTGGCGTTTGACGTAATGGTCTCCGTAGCGTTCGACTCCCATGGGGACCGTATGGATGCGAGGCATGTTCCCAGCGCGGTAGTCTCGGGTCGCTTGGGTAGAGATGTTGATGTTGTAGAGTTCGGCCGAAAAACCTTGATAATCAAGAATTTTCCGGATCAGTTGGACTGCGATGGAACCGGCGGCTTCGAAATCCGCATGCGGGTCTTCCTCGAGCGAAACGGCGATGCTTGGGATGCGAAAAAAGGCTCCCTCGATAGCCGCTGCTACGGTACCTGAATAGAGGACATTGATACCGGCATTGAGGCCTCCGTTGATTCCGCTGACGATCAGCTCGGTGGGCTTGGGAGCCAATTCGGTAAGTCCCAGTTTGACGCAGTCTGCCGGTGAGCCTTCGACAGCCCAGCCCCGAAAAATCTCGCCGTCGAAGATCTGTTTGCAGGTCAACGGGGACAAATAAGTGATCGAGTGTCCGACACCGCTTTGTTCGGTCGCCGGTGCGACGACCGTGACGCGCCCTAAGGATTCCAGTGCGATGCGCAATGCACGGAGACCTGGGGCGTGGATTCCATCATCGTTTGCAAGGAGGATATTCAAGGTCATTGCCTTTACCAGCGGATCCCGTCGCGAAGATTGGTCTTGTACCCCTTTTCGAATTCTTTGATATTCGGCTCGAGCCCCTCGGGGATTTCTTCGGGCAGTTGAATCAAGGGTTCGACGATCAGATCGCCGCGAAGTCCGTCAGGGCCTTTGAGCCCCTGACCTTTAACCCGCAAGCGTTTTCCGCTGTCGCACATGATTGGAATGCGGATGGTCACGTCCCCTCTGAGGGCGGGCACATCGATTTTTGCCCCATAGACGGCTTCGGACAGGGTGATTGGAAGTTTCAGTTCGATATTGTTGCCGTTGATCTTCACTGCGTGATGGGGTTGCATTTGGATCGTGAGGATCAAGTCACCGTTGGAACCACCGCGTATTGGATCTCCGAGTCCTCGCAGACGGATCTTTTTTCCAGGTGCAACATCGCTCGGGATCTTGACGCTGAGGTCCTCGGTTCGCCCATTCCCGCGATTGAGTTTGAATTGGACCTCGCCCCCTTCGACAATGATGCGCAATGGGACCGAAATTTCGGCGGTGACATCGCCCGGTGAAGCCGATGGGGATTGCGGAGAGTACCTCGACGAGGAATCGGGCGAGGAGCTTGTTCGCCGCGACCTGGAACGGGATCGGGTGGAATCGCCGGTGGCAGAAGCACCAGGATCAGCACCTTGGAAGAAATCGAAGAACTGGAAGCCTTCGGAGTTCCCGAAGGCTTCACGAAAGTCGAACCCGGAAGGGCCGCTTTGGGTTCCACCGAAGGGTCCATTTCGGTACGCTTCGTACCCTTCTCCGTATTGATCGTAGAGCTTGCGCTTCTCCGCATCGTGGAGCGTGTCGTAGGCGACTTGGACTCGTTGAAACTGCTCCTTGGCCTTCGCGTCATCGGGGTTCAGATCCGGATGGTACTTGCGCGCAAGACTTCGGTAGGCTTTAGCGATCTCATCGGGGCTGGCCGTGCGGCCTAAGCCCAGCGTTTTGTAATAGTCTTCTGCCATATCCTGAGCGTTTTCTTTCGATTTAAAATCGAGCTGGGTCGTAGCTCAATTTTACCGCCATCGATCAAAAACGCACCCTCAAAAATCTGATTCATCGCCAGCAAATCGGATCGACTCGGCTGGCTATTGACCAAACGCTCGCTAAGCCTCTGGTTGGTGGCCTTCGTTCAGAAGGTCGGCTGGGACCATCTTCTCCTGCTTGCGATCCCAACCCATCATTCGGTTGGTCCGCCAGCTTTCGTTGGCCATATTGACGGCGACGACACCTGCGAGACCAAGTTCGATTGGGCAGTTGAGGGGTTCACCGTTTCGAAGATGGTTGTGCAGATTGGTATGGTGCAAGTTTTGGTCTTCGCCACCGGTCTTTTTGTGTTGTCCAAGGACCTTTCCGTCGGGATCTTTTGCGACCCAACCGTCGTTGTTGAAAAAGAGCGTCCCGTCATAACCTCGGATCAAGTGGTCGACACGTACACGGTTGCCCATGGTTCCAAGGACGTAGACGGTCATGCCTCGGGGGTACTCGCAGATCATTTCGATATTGTCGGGCAGATCGCGTCCATCTGGCCATTGCCAAATGCCGCCCATACCGACGACACGGCGAGGATAGAGCAGATTGCAAGCCTTCATGATGCGAGTGATTCGGTGGATGAATAGGTCGGTGCAGATACCGCCAGAGTACGCCGAATAGCAACGCCACTCGAAGTAATGGTTTGGATTCCAATCGATCTTCGGGGCCGTCCCGAGCCAAGCGTTCCAATCCAGGTCGGCAGGCTTGTCTTTGTGCTGAGCGACCAAATCTGGTTCACGCCAGGGCCCGGCTCCTTTGCTGTAGCGGCGGACGTATTCTATTTGAGCTTGAAGAACCTTTCCGATCATTCCCTCTTGGATGGCTTTTCCCGCCGAGATGTAGCTGTCGTCGGACATGGCCTGCACGCCGACTTGGACCGGTCGCTTGGTTTCTTTTTGCTTCTTGACGACGGCTTGTGCTTCTGGAATGGTGTGGGTCAACGGCTTTTCGCAGTAGACGGCTTTGCCGGCTTCCATCGCATCGATGGTCATGGTCCAGTGCCAATGCTCTGGGGTCGCCACAACGACGTAATCGATGTCCTTGTGTTCGAGCAGTTTGCGGTAATCGGTTTCGGCATGGTCGGCCTGAATGGTGGCCTTGGCCTCCTCGGCCCTAGATTTCCAGCAGTCGGCCACGCACACCGGGTGCAGGTTGTTTTTCTCTTTGAGGTTGTTGATGACTCCCATGTGGGCTTTGCCGATGACTCCACCGCCGATGAGCCCGACTCCGAGTCGGTCGTTGGCTCCGATGACGCGCGCATAGCTTTTGGCCGACAGTTGGCTCACGGCCGTCGCTGCGACTCCGGCGGTCGCTAGGAAGGCTCGGCGTCCCAAGGCGCTGCGGTCGCTTGCTGGTGCTTGGGGTTGGCTGGCTTGTGCATGGGGCTTGGAAGCTTCACTCATGGGACATTCCTCAGACATTCTTGGTGGGGACAGACTCAGGTGGGTACGAAGCGCAACTTCCCTAGGGAGAATCTCAGTTGATCAGAACACTTCGCGTGAATTCAGGAGGACCGAGCATAACAGGCCATCGCGATGGATGCAATTCGGCACAGGCCCACTTCGGACGATCTTGGTAACTCGGTACCCTAAGGGTTGGTAGCGCCTGAGAGGGCATTGATCGATTCGCTCAGAGCCTTTTGCTTCATGACGATCTGGTCGCGCAAGGCCTGGATTTGCTTGAAGGTCGCGGAGATTTCCGAACGGGTTGTCTGGACGGTTTCCCCAAGTCTTGTCGCTTCTGCACCGATGACATCGAGCTCTTTTTTATACTGAGCGAAATCCTTATCCAACTTGGACCGTTCATCCTGACCGAGACGGACTTGGTTGTCAGCGATGCCTTGGGATTTCTGCATTTCTGCAAGTTCACGTTGGATCAGCACGGCGTCTTGCAAGGCGGCGGTGATTTGGCGACGGACTTCGCGGAATGCGTATTCGTAATCGTTGAGCGAACGGACAAAGACTGGCGTGACGATTTTGATGATGTCCTGTTTACCAAGGTCGTTGGTGGTGGCCGAATCGAACACGATTCGGTCCCCTTGCTTGAAGGAAACCTTGGCTCCATCTTCGCCCCGCTTGAGCCGAGCATCGACCGAGCGTCCGCTCAGATCGTAGAAACCACCCTCGGTGGCGTTGCGCTGTTCCTGAGCATCGACCTCAATGGTGTAGTCTTTAAGAAACTCGACTTGCACATAGACCTGCTCGGGAGGGGTCCCCTCGGGGGGACGGGCTCCGTCGTTGAGGTAAGACTGCAGCACCCGGGCCTTGATCGCCTCTTTAACACTCAAGCCAGACAGTTCGGCTGTCGCAAGTGCCGGATCGATCGAGAGCAAATTGGCGATCTCGTTCAAGTCCATCCGACCGAAGATGGCGGTGTCCTCGGACTTCGATCCCTCGGCAGCGAACGCATCGTGGGAATCGAGCGGCATGAGCTCGTAGACCGACCAAGAAGGAAACCGCCCCGAACCGATGGCTGCGATTTGCTCGGCAGTCAGTACGCTCGTTGGCTTGACCTTGATAATTCCTACATTGGCTTCCGTGACGACAAACTCGCCAAGGTAAATCGATGGTAGTAGACCTCGCTGGTCGCTGGACTCTCCAAAAACATGGACAATCGTCTGGGCGGTGATTCCAAGATCGACTGCGGGGGCTCCAGCAGGAGCGTTGGCCGCCGCTGGGGCTGCACCCTCGACCGGATCGACCGGATTGAGAACCACCGGAGCGACCATACCGAGTTGTAATGTAGCTTCGTTCTGCGCTAGGCCTGTAACGTTGGCTCCACGCCAGACCCGACCTCGCTCGACGCTCAAACGTTCGAGTTGCTTGGTCACCGGAACATAGCTATCTAAGTCGGGATTCGGGTTGAGCTTATCGCCGGTGCGGACCTGATCGAGTTCTCGTTCTCGATCGGCTACCTTCTTGCGAAGTGTGTCGTAAGCCTTCACATAACCGTTGCGGCGCGAGGCCACCCCAGCGGTGAAGAACAGAAAGCACCATACCTGGATGAACATCAAGGAGACCAGGACGGCATGCAATGCCCCCCACTCTTTGACGGACTTGACCATCATCCAGATAAATAAGGCCAGGGTCAGTACGACCACCAACCACACTATCATTCCCATTAAGTCCATGAGGTCAGCCGTGATGGGTTAAACAAAAAGGAACGTCTGCTGAATCGCTGAACTCGGCTATCATCGCCAAGTTTGCCAAGAATTCCCTAGCATAGTTGGAAATATTCGGCAGTCCTATTATTTTTAAGACAAATCCGATGGTAAGTTAGTGAAAATCGGGTGTCAACCAACGATCCCCGGGGGGGTTGGGCCCCTTGGATCAACTTTGCTTGTTCTGCCGAATACCCCGGAGTTTTACGATTCTCGAAGGCTTCGGGATTGTTCTTCCTTTTCGAGTTTTTCGGTTTTACGGCGAAAAACTAGACCTTTTTCTAAACCCTACCATGGCCGAACCTATCATCAGCGTCAGTGGACTCCGTGGAATCATCGGCTCGGAGCTAACCCCCGAGGTCGCGATCCGTTTCGCCAACGCATTTTGCGGCCAACTAGGTCCAGGGCCGGTCCTCTTGTCCCGGGACGGACGAACCAGCGGTCCTTTCCTCTGCGACGCGATCGCCTCGGCCATCGTCGCCTCGGGACGCGATTGCCTCGATTTGGACGTGGCCGCCACACCCAGTGTCGGCGTGGCTGTACAAGCCTTGGGGGCCGCCGGTGCAATCCAGGTCTCGGCTAGCCACAATCCTTCCCCCTACAACGGCATGAAACTCTTCGGCCCAGAGGGTCGCGTCGTTCCGGCCGCATTCGGCAACCAAGTCCTAGCTAGCTACCGACAATGCCAAGAAGATCCCCAGAAGGCGACTTGGGCTCCAATCCAAAGCATCGGCGTTCGCCGACGAATCGAGGACCCGCACCAAGCCCACTTGGACCGGGTTCTTGCGACCGTCGACGCGCAAGCCATCCGAGAATGCCGAATCAAAGTTCTCGTCGATAGCAATCACGGCGCTGGCTCAATCCTAGCATCCCGCTTGCTCGAGGCCCTGGGCTGCGAATTTGTCATCCTGGGCGATCTGCCCGACGGGCAATTTAGCCACCCACCCGAACCGATCCTAGAAAACCTCTCGGCTGTCGGTGCGAGCGTTACCCAAGGTGGATTTGCCGTCGGCTTCTGCCAAGACCCCGATGCGGACCGTTTAGCCGTTCTCGATGAACATGGAGCTTACATCGGTGAGGAATACACGCCGGTCCTGTGCATCCTGCGCGCTCTGATGCGCCATCTTGGGCCCCTGGTCACCAATTGCGCTTCGAGCTCGATGACCAAGGACTTGGCCAGCAAGCACCAAGTCCCATTTTTTCAATCCAAAGTCGGAGAAGCCAATGTCGTCGATTGCATGCTCGAGCACGGAGCACTCTACGGGGGCGAGGGGAGTGGCGGGCCGATCGATCCCCGCGTCGTACTGGTCCGAGACTCCATCGCCGGGATGGCGCAAATCCTCGATCTCATGGCGGCCACCGGACGTTCGATTTCGCAGCTCGTGGGCCAACTGCCCACCTACTCGATGATCAAAGACAAAATGACCCTGAGCAAAGAAAAGCTCGAGGCCTCGATCGGTCTGCTGGGCTCCAAACTACAAGCCGATTCGGTCAGCACCCTCGATGGAGTCAGGCTCGATTGGGCCGATCGATGGCTGCTGCTCCGGGCGAGCAATACCGAACCTTTGGTCCGTCTGATTGCCGAAGCACCCGATCGCCAATCGGCCCAGGAGCTGATCGTGCGCGCAAAAACACTGATGGAAACCAACTAAAATGGGGCCTGGTCGAGGAACCGAGCCCCCTTTTTTTGCCATTTTCCACCGGTTCTGAGTTGCGGGGCGTTTTCGTAAGCCGTTACATTAAACTGGCAGTCTATCCTCACCCGAGTTCTTTTCCCCTCCTCTTCTCCCGGAGATTCCATTCCATGGTCGCCCCGAACCTCTCACCACGGAACCTCTCACCACGATGGATCCAACGCCTCGCGATCGCTTCGATCCTAGGCATGCAAATCACCTGCGAGCCGACGAGTGCCTTAGCCCAAGACCCATCGAATGCGACACCCGCCGCAGCCACGAAACTCGGCTCACAACTCGATCCGTGGCTCAAAGCCCTCCAGCTCAAGACCCCACAGTTCACCCTCAGCGGTGTCGGCTCGATTCCCATCGATAACAAAATCCAACAAGTCGAACTTCAACTCGTTCGGCATTCGGATTCCCATTTCGAACTGGTGCTCAAGCATCCCGAATACGCGCTGACGATCGTACGGACCGAAGATCTCACGGCCGTGGTTCTGCCCAAGCATCGCAAGGTGTTTTGGGGTCAAGGCTCTGTCGATTCCGAGGATCACCTCGACAGCAAAGAGTTGCTTAAACGAACCATCAAAGGGACCACGCAAATCGCAGCCCCTTTCGAATTGATCAAGTTCCTCGACGGCAGTGCCGCAGCCGACCTGCTGATGGCTTCGAACCAAATCAAACCTCTGGCGCCTAAACCGACCTCGCAAGTATCCTTCGAGGACTCCACCTCTTGGCTAGTGACCGACGATGCTCGAATCACCCTGAGCCAAACCGGTGCGGATGGTCAGCTAGCGATCGTCCAAGTTGCGATCAACGATGTGCAAGCAACCCTCGGGCTATCCAACGAGCACAAGGAAGTCTTTGTGCGCCCTGAGGGCCAAAGCCCCCTCGACTGGATTCAAAGCCATTGGGGCGATTACGACATCGAGCCAATCGCTCGAGAAGAAATCGAAAGAACCATCGCACGGGGCGTTCGCCGCGCGACGGAAGTCCTAGCCCCCTCGAGCCGATTGACCGAACCGAACCGGAAATCTCGCAAGATCGAGCATGGGGAACTTCGCTGGATCGATGGCCAACGAGTCGCCCTCTTGTACGGATCCCCCGAGCAAATCGGCAAAGCGCACGGCCAACTGCTCAAGACCGAGGCGATGCGATGCATCGATTCGGTCCTCTATGGTTTCGGCTTCGCTCAGACCATCGCCAACGGCCGTTGGTTCCGCAAAGACCTTGAGCGCGCTTATGTCCAACTCAAGCCCCACATTCCCGAACGCCACTTGGTCGAGACTCGAGCCATGGCCAAATCGCTCGACCTCGATGAACAACTCGTAGAGACCTTGAACGTCTTTCCGGAACTTTTCCACTGCTCGGGTTTTGCCCTGATGGGAAATGCGACCGTCGATGGCAAGCTCTATCACGGCCGCGTGCTCGACTACATGACCGCCATCGGATTGCAAGACGCAGCGACGACCTTCATCGTCGCTCCCGAAGGGCAAATTCCCTTTGCCAACATTGGATACGCAGGTTTCATCGGCAGTGTCAGCGGTATGAACGCCGAGAAAATCTCGCTCGGTGAGATGGGAGGCCGCGGCGAAGGCCAATGGAACGGAGTGCCGATGGCAACTCTGATGCGCCGAGCCATGGAGGAATGCGATTCACTCGATGAGGTCAAGCAGCTTTGGAGCCAAAGCCCTCGGACATGCGAATACTATTATGTCTTTGCCGACGGAGAGGAAAAATCCGCAGTCGGTGTCGCAGCGACCCCCGAGAAAATCGAGTTTGTCGATCCAGGAAAATCCCATGAACTCCTCGGGCAGGGAATCCCCAACGCCGTGGTCCTCTCGGCCGGCTCGCGTTTGCAAGAACTTCGCAACCGCGTCGAACAACAGTATGGCAAGATCGATACGGCCGGGGCTATGCAACTGATGTGCCGTCCAGTGGCCATGGAATCGAACCTGCACAACGTCCTGTTTGTCCCCGAAGATGGCTTGCTCTACGTCGCCAACGCAAGCCACTCGAAGCCCGCTGCCGAAATGCCCTATACCAAACTCGACCTCGGAGCATTGCTCCAAGAAATCGAAAAGCAATATCCTCCAAAGGCCAATGCCAAGTCCGCAGCCGCTGTGGACCTAAGGCTTTTCGAGGCAAAAGACTCCTTGGCCATGGAGATCTCCAAAGAAGCCTCCCAAGATGCAAAACAGTGCTTAAACGGCCTGTGCTGGGAACCGCAAACCTTTCAGGTTCGGATCGATGATGCCGATGAAAAACAAAAACGAAGCGGCATCGATCGGATCGTCCGATTCCCCTCCCCCGTCTCTAGCGGTGACCCCATCAACGACTCGGTCGCCATGGAATGGTATCGGGCCACCAAGAAAGGACAGGAATTAGACCGAGCCCCTGCGATCGTCGTCGTGCACGAATCAGGACGCGGTATGACCGTCGGCAAAATGATCGCACGAGGACTCAGCAACCAAGGCGTCCATGCTCTGTTGCTGCAACTCCCCTCCTACGGACTTCGACGCAACCCAGCTTCGACCCGAAGCGAAGGCGAAACACTCATCGCCGGCCTCAAACAAGGAATCGCCGATGCTCGACGCGCTTACGATGCCGTCGGCGCTTTGCCCGGCATCGATCCGCAACGCATTTCCATCCAAGGAACAAGCCTCGGTGGTTTCGTCGTCGCGACGACCACCGGCCTCGATGCCGTCTACCATCGCTCGATGATCCTCCTTGCTGGCGGAGATCTCTACGGTGTTCTCGCCAACGGCGATCGCGATGCGGCCAAAACCCGGCAGGAATTAGCCAAAAGCGGAATCAGTATGGACCAAGCCAAAGAGGCTCTCTATTCGATCGAACCTCTGCGACTTGCACATCGCGCCGCGGCAGATCGGACCTGGCTCTTCTCCGGAACCCACGACACGGTCGTCCCTCCGTTAAGCTCCAAGAAATACGCCGATGCGGCCAAACTGCCCGAAGGACACCACATCGAATTGCCCGCAGACCACTACTCAGGTGTGGTCTTTCTCCCAAGCGTCATTCAGCAGATGGCCACCCTTGCGGCCCAAGACCCAAGCGCGATCCCGGCCACTTCCGTCCTTCGAACCAGTCCCTCCAAAGCAGACTAGCAACGGCTCGTTCCAAGCAGCCCTCGAAAATAAGCGTTCTATTTGCTAGACTACAGCAGTCTGGTTTGGGTCAAGAAGTTTACTAGTCTTTCATTGAGGTGATTACGGTGACGATTACGCGCGTTGGAACGAATGAGAAGTACGCTGAAGGTTGGTCGGCTGTATTCGGAGCCACCAAGTCCAAAAGTAAGGCGAGTGCTAAAGCTAAAAAAGCAACTCCAAAGAAAGCTGCCACCAAAAGCAGCTCGACCAGCCGAGCAGCTAAGAAAGCCGTAAAGAAGAAAACCAACGCAACGAAAACCAACGCAACGAAAACCACCGCAACGAAAAAAACGGCAACAAAAAAAACCGCAACGAAAAAGAAGTCCAAGAAGTAGCCACCAAACGGTATGGATGACAAAGAAGAAGCTTACTTCCTAAGCCAAATCCCCGAATCGAGTGGATCGCGTTTTCGCGCCTCGAAGATCTCGGCAGTCCTGAGAAAAGTCATCCAACAAAAAGGCTATTCGGCAATCCAATCGGCCGACATGCTTCGAAACGCATGGGCCGATGCCGTTGGCCAAAGTCTCGCAAGCCAAACCCAAGTAGGCAAGGTTGAACGAGGACAACTGACGGTCCTGGCAGCCAACAAAGTCGTGGCCAGCGAACTCGATTACATGAAGTCGCAAATCCTCAAATCGCTCAAAGAGAAACTTCCCGAGTTCTCGATCCGTACCCTCCGAGTCCGTTGCGATGCGCACCGATGATCTCCCGGATGAGAGTACTCTCTATGATGCTACTGCGGGCGATGCGCCATCGGCCAAGACCTACGCCCTGAGACTCGCCTACGATGGGACCCGATATGCCGGATGGCAAATCCAACCCAACGGGCTTGCGATCCAAGAAGTCTTAGCCCGCAGTATCTCCAAAGCCATCGGCCATGATGTCGTCGTCCACGGCAGCGGCCGGACCGATGCGGGGGTCCATGCCCAAGGACAAGTCGCCGCGTTCTCAACCCCGGTCTGGAACCACGATCCGATCAAGCTTGTGCGGGCCATCAACCGATTCCTGCCCCGCGATATCTCCGTGCTGCACTGCCAAAGAGTCGTCGATCGATTCGATCCGATTCGAAACGCTTTATCCAAAAGCTATCGATACACGATTCGCAATTCCAATGTCCCAGACCCCTTAAGGTACGGCTATCACTGGTGGATACCTCGGGAACTCAATGTCCAGGCGATGCAAAAAGGGTCCGCCAAACTGCTCGGAACCCTCGACTTCAAAGCTTTCGAAACCCTGGGATCGAATCGCAAAACCTCGATACGCACCGTGCAAAAACTCCAGATAACCCAAAGCGATGCACTCGCAGGTCGCGAGATTACCATCGACATCCAAGCCGACGGATTTTTATACAACATGGTCCGCAACATCACCGGTGCGCTGGTCGAAATCGGCAGAGGACGATTCGAACCGATCTGGCTCGAAGAATGCCTAAAGTCCCGACAGCGCGCCCTGGAAAGTCAAACCGCTCCGGCGCGCGGACTTTGCATGATGAACGTGGAGTACCCTGACTGGATCTACCTCGATTCAGATCCTAATTCATCGGAAACGACCCAAGGAGTCTAAGCGATGGCACAAAGCGGCTTGGATGTTCTGCTCGCGCAATCGAGCGAAATCCTCCACGGCAAGAAGGTCGGAATCGTAACCCATGCAGCGGCGATCGATCGAAACCTACGCAGCAGTATCGAAGCCATCGGCACGATCCCAGGGATTCAGATCCTGAAAATCTTCGGCCCCGAACACGGACTCCATGGACAAGCACAGGACCTCATCGGCGTTGCGGACCAGGAAGCAAAAGGGATCCCAACTCAAGTCGTAAGCCTCTATGGGAAGAACTTCGAGAGCCTCAAACCGACGGCTGAGCAACTCCAAGACTTGGACTTCTTGGTAATCGATTTGCAAGACGTCGGGGCTCGGTTCTACACCTTCCAAGCGACCATGAAGTACTCTTTGGAAGTCGCCTTACCGATGGGCCTCGATGTGCTGGTGCTCGATAGGCCCAATCCTATCGGAGGTTTGCAGGTCGAAGGCCCCGGGATTTGCAAAGGCTTTGAGAGTTTCGTCGGGGTCCATTCCATCGCGGTCCGACACGCAATGACCATCGGGGAACTTGCATCCCTCTACCAAAAAAACATCGCGCTGCAAAACCCAGGCGCAACACTCGGTCAACTCCACATCGTTGCATGTCAAAACTGGGAAACCGATCGCTACTTCGACGAGTGCAAACTCCCCTGGGTTCTTCCTTCCCCAAACATGCCGACGCTCCAGACGGCAATCGTCTATCCAGGCCAATGCTTGCTCGAAGGCACAAACTTGAGCGAAGGTCGCGGAACGACCCGGCCGTTTGAGATTTGCGGTGCGCCCTGGATCGATGCGATTGGCCTGAGCCATAGGATGAACCAATTGGATTTACCAGGCGTGAAATTTCGCCCAGTATGGTTTCGTCCGACATTCCAAAAGCATGCGGGTATCGATTGCGGAGGTGTCCAAATCCACGTACTTGACGCAAAGCGTTACGCTCCGGTCAGAACCTCTCTGGCGCTGCTGATCCAGATGCGCAATGAGTCACCCGAGCAGTTTGCCTGGCGAAGCGAAATCTATGAATTTGTTTCCGATCCGATCGCGATCGATCTGCTGTTTGGATCGAGCAAAGAACGCTTGGCTATCGAGCAAGGAAGGACTTGGGAGCAGATCGCCGAGTCCTGGACGGCACAAGAGGAGGCCTTCAGGGACCAGTCCAAAGAGCATTGGATCTACCCTAGGTGATGCATCGCGTCGCGCAAGCCAATCGGATCCAATCTACTTGGACCAGTCGCGCCGCTGACGGGAGCTTGGGATCCCCATTTTCTTTCGGTACTTGGTGATGGTGCGTCGCGCAACACCCAAGCCGTGCTTATGGAGTTCATCCATCAACTCGTCGTCGCTACAAGGCCGGGTTTTATCCTCCTTGTCGATGATCTCTTGGAGCTTGAGCCGGATCGTCTCGTAAGCAACATCTTCGCCGTCGGCCGTTTGGGTGCCGAAGACAAAGAACCTCCGCAGAGGGAAAATTCCGCGGGGCGTTTGAATCCACTTGTCATCGACGGCTCTGGAGATCGTCGTGACATGGACTCCGACCTCGTCGGCAATCTGCTGCATTTTCAACGGGATAATCGCCTCGGGACCTTCGTCGAGAAACTTCCGCTGGTGCTTGACAATCGCTCCGGCTACGCGAGCCAAAGTGCGTTGGCGCTGCTGAATCGATTCGATCAGCCACTGCGCACTTCCGACCTTCCGTTTGATGAACTCCTTTTCCTCTTCAGTCGCTTTGGGATCCATCAAACGTCGACGGTAGTAATCGCTGATACGAAGCGAAGGGATATACTCATCGACGAGTCGAACCACATACTGATCATCGTCCTGCTGCTCGACGAGCACATCGGGAGTGACCAGAGGAACAAAAGAATCCATAAACGATGCACCCGGCTTGGGGTTGAGCTTGTGGAGCTCTTCGCGAACTTTTTGGATCGTATCGATCGAATAGCCTGTCTTCTTCTGGATGGCCAGCATGCGGTTTTCCGCCAGATCATCGAGGTGATTGTTGATGATGATCCGCATTTTATCGGCCATCTCCGTCGCATCGGAGATTTGGTTCAGCAAACATTCCCTAAGCGATTTTGCGGCGATACCCGCCGGCTCCAAGCCCTGAACCACCCGCAATGCCTCCTCCGCCTTGGGGATATCCTCCGGCTTGTGGTCCGGAGGCAGCATGTCGATCAAAGAGGAGTGGAAATACCCACCGTCGCGAGCGTCCAAGCAAGAAACGATCCGCTCGGCGATCTTCTCGACGTCGTCGTCGATGTCCAGCTCGGCAAGCTGATGAAGCAGAAAGTCATTGAGAGACTCAGGCCGCTCCAATGCATTGGCCATCAAATCGTGCTGACGGTCGGAGTCTTCTTGGACCCGGTTGCTCGAGCGACGGAAATCGTCAAACGTATCGGGCATGTCATTGCCCATGTTCTCAAGACGCTCGAAATCCTCGGCGTTTGAGGAATCCTCGCGAACGACCAACTCGCGCTCGTCCTCGGTCTTCGAGGACTTCGACGGCTCGTCCCCATCCGGCTCTTCGTCAGGTAGATTCTCGTCGCGCTCGGCAACCTCGAGCATCGGATTCTCCGCCATCTCTTGCTCGATCCGCTCTTGAAGCGCCTGGATCGGCAACTGAAGAATCTCCATCGACTGGATCATCCGAGGAGCCAGTTTTTGGGTTTGTATTTGACGGGCTTCGAGTCCGAATGATAGACGCATGGCCGTTGTCATCGAAAGTGTAAACATTTTCGGCAGCTTCCAAGCCACCACAGTCCCCCAATTTTAACGGTCTGTATCCCCTCAGGGCAGGGTCGAATCATAAAAAAACTAAAAATGGTACGCTGTTTGCAGTTATTGCTCTAATCCGCCGAAAATCGGACGTAGCCACCTGTCGCCAGACGGACGTAGCCACCTGTCGCCAGACGGTGGAGGCCTTACTCGCGCCGCTACACCACCGCTTGGCAGCGGATGGCTACGATTCGCAGCAGACGGTCCGGGTCCCCAGCCCGTAGCCACCTGTCGCCAGACGGTGGAGGCCTTACTCGCGCCGCCACACCACCGCTTGGCAGCGGATGGCTACGATTCGCAGCGGATGGCTACGAGATCCGTCTGATCCGTTGAACTCGTGTTGACCTAAGTTCACACATTCACTACAACCAGGAAAGTCGATTAACTTGCTTGAGGCAGTTTTTGACAGAAGGCTCCGTAGCCAAGTGGCTAAGGCAGCGGATTGCAAATCCGCCACGCGTGGGTTCAACTCCCACCGGAGCCTCTTTCTTCTTTTCGGCCATCCGAATCTTCCAAAGCCCCCACCTTATGCACGCGAGCAACTCCCCTTTGCGGGCCCAAATCGTGATTCCTGCTAGGTTGGCTTCGACCAGACTCGCTGAAAAATTGCTACTTGCCGAGACCGGCAAACCCCTGATCGCCCACACCTACCAAGCCGCTCAGAAGAGCCGATTGGCAATTGGGGTAACTCTGGCCGTCGACCACCCAAAGCTGGCCCAAGTCGCTCAGCAGATTGGGGCCGATTGGGTGATGACCGACCCGCAGGCTCCAAGCGGTACAGACCGAGTTGCCGAGGTCGCTCTGGCCCGCCCCGAGGTGGATTTGTTTGTCAACGTTCAGGGAGATGAGCCCGAGATCGCTGGGGAATCGATCGATTTTTTGATCGAACTCTTGGCAGAGGCGCCCCATGCGATGATCGGGACACTAGCGACCCCGATTCGCCATCGTAAAGATCTTCAAGATCCTGCGTGCGTCAAGGTGGTTCGATCCCATGCGGGAATGGCATTGTACTTCAGCCGATCGGTCATCCCCTATCCCCGCGACGGGTTCCCCGAGTGCGACGGGTTCCCCGAGTCGGAATCGGGCCCCCTATCCGGTTCGAGCACCTATTTGCAGCATTTGGGAATCTACGCCTATCGCAGGGACTTCCTGGTCAATCTCGACAGGTTAGCCCCTAGCGAGCTCGAGCGGATCGAGAAGCTCGAGCAGTTGCGTTTCCTTCAAGCAGGCCATCAAATCGCCGTTGGGGTCATCCCAAAAGCTCCGCGGGGGATCGACACTCGCGAGGATTACGACGCTTTCTTAGCTAGACAGAAAAACTTATAACGTGACAATCCGTCGCTTTGGCCTTAGAATACTCCGGCAGCGATTCTGACTGCTTGAGAAATATTGATTCCAGGTAACCACACCGACTGCCAAGGCGCATGAGCACAGTACAATCCGATCCAACCACATTGGCCAACAACGCGCAGACAGTCGCCGATAGCATTGAATCTGCAAAGGTTGCCGCGCGCGTCGCGGCAGAGAATAAGGGCCAGGAGATCGTCCTCTTGGATTTATCCAAGCAAACGAGCATTTTCGATTGCTTTTTGATCGTCACGGGGACATCCCGACGCCAACTCCATGCGATTGCCGAAGAGATCGACCGAGAGCTAAAGAAGCTCGGGGAAGTCCGTCTGAAGATGTCCGGATACAACGAGAGCCAATGGATCGCGATCGACTACGGTGGGATCATCGTCCATTTGTTCGACGAAGAGCACCGTCGGTACTACGACCTTGAGGGCCTTTGGGGTGACTCCCAGAGGATCGACCTCGAGCCGGTGCTCCTATCGACCGGGGCTCGTCCTACTCCTGGCCTCTAGTCTTCGCTAACCAATCTGGTCTCTGGAGTTTGATCCACCGATGGCGATTTCGCTAATCTATCTGCTTTGGTCGATTCCCGTCTTGCTGGCCGTAAGTCTGGTGATGGCCGCAACGCGGCATGAACGATGGGACTTGATCTGCAAACAAGCCATCAGCAGTGCGATCTGGACGCTGTCGTTTCTCGGTGCAATCGCCCTGGCGCTTGCCGTCGCGATGTGGTGGATCGGCACGAATTGAATTCGGGGTTGTATGTTCGGGGACTAGGCATCATGCTTCGGATCTTACGTCTGGTTTGGTTGCTCTTGCTTCTTGTCTTGATCACCGGGTGCCGTGGCTGCACAAGCCAGGAGGACTCCGAAAAGCTCACCGAGAAAGAGAAGCAAAAAAGAAAGCTGCGGTTGGTAGCCGACGAGCTTCGCACACTACCGTTCTCCAAAGAGATCGTCGGCAATTCGGTCAAACCAGGGCATTGGTATCAAACCCGCCAAAAGCTCAAGGCCAACCAAAATGATGAGTCGCTCACGGCATCGCTCTACGAAGTCGATCGCAACGATCGCGCGACGAGTCTATGGCCTGAAGGTCTTGCACTTGGGTTCGAGCGAGACGTCTCGCTGACCAAAGGCCAGGAGAAGACGATCGAAATGAAGGTCCTTCAGACCGACGTGCCAGCTTCGGAACAGACCGCGACCAATTCGCCACTGAACAATCAACTCTCGATCTTCACACGATACGCCCAACGCGGACTCGGCTCCCCATTGCTCGATGAAAGGTTCCTGCTCAAGCTCCTCAAAGAGTATCAGTATGACATGCTCATATTGAGTCGAGATGTTTCCCGCCAAGTCTTCTGGCGAGGCTTGGACTGTGTGGTTTGGCCCCAGTACGAACCGGATATGAAATTCAAAGTCATGCCACATCGAATCATCGATATCTCAGAAGAAGAAATGGCCGAAGCGATTCCTTCTCAACTGCTTACCATGACCAGTATCTCGCATATCGTTCTGAACGATGTGTCGCTGAGCATTTTGCCTCAAGACCAACAGGATGCGATCCTCGATTGGCTCCATTTCGGAGGGACCATCATCATCAATGGTCCCGATGCGATCGCTGGGATCGAGACCTCGTTCCTCAAAACCTATGCACCGATCCAAAACACCTCGTCTGGCGAACTTTCGCAAGACCAACTCCTGCTGCTCAACGATAGGGATTCCTGGTGCTTGCGCTACCATCTTGCCGACCAAGCCATTCCATTGAAGGCCAACAAACCGATTCCGATCCTCCAGGGGCAAATCGATTCGAGTAGCGCCTGGATCGAGAATCTCGAGGGACTCGTCGCCGAACGCTTGGTCGGCCAAGGTCGCATCGTGATGACCAGCTTTCCTATGAACGACTCGGCCTTCGTAAACTGGCCTTCCTACTCGGCCTTGATCCACAATGCCGTCCTACGCAAACCGGCTCGCGATGTGAAAATCAACTCCGATCTGGACAACCCTCGCAAGTTGGTCTATCAAGTCGCCGTTGCTGCAAACGACAATTCGGGCCTGACGGAACGACGATCCGCTATGGAATTCGAGCGAAGTTCGAATTTCAATACGCGTTTGCGCCTTTGGGCAAGAGATCTTGATATGACCACCCAAAGCCACATTAATAACCTCAAACCCATGATGGAGGTCGCTGCACCGAAATCCTCGAGTTTTGGGGCTTGGAATAGCAACGCGATTGTCGGCAAGGGAGCTAACGACTACTTGAAAAAACTCTCAGGAATCTCCGTCCCGAATCTCAGTACGATCCTCAAGTGGCTCTGCGCGTATCTGATCGTTTTGGTTCCCGTCAATTGGTTGTTCTTCAGGCTGATCCGAAGGCTCGAACTGGCTTGGGTTGCCGCGCCGCTGATCGCCATCGCCGGTGTCTTTGTGATCGCCAAAGCGGTGCAACTGGACGTCGGATTTTCGCGCAGCGAAACGTCGGTGGCTCTGGTGGAAATACATAACCACCACCCTCGCGCACTTCTGTCCTCGTTTCATGCCCTTTACTCTTCGCTGACGACCAATTACCAAGTCATTTATCCCGAGGGCCAAGGGGTCGTGAGCCCGACGCCCCAGCATCGCTCACGCAGTGTGGCGGCCCGAGGCAAACTCCTGCCCTATCGAATCGCTGACTCCAAAGGGACTGGATTCCAGGCCTTCCCCGTCCTCTCGAACACCACCGGCTTGCTCCAGAGCGAAGAAGTCATCGCGCTCGGTGGAGGAGTCTCCTGGACGATCGATCCAGAAGGCAGTGGATATCAAATGACCAATGGATCGAACCATACACTGCACGATGTGGTCTTGATTGGTTTCGCAACCACAGGCGAGCTCAAGCGAGCCGAGGTCGGGACGATCCGTGCCGGCGATGCGACCAGTGGCCCAATCCAAGTTCCCCCTGCGTCATCTGCCTTTTCTTGGAAGACCACCGAGACCGACCCCGACCGGATGAAGCTCCAAACCTTGGTCGAAGATATCCTCGCTAGATATCCACTGCAGCGCGATGAATGGATCGCCGTCGGATGGACCGATGCAGAACTATCCAAGCTTCAAATCGCCCCGACGACTCTTCAGCGTCGTTCCAACACACTCCTTCTAATGCACGCTCAGACCGGATCGCTCGGGCCTGTGGAGCACGATCTGCGGCTCATGCCCCCATTGCCCGAAGAATCCGATGAGTTGTGATTCCTAATTCGACGCAATCCGACCGAGTCCGAGGAAGGTTGGCTCCTTCGCCGACCGGAGCTCAGCACCTAGGCAACGCACGCACTTTCTTGATCGCTTGGTTGCACGTCCGAAGCTCTCACGGCGAGTTGCTCTTGAGGGTCGAAGACCTCGACACCCCCCGAACCAAGTCCTGGGCGAACCAACAAGCGATCGATGACCTCCGTTGGCTTGGAATCGACTGGGACCAAACCGCACCCCTGCAATCCTCCCGAACCGATCGCTACCTCGATGCTCTCGAAGAACTCAAGCGACAAGAGCTAGTCTATCCGTGTACCTGCAGTCGCACGCAAATCGAAGCTTGTTCGTCGGCACCTCACGAATCGTTCCTCGATGGGGTTGTCTATCCCGGTCGCTGCGCTGAGCGTTCGGCCTTGGACGCTTGGAAGCTCGACGCTCAAGGAGACCGCTACGCTTGGCGGTTTCGCTTCAGCCACGGAACCATGCAGTGGATCGACGATTATCTAGGTCCCCAGCAGCTCGATGCTAAAGTGTCCCTCGGGGATTTCATCGTCGCTCGGAATTATGGGCCACCCGCCTACCAACTCGCCGTGACGGTCGATGATCATGAGCAAGAGATCAACCATGTCGTTCGGGGAGACGATCTTGTCTATAGCACCTATCGGCAACTTGCGATCTACCGGGCTTTAGGGTGGGAACCTCCGGGTTGGCTTCATGTCCCGTTGGTCGTCGGCCCCGATGGCAAACGGCTCGCCAAACGGCATGGTGATTCCCGCTTGTCCTACTGGCGAGAGCAAGGCGTACGGCCCGAGCAAATCATCGGCTCGCTAGCCAGGTCGCTGCGATTGACTCAGACCGATGAGCCGATCGGGACCAAGGACCTGCTTTCGATTGCGCAAAACAAAGAGCGATGGTGGCTCGATATCCCGAGGGGTCCTTGGGTTTTTGACCAAGACCAGACCGACCAGAGCGCGTAGGGATCCGGCGGTTTCTCGAGCCTAGATGCCGACTACTTTTGTGCGCCGAAGACCTTCAACGAAGCCAGTGCGTCTTGCGTTCGGAGCCGTCTGAGCAATCGAGTCTCAGGGCATACGCAAGTGTTGTAGAGGATCTCTTGCCCGAGGCTTGCAAGCCCACGGTAAGGCCGCATCTCGAAGCGGTCTGAGTCTCCCTGAGGCAAACCAGAATTCCATTCGGCTAGTATTTTGTCGCGCTGGACAGGATGGGAGGGGTACGCTCTTTTGAGGGTCGTTCGATCGAGCAGCTCGCAGATCGGGGGGTTGGCGACCAGGAGTCGATCGGATTCTAGGAGTTGTGGCATCCAACGGTAAAAAAACCAGAGCATCAGAGAGCATCCATGGATACCATCTGCATCGGGATCAAAAAGTAGGATGATTCTTGCAAAGCGGCATCTATTGATATCGAAGTCGTCAGCGATTCCGGCTCCAAGTGTAGCGATCAGTTGTTCGAACAACGCATTCGACTCGACCTTCGCACGCGTCGCTTTCCAAGCGTTCATCGGCTTGCCCTGCATCGCCAAGACCGATTGAAAATGGCCGTTACAAACGCGTTCGACAGCACTCGCTGCCGATTCGCCTTCTACCAAGAACAACTCCTGAGCCGTTGGCTCAGCGTCGGATGAAACGCCGTTTCCTTTTGAGGTTTGCGTCATTACAAGTCCTTTGCATCGGAGTCAGGGAGGAGATTGGCCGAGCTTAGGTAGCTAGAGAACAGCGGGTACCTCAAGCGCGTGAGACTCGGTTCAACAATAGAAGAAGGCCGAGTCTGGAATCGGACCCGGCCTTCGTTGAATCTAACTTAGTTGAATCTAACTTCGTTGAATCTAAGTTGTGCGTTGGTCGACCGACCTGTTGAATCTAGGGACTTGTTCCCAAGAGCACAATCAGAGTTCGTGTCGAACTCGCTTCTCGCAATTACTCGCGGGGACGAATAGCGCCGGTTAAACCGCTGTAGTCGACTCGGTCGTCGTTGTGCCACAGGGGCTGTCCGAGTTCCACACGTCGTCGAAGAACTTCGATCTTCTCTTGCGAGCCAGCCGGTGCATCGGTGGGCAAGAACTTCCCATCAGCGATAGGATCAAAGTCCTCATCGTGACCGTACTTGAGAATGGCTTCGAAAACATTTTTGCAAAGATTGCTCATATTGTCTGGAACCTTTTGAGTGAGATTCATCAGATACGGGCTCCCGGCCGCGTTCCTGAGTTAAGTTGTATCGGATTATTCGTACTGGAAAACTAAAGTCAAGCAAAATAAAACGACATTTTCATCGGCTTTTCGCTAGACATGAACACGAAGGGTTCTGGGGAGAAGCTAACGGGAAAACCGACTGCAAGGACTCTTGGAACGAGGTGGTACAAGCCACCAAGGAGGCCCTCTCTAAGGGGACTATTTCCCCCTTGGGCCCTTGGGCCTTGGAAGTCCGCTTCGAAAGCCGGCTAGGGCGAAGGTTCTGAGATGGCCACGGAAGAAAATTTGGATTTTTGACGCATCGGACCAGTCAAGGGTGAACGAACCGCAATCTCCAGACGTCTAACCCATGACCAACGGTCGGATTCCCGAGGACTCTCGATGGCTTGTCGAGCGACCAAAGCGATGGAGTATAATCCTTCGAAGCAATGGCCCTTAAGCATCCTGAGCTTGAGCGATCCCTTGTGGGCCGCTGGTCGAATCGACGCCCGAAAGACCTCGCGATCCCAACCCCCTTTGCACCCTCAGCGGAGTACCCAAAACTAGTGCGCACGGACGAACGATCCCAAAGTTTGACCAACGAAAAAGGAGTACTTGCCAGACTCCTTCTGCCCAACGATTTTGTCTCGGACGATCCCTTCGATGAACTCAAGGGGCTTGCAGACACCGCCGGAATTGAGGTCTGTGGCACCATCTTCCAAAAACGCGAGCATCCGGATCATTCGACCTACCTAGGTAAGGGCAAGGTCGAGGAACTGGTGAACTTTGTCGAGCACGTCGGTGCCGACGTGGTCCTCTTCGATAATGACTTGACCCCAGCCCAAACCAGGAATCTCGAGAAATCTCTTGGCACGAAGGTCATCGATCGATCCGAGTTGATCCTCGACATATTCGCAACCAACGCTCGCACCCACGAAGCACGCCTTGCTGTCGAGTTGGCTCAGTTGGAATACTCGCTGCCGAGGCTCAAGCGGATGTGGACCCACCTGTCGCGTCAAACCATGGGTGTCGGGATGCGTGGGCCTGGCGAAAAGCAATTGGAAGTCGACCGCCGATTGGCCGAAAAACGAATCCATGATCTGAAGATGGACCTGTCGAAAGTCGAGAAGCGAAAAGCCCGAGAAGTCGCCTCGCGCGATGGGACCTTCTGCGTCTCGATCGTCGGCTACACCAACGCGGGCAAAAGCACTCTGATGAACTCTCTAACCGGTGCGGGGGTCGAAGCGGCCGACAAACTTTTCGCGACACTCGATACACGCACGCGCCGTTGGATGCTCCCGGGTTGGGGCCCGATCTTGCTGAGCGATACCGTCGGTTTCATTCGCGATCTACCTCACCACCTGATCGCAAGTTTCCGAGCGACGCTCGAAGAGGCTCGTCAAGCCGATTTGCTCATGCACGTGGCCGACGCGAGCAACCCATCGGTCTTCCAGCAGATCTCCTCGGTTTATAAAGTCCTCAAGGAACTTGATATTCAGGAAAAAGACACACTGCTGGTGCTCAACAAATGCGATTGCCCCGGCGCCGACGAGCGGATTTCGCTAGTCCATGAGCGCTACCCCAATGCGATCCCCATCTCGGCCCTAAGCGGGCTCGGACTCCAGCGTCTCTCCATGGCAGTGAGCGATTCGTTGACATCAAGTTTCGTGGAACTCGAACTGCGATTGCCCATCGGCGATGGCAAAACCATCGCTTGGCTTGCCACGCACGCCGAGGTCCTCTCGAAACACTACCAAGACGACTTGTGCCTAGTCCACTGCCGCATGAGTATCGGCTGCGCCGGTAAGCTTGCCGGAAACGGCGTCGACATGCGTGTCCTCAAAGGCACCTTGCCCGAACCGATCCGGCAAGGCTTGCCCAACAACGCCACGTTTGTACCGGCCGAATCCCAAACTTTCTTGCCAGAAGTCTCCATGCAAGACGTCTCGATTCAGGACCTGAGCGTCCGTCCCAAGGTCGGTTAGAAATGGCCAGGCGACGACTTCAAGGCCTTCGAGTGCTTCTGACGGGAGCCTCGAGCGGCATTGGGTTTTGCATGGCCAAGCAACTGACGCGGGCAGGGGCTGAAGTCCTAGTGACGGCGCGTCGAAAAGATCGATTGGACCGGCTGGTCCTCCAGACACAGAATCATCCCGGAAAACTCACGGCAATCGAAGGGGATTTGACCTCCCAGGCCCACCGAGTGCGACTTGCTAAGTGGTGCGAGGTCCACTGGCACGGTTTGGATGTTCTTGTCAACAACGCCGGGGCAGGCGCGATCGGCCCGTTCGAACAAGCCGACACAGATCGATTGAGGAAAGTCATGGAGATCGACTTCTTTGCACCTGCCGAATTGACTCGAATCTGTATTCCGCTGCTCAAACTCGGCACGCGGCCAGCAATACTGAACATCGGATCGGTCCTGGCCCATCGCGCCGTTCCAAACAAAAGCGAGTACTGCGCTGCGAAATTCGCACTCAGGGGTTGGGCCGAGTCGATCCGAGTCGAGCTATCCCCGCTGGGTATCGAGGTTCTGATGGTCTCGCCTAGCACCACTCGTTCGGAATTTTTCGACGCGTTGGTCGATACCCGACTCGACACCCAGAGTCGCTCTCTGGGAAGCATGTCTGCAGAACGCGTCGCCGAACTGGCTCTCAAAGCCTTGGTCCGCTCCAAACGCGATCGGGTCTTGAGCCTCGGTGGCAACGCCTTGGTCGCCATGGGCCGCTGGTTCCCGAACATGACCGACCGAATCTTGGCTTGGACGCTCAAACCCCGCAACAATTCCAAATAAACGAATCACCCATGGCTCAATCGGGTCGTTTATAACCGGCCTCTCCAAGCCGTCTTTAGACGCAGGGCTTGTCGAAGCAGGGCGGTCCATTGCAGTATCACGAACCACAAAACGCTCCAGGGGTGCATAAGGGCTCCGAGCATCGACTGACGAAACCGACGCTGAGCTAGCAGCCTAGGGAGCCAACTGATCAAGGCCGCGAACCCCAGAATGATCAACGTGGCAAGTGGCAAACCACTCCACTCGGATCCCTCAAGGCAGCGCACCAATTGCCAGAGAAACAAACAGATCGGCAGGACCGAACCACCGAGCAAAAGAAAGGTAAATGGACCGATCAGCTTGGGATTGGCAATCCCCTCGGTAGCATTCTTCAATAAGCCCTGATGGACCTGCTGCAAGTTCTGGTACATCCGACATGTCGCTAGATCGGACGCGTCGAAAATGTCGGTCTTAAAGCCAGCTTGCCTAAAGGCCCTCGGAAGCTTGATCCCGTCATGGCGCGAGCCAGCTATCGCGCTATGACCACCGGCTTGCAGGTAGTCGGCCTTTTTGGCCAGAAACAGTTGCCCGCATCCGGCTGCAAAGCCCGGATCGGTCGAGTTGCGCATGCGGTCGATCGGTAAAAAGCCAAGCAGAATATAGTGCATCATCGGAATCAATAGCTTTTCCGCAAAGCTACCGGTCTCTTGAAACGGAAAACCACTGACCAATGCAGCCTCTCGATGCTCCTGCTCAGCGAGTATCCGCACAAGCGCCTCGGGCGAAAGCCGCACATCGGCATCGAGGAACAAAAGCCGATCGTATTGAGCCAAATGAGCCAATTGCCAACAAGCGTTTTGTTTGCCATTCCAACCCGGAGCTAGCCCCTTGGAGCGATGCAACGCGATGGCTCGAAAACGCTCCGATTTCGATTCGACGATCTGAGCCGTTGCATCCTCCGAAGCGTCGTCGAGGACCAGCACCTCGAATCGCCGATGCGTGCTTTCGATCAAACGATCGAGAGCTGCACCAATGCTCGATTCCTCGTTGCGAGCCGGTATCAGAACGCTCACCGCAAGCTCGCTTGCCCGCTCCATGATCGCAGGGTCGCTGCAAGCTCGCTGGAAGTCTTGAAGGTTCTTTACAAACAGGGCAAGCGGCAATAGAGCCAGGGCGAGCAAGATGCAGGAGATAACAAAAAACGCCATCGACTAAACCTTACTCCCGATAGGACCCTTGCTCGTATTGCGCATCCTGCGGGCGGCGCAACAACCAATACCAAAAACACTCGCCAAGATCATACTCGAAGGCTCGGGAACCGAGCTCAAGTTCGATTCGAGTCGAATAAAACCCTGCAGAAAACTCCCCGATGCGCTCGTCGTGTTGTCTCCGAAGTACACATAGTTGGGCAATGTGTAGGGAAGAGTTGGACTGGTATAGGTGCGCAAGGCCCCTGAAAGCAAACTCGTCGTGCCCTCGAAAAGCCGATACTCCTCGCCGATGATCTGCAGTCGATAGTCACGAGCGATCGTCGTGTCGATCAACACCCCCTCGGCATGCGTAAAATCGGTATTCTGAGCCCAGATCTCGTTCTGCCAAAATCCCAGTTCGATACCCCTGGCATCTTGAGCCAACAAGATCACCGAATAACCCGCGCGGTTCGCATTCGTGTGGCTCTCCGAGAGCAAGCTTGTGCGAAACGATAGCTCGAACCCATCGGACCTGCGAAGCTGAGGAAAAGCCGGATTCTTGTACGCAGGGGACGGGAAGGGATTGTAGTTGCTGTATCCCGAACGCGTCGGCAAATCCGTCGTCAACCGCACTCCACCGGCCACGGCGGTTTGTGACCAACCGCCGATCGTATCGGCACCAAATACCAGCCAAGGCTCAGCGGCCGGTAGGCCGGACCCTCCATAGAGCGTCACCAACTCGCTGCGCGCCGAGGAACACAGAATCAGCCAGAAACAAATCAGATACCCAAATTTGATTCGCTTCATCGTTTCATCCACCCCGGAATTTTCATCTGAGACTTTCATCTGGGATTACCGTCAATTCGCAGCTCGTCATGTCAAGTTCCGAAAGGGAACCCCAAGGAAATACTAATCTGCGATCGGACCGAAGGAAAACAAGCTTCATTAGCCCCGCTTTTTTGCGGCGACAAACCAAAAGTAATACTAACTCAATCTCGCTTTTTTTTGCTAGCTCGGTCGAGTTTTTGGTGTACATTTGGGACGTCACGCAAATCGAGACCACTCCCCGGTACGTCTTGGAATGAAATCCGCCTAGTCCTCGCGACTTTTTCACCTCCAATCCAACCAAGTGTTTTTCCTATGCGTCGAAACTGTATATGCCGCTGCGGCGCGCAAGTCCGCGCATCGATCCAAGTGTTCAAACGGGGTATCGACTGCCCAAACTGCGGCCATCGAGTTACTTTCGAGGAACAAACCGACACTTCGGAAATAGATCCAGACCTATCGCCATCGGCCCAATTATCGAACCGTGCTGGTTTGGGAATGAAAACCAACTTTGGCGGCGTCAAGCGACGATCTGCGCTGTCAAAGGGTTTTGGCCTCGGGATTCTTCTGGTTCTTGGACTCTGGGCGATCGGGACAGCAAGTTGGATCGGTGTCCCTTCAACCGACGCATTTCGCCTAGGGGATACCCCCACATCGAGCCCAAGCGACCTACCGCAAAAGTCGCGATCGGTCGATTTTGATTGGTCCAAGCAAGCCCGATGGGATACTCAAATCGACCCCATCGAAGGAACGTTTTGCGGGTCTCGAACGGCCAAGGTTTTCACGACCGAAGCCAGCGCAAACCGATACGATGCGATCGAGCCTCTCTTCGATTACGGTCCGATGATCGATGAAATCCAACAAGGACGCGAAGAACTAAAGTCCTTTCGTTCCGACTCCCCTGAGGCCCTTGAGCAGCAACTGCGTTCGCTGGTCATTAGTTTTCTCTATGATACCAAATCGATCACCTCAGGATACCACGATTGGAGAATCGTCGGATTGGTAACCCAGGAAGATCGCACAGCCGTCTTGATTCGGTACTATCGCGAAACCACAACACCCATCGAACTGTTCGATTCCGAGGAACTCCTTGTGCCTCTGACAAAAACAATTACCTTCAATAACTTCAGACTCTACTGCAACAACTTGTTCAAAACCAAAGTACCCGAGCGATCGAACGATCCAAAACTCCGAGGCTACATGCATAGGCATTTCTATGCAGACAAGAACTTTGGATACATCGTTTTGATGCTCACAGGCAATGCACCAAATGACGAAATTGAGGATGTTTTTGACTTCCAAGTCCAGCGCCCTTTGAGCCAATTGTGCGCGGTTTGGACTGGGGCTTCCACGATAAACATCGACCAACTACCCCCCGATAAGAAACCACTCCCGGGCCCTTTAGATACCGATCTGAGAGCCATTCAGGAGTGGATCAACCTCCGTAGCAACAAGATTCAAAGCGCCGACCCTACGGCGATCCGCAATTCGCTCAATAACTTGTATGCTCAGACCAACGATCCATTGATGCTCGACTTCTTGGGCCGCTTGGAATCCGACCTGGGCAATCGAAAACTGGCCTTGGAAAATTTTCGCAAAGCCGAACAAGGTCGATTTCAATCTCTGGATGCCTACCGCGCGAAGATCTCCACTGCTCTGGAGTCGAACGACTCCGAGCTGCTCATCGAAAGACTCAACGATCTAAACAACTACTGGTCCGTCAAACTCACCGGTTTGGAAGCCGTGGAAGACCGCAAGAAATTCTATAAATTCCAAATCTACTGGAGACGCAGCCAGGATCTAAGGCAATCATCAGCTACAGGCTCCCTCTAGTTGCCTTCTTGGCGATCTCGATTGGCCATCAATTGGGAGTTAATTCTAACTCTTGCAAGGCTCTTAAGGGGTACGGCTCGGTCGAGCCGATAGGAGGTCAAAGAATTTTGATCCTGGTCCAAAACCCGATCTACCTCCTCCTGGAGGACCACCAACCAGGCGGGGACTTCAAGCCCCACTCCTGTAGGCTCCCGCATCATCAGGTGAAGTTCCTGAACTAGCAGATCAAAAGCTCGACTCTTCTGCGATTCGCTGCTTCGCAACTGACGCATCGAAGGCCGAATCAACGCTCGCATCCGATCGATCGTCATGGGCTTGAGGAACCGCTCGTTGAGCCGGTCGGCTACCGAGGGCATCATCATGGCATACTTTTTCTGCAATGTCGCAAGCTTCTCTAAGAAGCTCTCGGACTCCTTAGCGACCCGCTCGTGCAACGCTCGACGCCACTGCATCGCCGAATCGCGGCAACCGGCATGCACGAGAACCTCGTGAGCCCAAAAAACCGGCTTGAGATTCCAACTGATCCGATCGTAGCGAACCCTAAGCCTCAAGAAATCCAAGAACATGTAGAGCATCTCGCCACGGTC
>QWPJ01000228.1 GCA_003671195.1 Planctomycetota bacterium
AAACGAGCCGTAGGAGTACTAGAGATGATTTCACGAACGCCAGACCAACGCCGACACTACGATGCGCGGCTGAAATGGGAACTCGACGAGAACACTCGAATCCAAACAGCTTTCGAAGAAGGCGAGATCAAAGGCCGCGAGGAAGGTGAACTTTTCGGCAAGATACGCATGTTGCAAAATTTACTGAGTCTCCCTCAGTCGACCGACGATGCGCTGCACCCCAGTTCGAGGACCGAACTTGAGACGTTAGTGACCGAACTGCAAGCACAATTGCGAAAGCGGATGACGTAGTTTCCAAGGGAATCCAGTCCACATGGCGACCTTCTACGACATTCGAGGAATCTTGCAGAGAATTGCTCGCAAGCTGCATACAGCGAGATCAACTGCGGCCATAATGATTGGTCTTATAGTCCGGAGATACAGATCAGGCGTTGAACCGAATCGAACACGCCATTCAAAGACTCAGCAGAACGAACAAGATGCATCACAAATCGAACACCGCGAGAGCATTGGTCTTTGCAATCCTCAGCATCCTGTTTTCCGGATGCACCCTTAGCACGTTTGAGCATCCGATTGAATCGCTGGACGAAGCGAAGGTTCCAACCGAATTACCGTGACGGCCGAATCCGATGCGCTGCGGACCTTCATCCGGGAAAATCTCGACCAAGGGCTGTTTTCGGCAAAAGACAATCCGCGTTACAAGCGAGCCAAGTGATTTTTCGTGGCACGACGCTCTGCGTTCACCGAAAGACGAACCCTCCATCAGTCAACGACAGTTCGCCAGAGCGGTGAAGTCAGGCGGGAGGCTTGAGGCGTGAGACTGGAGGAAGAGGAACCCGGCGACAAGAATTGAGTGCGTCAGGCGTCAGAGGAGCGCTCTTGCAATCAATCACGCGTTTCGAGTTGCTTGCATGGCTTTCTCCCTTCGTGTCCTTGGCGCCTTTGCGGTCAGACTCAGGAACCCGGGCAGCTACCAGGGACCGCCAGAAGAGGGTTTCTCGCCAAGGCGCAAAGCTCGCAAAGGCCAAGCTCGCAGTGGATCGGGAATAACAAATCGCCTGGAAATACACTTGCTGGAGTTGCCCAAGTACGCTCCTTTGGACGATAATCCACCGATTGCAGATCCGCGAGATCCGTCATCGGAGAGAAAGACAGTAGTCCCCCCCTTGGAAAAAGTTTGCAACATGCATCGAATCCCCCAGGCTTGCCTCTTGAATCGTCTGCTCTCCGTGGGGATGTTCGCGGTCGCCGCAGGAGCCGTCAGCAGTTGTCTTTGGGCCGAGGAACTCGATCAAAGGGCCGCCGAACCGAAGTCACCGGCAGAGTGGTACGGGCAGACGATTCGGTCCTCGGCTTGGCGATCCCCAGCGGACGAACAAGCAGGCTTCCATGTCCCCGAGGGGTTCGCCGTCGAGTTGGTTGCAAGTGAACCGCAAATAGCCAAGCCGATGAACATGGCTTTTGATGCGCGAGGTCGTTTGTGGCTGACCCAAAGCGTGCTCTATCCGTTTCCTGCGAAAGCCGATACGCCCAGTTCCGATGCGCCCAGTTCCGATGCGCCCAGTTCCGATGCAATTGTGGTCCTTGAGGACAAAGACTCCAACGGCACGATGGAAACCAAGACCGTGTTTGCCGATGGTTTGAACATACCGATTGGACTATTGCCTTACCAAGACGGCGTGATCGCCTTTTCGATCCCCAATCTCTACCATTTGAGGGATACCGATGGAGATGGGGTCTGCGACGAGCGCAAGGTGATCCTTGGACCATTCGACACGACGCGCGATACGCACGGGATGGTCAATGCGCTGCGCGATGGGCAGGACGGCTGGATCCACGCCTGCCATGGCTTCAACAACGTCTCAAAAATCTCGGGGACCGACGGCCATGCGATCGAGATGACCAGCGGGAACGTCTTTCGATTCCGGCCCGATGGAAGCCGAGTTGAGTTGTACACCCAGGGACAAGTCAATCCGTTTGGGATGACCAGGGACAAGTATGGGTTTTGGTTTTCGGCGGATTGCCATAGCAAACCGATCACACAATTGCTTCGAGGTGGGTGCTATCCGAGTTTCGGTCGCCCGCATGATGGACTCGGGTTTGTCCCCTCGACGATGGAGCACTTGCATGGGAGCACGGCCATTTCCGGGGTCGCTTACGTCGCCGGACCATCGTTCCCTCAGGGCTTTGAAGGGAATTTGCTCAGCGGCAACGTCATGACCTGCAGGATCAATCGCAACGGGCTTGAGTACTTCGGAGCGACGGCCAAAGCCGTCGAGTTGCCCGACCTCTTGACCAGCGAGGACCCTTGGTTTCGACCCGTCGACCTTCAGTTCGGCCCCGATGGATGTTTGTATGTTGCGGATTTCTACAACAAGGTCATCGGGCATTACGAAGTCCCGTTGGACCATCCGGATCGGGATCGGACCAGCGGGCGAATCTGGAGGATTCGGTACGTCGCTCAAGATCCGTCCAATGGCCCCAAGCCCCCAGCCCCCCGAGTCCAAGACGCACTCGGGGCGATTCGACCCTCCGAGCGGACTTACCAAGAGTCCATCGCGATTCTCGCCAAGCCGGTCGCTCAGGCGTCCGATCCGGATTCGGCGATCGAGCGGCTCAGGGCCGTCGAGCGACTCGGTCAGATCGGAACCATTGCCGATGCGGTGAGTCTTTTGGATCGGCTTCGAAGCGTCGATCAACGCGATGCGATTCTCAAGCAAGCCCATTGGATCGCCTTGCGAGACATCTTAGGGCGCACAGCCAAGCAGTCCGACGCATTCCCCGAGGATGGTTTGATCGGTACGGAACTTGGAACCGACCGCTACCAACAGCGCATCGAGGACTTGCTCAAGGTCCTTCAAGCGGTCAAGGATCCCAGTGCGGCTCGATGGTCCTTGGAACTGATCGAAATCGCATCAAAGAAGTCAGGGCAAGGGCCCAAGGCGGCCTGGCTCAAGGACGCACTGCTTGGTGTCGCAACGGCCGTCGACGAAAGCCAAATTCCTCGGGTTTTGCGATTGATCGATACGATGCTTGAGGAATCATCGACCAAGGCCGAGCAAATCCTTTTGATCGCCGAGTCGCAAAAGCAGCGCAACGGTAAATTATCGCCCATTCTTGTCGAGTTGGGGAAGCAGTCTTTATCTCAAGCAGCAGGAGCCTGGTTAACCCAAGCGGCAGCCGAGGATGTTCGACTAACCGGATGGACCGCCCTTTCGGCCAAAGGGCGGGATGTGCGTCCCTGGCCACTTGAGCAGCGGTCACTCCAGGCCGAGAGCCACCCCAAGCCCCGAGAGTTACCCGAGGGAAAAATACCGTTTTGGAGCAGCCTGGGGCTCACCGAACGCTACCAGGGGACTTGGACCAGCGGGGTTTTCCTCGCCAAGGAAAGCTTGTCGTTTTGGGTCGTCGGTCATGATGGGATCGCCAATGAGCCCGAGCGGAAAGAGAACTATGTCCGCGTTTTGGTAGCCAGTTCGCAGACGGGCGATTGGAGCGAGATCTACCGCATTTATGCCCCTCGCAACGATGCAGCCCGGTATGCCCAAGTCGATTTATCGCAGCACAAGGGTCAGTCGGTACGTATCGAGGTCGTCGATGGATGCGGACAGGACAGTTATGCATGGATTGGGATCGCCGATGTTTCCGAGCCAGGGTTGACCCGATCTGTCTTGCGGGACCGATTCGACTCGATGGTCCGTTTGGCCAAGTGTTTTGGCTCATCGATCGTCGCTTTGGAACCATCGAGCAAAGCCGAATTCCTGTCCCAATGGAGCCAGCTCATAAAATCCGATCGACTCGATTGCTTTTGTAAAGCGAACTTGCAACAATGGGTGCAAGGCCAAGAGCAACCGGTCCTTTCGGAGTTGGTTTCTTTGGTTGTCGAACGTGGTTTGGAGGATTTGCTGACCAAGCCGGATTTGCTAACCAAGCCGGGGGCGAGCAAAGAAGGCAAGCCCTGGAGTTTCGATTGGGACTGGAGTACAGGGTCGGATGAAACGCTCGGTGTTTTGTCGGAAGCTTTTGGAAAAAGGGCCGATGCAGCAACCCAGGAGGAATTGGTCTTGCGATGGTCGCGCCACAGGGGTTCGATTGCGTTGATCGAAAATTTGATACGACGTGGTGCGTTGTCGAAAGAAACGCTACGCGTCTTGCCCGCCTCCTGGTGGGACGCATTATCGGAGTCCAACGCCAAGCGGTTTTCGGATTTGAAGCCGCAGGGGGAGACCGATATTGCCCGCGCGGTGTTGGTCCAGAGCAAGGCCCAGGCGGTCAAGCAGATTGCAAGCGATCCGATGGTTGGAAAAAGGGTCTTTCAGGAACGATGCGCCACGTGCCATCAGCTTGGAGGAGTCGGTAAGGTCATCGGACCGCAGCTCGATGGAGCGGTGGTGCGGACCGTAGAGAGGTTGTGCGAGGATATCCTGTGGCCCAACCGCAATGTGGACGAAGCGTTTAGAATCACCAATGTATTGATGGAGGATGGGGAGACAATATCGGGTTTGATACTCGATCGGACCGACAGTTCACTCGAGGTAGTCGACCAGGCAGGCAAATCCCAACGGTTTGCCCGCAGTGAGATCGAGCAAGAGAAGATCAGCAAATTGTCCCTGATGCCAGGGAACTTTGAGGAACTCATCAGCGACGCGGAGCTCGCATCCTTGATCGGCTATTTGAAGTCGCAGCAACCCGAAAAGAAACCTTAGTCTCCAGAACCTATGTTCCGGTTCATTCACGCCGCCGACATCCATCTCGATAGTCCACTGCTGGGACTGAGAGCTTACGACTCTGCCCCCATCGAACGGTTGCGGGCCGCTCCGCGTCGAGCGCTGGAGAACCTGGTAGATCTTGCGATTCGGACCCAAGTCGACTTTCTGCTCATCGCGGGCGATGTTTTCGACGGGGACTGGAAAGACTACTCGACGGGTCAATTCTTCGTCAAGCAGATGGCCAAGCTGCGCGATTGCCGGATACCGGTTTACCTGATCGCAGGCAATCACGATGCGGAGAACAAGATGTCCCGCTCGTTGCCTTATCCGGACAACGTGCATCTGTTCGAGTCGAGTCATGCGACCACACGGCGGATCGAATCGATACAGGTCGCAATCCACGGCCAGAGTTTTGCAACGCAAGCCGTCACTGAAGATCTTTCGATGAATTACCCCGCACAGGTTCCCGGATGGTTCAACATCGGGCTTTTGCATACCAGTTGCACGGGTCGCGAAGGGCATGAAAATTATGCTCCCTGCACCCTCGAGGGGCTCGGGACTCGCAATTACGATTACTGGGCCTTAGGGCATATCCACAAACGCGAGGTCCTGAGCCAAAAGCCCTGGGTGGTCTTTCCTGGAAACATCCAAGGGCGGCACGCCAAGGAGACCGGACCCAAAGGGTGCTATGTGGTAAGCGTCTCGGACCAGCAAACGATCGAGGCAACCTTTGAACCCCTCGATGTGCTCCGCTGGGAGACTCTCGCTCTGGATGTCGGAACGATCGGCGATCTCGGCGAACTACCGAACTTGTTCAAAACCTCCTTGCAAGAGACCATCGATCTTTGCGCGGATCGGTTGCTTGCCATTCGCATCGAGCTTCAGGGCCAAAGCCCCCTCCATCGTAGATTTCGAGTCGAACGCGAGCATATCCTCCAAAGCTGCCAATCGGTCGCAACAGGCTTGTCGATCGATGGGGTGTGGATCGAAAAGGTCCTGTGCAATACGCGCATGCCCAATGAGAGCGACCAGCAGTCTGATGCCTCACAAGACGCGATACGGGCCATTATGGGGGTCTTTCAAGACGCCAAAACCAATCCCGATTTCTATAAGCAGCTTCAGTTCGACATGAGCACCGTGCGGAGTAAAATCCCCTCGGAGCTACGAACCGCCGAACTCGATGGGTACCTCGAAGGATCGTCAGTCCTGCTCGAGCAGGCTCAGGAGCGTTTGCTCGACTTGCTAGGAAGCGAGTTTTCGCAAAGCAACTCTGTGAGAGCCGAGTCCATGAAAAGCGATTTGGGGGAAACGCGATGAGGCTACAGCGTTTGGACCTGATGGCTTTCGGACATTTCACCAACTACAGCATCGACCTGAGCGCCGGTCGCTATGGGCTCCACATCATTTATGGGCCAAACGAAGCGGGCAAGAGCACCTCGCTGCGGGGCCTGACGGCATTGCTTTTCGGATTCCCGACCAGGACAGATGACAATTTCAAGCATGCCAACAAGGACCTGCGAGTCGGAGCGATCTTGGAGAATCGCGACGGCAAGGTACTCAGGTGCGTACGCCGCAAAGCCCGAACCGCGACGCTCCTGCATGCCGAAAGCTCCCAGGAGGTCTCTGGTTCGCATTGGGCCGAGTTTTTCCCGAAGATCCAGGAGGATCATTTCCTGCGAATGTTCGGTTTGACCCATGAGTCACTCCGGCAGGGTGGAGAGGACTTGGTCCGCGGCGGGGGAGATTCAGGCCAAGCCCTCTTTTCGAGCGCCTCGGGGATCGCCAATTTGCAACAGAAGCATCAGTCGCTCGAAGATCGCATCGAAGAGCTCTACGGGAAAGCCGGCAGGAAAGGGCGCTTGTACGACAAGCTCAAGCAGTACAAAGCGCTGCGCGACGACGAGAAAAAAGTAGCCATGTCGATGGATCAGTGGCGGAGGCTCGAGAAACAGCTCCAGGAGTCCAAGGACCAGCTCGAGGAGTACAGGACCCAAAGCGATGCGGTTCAAAGGCAGTTGCTCGAAGCGCAGAGAATCCAACGCTCGATCCCGACGGTCGCCAAGTATCTCGAACGGCTTCGATCCATCTCGATGCTTGGAGCAGCCACAAAACTGCCGCGTGATTTTGAAGAGCGCGTGCAAAAAGTCCTGGGAGCAAAAGCTGAAAAACAAGTCGCCTCTGAGGAGATCGCCAACCAATTGCGAAGCATCGAATCGGAACTTGTGAAGATCCCCGAGAGTGTCTGGGATGACGAGCAGGAGGCCAAGGTCCGAAGTTTGCTCTCCGGGCTAGGAATCTACCTGCAAGCCCTCGAGGAGCTTCCCAAGCTGAAGATCCAGAGCGAGCAATTAGCCCGACGAGCCGAACAGAAATGGGACGAGATCGGCAAACTCGATACGCTTCGCGATAAGCTGGAAAAGCAAAAGATTCCGCTTTCGCACAAGAAGTGGATCGGGACTTTGGCCAAGCAGTACGAGGCTCTAGAGAAGCAAGTCGCCGACCGGAAACTCAGGCTATCGAAACTTAGGAAACGGCTCGACGAGGACCAGAACTCCGAGTCGCTCCCGCTCAGCGATGAGTCGTTGAAGATGCTCGAGCAAAGGATCCAACAATACAGGCCCTTGGCAGGCCAATCCGATCCCTTGGCCGCGTTGCTCATGGAAAGCCAACGAGGACAAGATCGCTTAGAGAAAGGACTTCAAAGATGGAGAATTCCCTGTCAAACAGCCGAGGAGTTGGTCCGATTTCCCGTCGCAAGTCTCCCTTCGATCGAGCGATGGGAGAAGGAGCTCGACAAGCGGCAGGAGGCTCTGGAAAAAGCCAGATCGGAGCAAAGCGCGCAGGATCGCAAGAGGTCGGCCAAGCAGCGCGAATGGGACCGCGAAGCCAAGAAAATTCGCGTTCCTACCAGGCAGGAATGGGAAGCCAGCAAGCAGGCACGCGACGGGCTCTTTGGAATGCTCGCCGAGCACCGCTCCGGTTCGACGGAGCGGTGGAACGAACTGTCGGACGCTTACGCAGCCAGCGTGCAATCGGCCGATGAGATGGCCGCCGAACTGCTGGATCAAGCCGAGTTGGTCGCACAGCGCGAGCAGTTGCAAGAGGCGATCCTTGAGCTCGAAGCCCAAGTGGCCGAGTGGGCCCTTGCATGCCAAGAACGCGATAGCGAGCTGACGCTTGGCCAGCAAGCTTGGCAAGCGTTTGTTTCCGAGCATCGGATCGCAGTGGAAACTCCCACCGAAGCGTTGGAATGGAGCCAGGCAGTCAGTTCCCTGCAGCGAGAGGCGCAGGATTTGCTCGACAAGAGGATTCGCATCGAGCAGATGCAAACAGCGATCCAACAGGCGATTGTGGTTTTGAATGAGTCTTTAGCCGCATGCGGATTTGCAGCCGAACCTTGCGACGGACTCGACCGAGCCTTGACCCGGGCCGAGTTGGTTTTGAACAAGGCCAATGAGTCTCGTGGAAAAGCCGAGGCCATCGAGGGTCAGCGCCAGTTGAATTTGCAGGAGTACCGGGATCAGACCAGCGAAATCCAGGGGCTTGAGGATCAGTTCAAGGAGCTCAAAACCCAGTGGTTTGACGCATTGGCAGACATCGCTTTGCCCGACGATGCCACTCCGGTCGAAGTTCAGACGATCCTCGACCAAGTCACCGAATTGCAGCAGACGACCGATGAAATCGATGTGACCCGAGTCCGATTGCGCGAGAGTCAGGAGCGAATCGATCGCTTCGAATCGGCCCTAAGGCCGGTGCTCGATTGGTTGGCCGGCGCGAGTCCTGAATCGGCAGATGCAATCTCCGCACAGGCTTCGACGGAGTCCAAGGTCCGGTGGCTTGAACGGCAGAGCAAGCTTTCCAGCCAAGAACAAGAAAAACGGGTGACACTCGAGACGCTGAAAAAGACGACGCAAGAGCAGTTGGATCAAGCATCCGGCGTGATTCGTCTTTTGGATCGCGAACTCGAGCAGATGCAAGAGCTCGCAGGGGCTCAAGACCAGGAGCAACTTCGGGAGTTGGCTCGCAATTCGCGAGAGTATCACTTGCTCGATCTGGACCGAAAGGACCTTCAAGAGAGGCTTTTTGCCGAATGCAACAGTCGCGATATCGACCCATTTGTTCAGCGGGTCGAACAAGCCGATGCAGATCAAATCACCATTGATATCAAGCACCTGAGCGAAGAGATCCGCAGGATCGATCAAGCTCGCGAGGAGGCGATTCGAGCCACGAGTGCGTTGCAAAGAGACTACGATCAATTGGATACAAGCGGCAGAGCAGCGATGCTTGCCACGCAGGCAAGTGGCGTGGGACTTGAGATCGAGGAAGCCGTCCAAGAGTTGGCGACCTTGCGGCTCGCCTCGGCAGCATTGACCGCTGGGATCGAACGCTACCGATCCGCCAACGAGGATCCGATCCTCAAGTTAGCCAGCGAGTCCTTTCGCCAAATGACCCTAGGCCGATTCCGTGGGATCGAGATCTCGCTTGACGATGCGGGCAAGCACCTATTGGTCGGACGCAGAGCGGAGGATGGTCCTGGATCCGAGGTGCTCGTCGAGCAGATGAGCGATGGAACGCGGGACCAGTTGTATCTAGCTCTGAGGCTCGCGAGCCTTGAGCAATGGAGCAAGGTGCACGAGCCACTGCCTTTGGTCGTCGATGATATTCTGGTCCATTTCGACGACCAAAGGTCGGTCGAAACGCTCAAGCAACTCGTGCGAATTTCGTCCCAATCCCAGGTGATCTTCTTTACCCATCACCAGCACTTGTTGGATTTAGCCCGAGAGACACTGCCGATCGACCAGGTGTTCTTTCACGAGTTGGCTAATGCCAGCGGTTGAATCACCGGTGAGCCAACGCGTCATGAAAGATCGAAGCGAAGAGTCAGTGCTATCTAATCGTCTGTCGGGTTTATTGGAAATCCTTGGGCGAGATAAAGTTACCAGTTTTTTGTCTGATCATCAGACCGGAAAAAACAGCCGAACAGCCGTAAGACGCCTCCGCTGCGCGTCGTTATGGTAGATCGATTGTCCCCAATCGATCGGAACACGAAGCCACCGCAACCAGTAGGACAAAACAGCCGAACAGCCATAAGACACCGCCGCTTGCGCGTCGTTATGGTAGATCGATTGTCCCCAATCGATCGGAACCTGAAGCCACCGCAACCAGTAGGACAAAACAGCCGAACAGCCATAAGACGCCGCCGCTGCGCGTCGTTATGGTAGATCGATTGTCCCCAATC
>QWPJ01000091.1 GCA_003671195.1 Planctomycetota bacterium
GCCATGTACCGGGGCAAGGAAGCCGTGTATGTCTCGGTATGGCCATTGCCAGGCACCAACGAGATCGAGGTAGCGGATCGACTCAACGAAGCGATGGCCAAGCTCAAGCCGACGCTACCTACGCACATGGAAATGAATCTGGCTTATGATGCCACGCGATTCATGCGAGATGCGTTGTCGGAGATCTCCAAGACCCTCTTGGAGACCATCGCGATCGTAGGAGTCGTGGTGTTTCTGTTTATGGGCTCGATACGCACAGCGATTGTCCCGTTGATCGCGATGCCAGTGTCGCTCATCGGCGCGACGATCTTGATGTACTTGATGGGATTCTCGCTGAATCTTTTGACCCTTTTGGCGATCGTGCTTTCGGTGGGATTGGTCGTCGACGATGCGATTGTGGTGGTTGAGAATGTGCAGCGTCACATTCGCGAAGGGATGACAAAAATCGACGCGGCGCTTTTAGGAGCGAGGGAACTGTTCGGTCCGATCATCGCCATGACCATCACTCTGGCGGTGGTCTATGCACCGATCGGTTTCCAGGGGGGATTGACTGGGATGCTCTTTAGGGAGTTTGCATTTACGCTTGCCGCAGCGGTGTTGCTATCGGGAGTCGTGGCCGTGACTTTATCTCCGATCATGAGTGCCCAGATGCTTTCGGCCAGCGGTAAAGAGGGGATTTTGACGCGAGGGGTCAATCGGGTGTTCGATTGGGTGCAGAGTCTCTATGGCCGAATGCTCGAGGGAGCGTTGGCAGTCCGCTGGTCGATCGCCTTTGCGACGTTGTTGTTGGCGTGTGCCGCTGTACCTTTTTACATCCTGAGTTCCAAGGAGCTTGCGCCGGTCGAGGACCAGGGAGCCATCGCGGTGATGCTCAAGGCATCTCCGGATTCGTCGTTGAAGAGTTCGGTCGGATGGGCCAAGGTGTTGGCTGATAAATTTGCGGTCATGCCAGAGACCGATTACATGTGGGCGTTGGTCGGATCGAATTCAGGATTTGGCGGGATCATCACCAAGAGTTGGCACGAGCGCGAGCAGAAGCACTTGAGGAGTACCGCAGCGATGGTACCGCAAGCGTTTGGAATCGCCTCGCAGATACCGGGGCTACAGCCTTTTCCTGTGCTTGTCCCACCCCTTCCGGGAGCCGGCAATTTTGACGTCGAGTTGATTCTCAAGAGCGATTTGCCGGTCGAGCAGTTGACTTTGCTCTCCGAGCAGATTCTTTCGGAGGCCAACGCGAGCGGATTGTTTTTATTCGTCGATACCGACTTGAAAGTGGATTTACCGCAAGCTCAGGTGGTGGTCGATCGGGAGAGGGTCGCCGACTTGAAGCTCGACTTGGCATCGATAGCCGGGGAGCTAGGGGTGTTGCTCGGAGGGGGCTATGTCAACCGTTTCAATTATTTCAATCGGTCTTATCAGGTCATTCCGCAGTTGGCCGAGGAGGATCGCCAATCGGCTTCGTCGTTGATGGACTTGAAGATCCGCACACCTTCGGGTCAGTTGATACCCGTATCGACTTTTGCGACGATCCTGCCCAAGACGGCACCGAGGGTACTGAGTCGATTTCAGCAGCAAAGTGCGATTCAGATCCAAGCGGCGGTGATGCCGGGAGTTCCGGGACTGACCAAGGAGGCGGGTTTGCGCAAGATCGAGCAGATTGTGCAGGAGGTCGTCGGACCGACAGCGACGATGGACTATGCGGGGGAATCGCGTCAGATACGCAAAGAGGGTTCGTCGCTGACCGTGACGCTAGGGATCGCCTTGGCGTTGATCTATTTGGTGTTAGCGGCACAGTTCCAGTCGTTTCGCGATCCGTTGATTGTCCTTTTCGGTTCGGTACCTTTGGCGATCTCAGGAGCGCTGCTTTTGACGTTTTTGGGGCTCACGACGGTGAATATTTATTCGCAGGTCGGATTGATCACGCTGGTGGGTTTGGTTGCCAAGAATGGGATTTTGATTGTCGAGTTTGCCAACCATCTACAGGAACAGGGTTTGAGCAAGTGGAATGCGGTGATCGAGGCATCGAAGACTCGGTTGCGACCGGTATTGATGACCAGTGCAGCCACGGTTTTTGGTCATTTGCCTTTGGTTTTTGTGACCGGTCCGGGTGCTGAAGCTCGAAATAGCATCGGGATTGTTTTGGTTGCTGGGATGGCTATCGGTACACTCTTTACCTTGTTTGTCGTACCGAGTTTGTATGTTTTGATCGCTGGCTCGAAGGGGGAGTCACACGCTAATGCTTAAGTATTTGACGGCGGGCGAGTCGCACGGTAAATCGCTCTTGGCGTTGGTGGATGGATTTCCGGCGGGATTGACGATTGACGAATCGTTCATCAATCACGAGTTGCGATTGCGGCAGGGTGGTTACGGTCGGGGTGGGCGGCAGAAGCTCGAGCAGGACGCGGTCAATATTCTCTCGGGGGTATGGCAATCGGTAACGTTGGGATCACCCATCGCGTTGCAGATCGTCAACAACGACTACAAGCTTGAGCGCCTCAAGGAGCTAGAGCGGCCCCGACCTGGTCATGCGGATTTGACGGGAGCGATCAAGTACCTCGGTTCGATCCGGGGAGTGTTGGAGCGATCCAGTGCGCGAGAGACCGCAGCGAGGGTCGCGGCCGGTGCGTTGGCTCGGTTGCTGCTGCGCGAGTTTGGGATTCAGACCGTCAGCTATGTCGTCGAGCTTGGTCAGATGCAGCTAGGGACCCAAGGAACCGAGGGGTTATCGGTAGGGGAGTTGCGGGCACTTCGGGATCAGAGTTCGATCTATTCGGTTCGGCCTCAGAGCGATCCGGAAGCGGAGGCTTACATCGATCAGATGGCGCAGGAGGGTGACACGCTTGGGGGAGTTGTCGAGGTGCGGGTCGAGGGATTGCCTTTTGGGCTTGGAACCCATGCCCAGTGGGATCGCAAGTTGGATGGTAGGTTAGCTCAGGCGGTCATGGCCGTTCAGGCGATCAAGGGAGTAGAGATAGGGATGGGATTTGAGGCAGCGCGCAAGCGAGGTTCGCAGGTGCACGACCCGATCCATCACGACCCTAGTCTTGCGCATTTGCCCCATTTGGGATATGTGCGACCGACGAACAACGCCGGGGGGCTCGAGGGTGGCATGACCAACGGGCAGGCGTTGGTTCTCAGGGCGGCCAAAAAGCCGATCAGCACGTTGCGTAAGCCACTCGATTCGATTCGGATGGAGGACAAGCAGCCGCACCGCGCGAACTATGAGCGGAGCGATGTGTGTGCGATTTCCGCCGCAGCGATCATCGTCGAGCATGTGGTGGCTTTTGAGATCGCCACGGCTTTGGTCGACAAGTTTGGGGGGGATAGCTTAGTAGAGATGAAGGCCCGTTACGAGTTGTTTCTCAAGATGGCTCGCGAGCATTGATCGCGGGAAAGCAAGCTGGAGACCAAGTTCCGGCGGCAAGTTGGAAGGCAAGTATGCGGGTCAAGTCAGCTTGTGGAGCCTAGTTTCGGTGGGATTTGTGTTATGATTAGGGGAGATTCTGCGCCCAATGGTCACTGAATTTGTGCCTAGGGGCGTGTGAGTTCTTTCACATGACCGAGTTTCTTACTGTAGAGCCGTCGATCCATGAGCCAATCTCAGCCAAACGAATCTGCCGGAGACCCCAATTCGCTGCAATCGGAATTTCAGCCAAGAGTAGGGATGTCCCAGGAGCCCGAGAATAGGCTATGGGAGGGTGGGTATTCGGCGAAAGCCATGTATGGGACATGGTTGATTTTGGCAGCGGTGACCTTAGCGGTTATCGCTGCGATGATCGTCTTGCCCATATTGAAGATTATGCCGCCCATTGAGACGAATGTATGGTGGATAGTCCTTGGGGCACTTCTTGGGACATGGGTTTTGGGCATAGCGACTTTTTTGTACCGACGATTGAGTGTTCATTATGAGCTGACGACCCAGCGGTTCATCCACTCGCGAGGGATCTTGGTTCGCACGGTCGATCGGATCGATGTGATCGACATCGACGATGTGTCTTATGTGCAAGGGATCATTCAACGGACATTGGGAGTCGGGAAGATCCAGTTGCAGAGCAAGGATCGATCGCACCCGAGTTTGCTTTTGGCTGGGATCGATCAGGTCGAGCGAGTCAGTGGGATGATCGATGATGTTCGGCGCAAAGAACGTCGCAAGCGCAGTTTGCACATTGATGCCAGTTGAACTGGAGTCTTACATTCCGGTCCACCCCAACGAATTTCAATTTGCATTGGAGCGTTGGGATGGAGTCGATCGAGAGGCTTGTGAGTTTTTACACAGGTGCAAAGAGCATTTAGCGAGGTTGATTCATCAGCGGGTGCACGATCGCTTTGGGCCGTTGATCGAGGGCTACACCTTCGTCGATCCGGATCGAGAAGAGCTTGAAAGTTCCTTTGGATCCAGGTTGCCTGATTTATCATCTCGGGTGTCGATCAAGGAGTTGGTCGAATCGAGCCAGGAGATGCTCGAGCAGGCCAATTATCGGCGTTTGACGCCCAGTGAGATCTATCAAGCGTTAAGGACCGCGACGGCTTGGGGAGCCAAGCTGAGGATTCGTTTTTCCGACTACAAGCGGTTGCGGGTCTATGCGCGAGGTGATGGCATAGGGGTACGTCAAGCGAGGCGATGGTATCGGTTGTTTCGCAAGGTCGATTCGTCCGTGCCGATTTATCGGCAACTGGTAGTGATCTTTGAGCGATCGGAGGGCGATGGGCAATTGCACTTGAGGATGTTCAAGAACATACCGCATGCGGATGTCGACATGCTCTTGCCAGGCTCGGTGAAGATATCATGGCTCGATCAGGGGAAGATCGGGATCCCGACGTTATGGGGATTTTCGATGACCGTTACACGGTTGATGCGCAGCATGTGGCTCTTGGCCCTGCTCGGAGCCGTCGAGATCTTCCGAGCGATTTGGATGTACATCGCGATTGCGATCGCTGGGGTGTTGTATTCGGTCAAGTTGTTTTTTTCGTATCGCCATGCTCGGAATCGGCAGTTGCTCAATGTTGCCCAGAGTCTGTATTTCCAGACGTTGTCGAACAACAAAGGAGTATTGCTTAGGCTCAAGGACGAAGCCGAGCAGCAGTGGCTCAGTCAGGCGATGGTTTTGATCGTGGTGCTCAGGACTCGGCAGAATCGGGGGATGCCCATGCGGTCGCTCGAGGCGGTCGATACGCTCGATCGGGCATGTGAGGAGTTGTTGGCCGAGTTGGGGCTCGGTCCTATCGACTTTGACATCCACGCCGCGTTGCGTTTTTTGGTGGAGTCCAAAGTGCTAGTGCCCCCAGGTGAGCCGACCGGCGCGTCGGAAAATGGGAACTGGGAGTTTGCAAAAGGGGTATTCTGACCTCCCGAAAAAGTGGATTTTGGGTTACTTTCAGTCAAGGCGAGTGCTCGTAGGGGCGTTTGCGGTGTTTTTTGGTTTCGTTTCATTTTGGAACCCTTTCCTGGGTAGGAATGATGTTTGAGCATTTTTCGTTGGCGCCACCCGATGCGATTCTCGGTTTGAATTCGGCCTTTGAAAAAGACCCACGCAGTGGGAAACTGAATTTGACCGTGGGGGTCTACAAGGACGACGCTGGACGCACTCCGATTTTAGAGAGTGTCAAGTTAGCTGAAGGGAAGATATTCCAGGAGCAAAAGAGCAAGGGTTATTTGCCGATCGAGGGTGGCCAAGATTACATCGATCAAGTGAATCGATTGGTACTCGGGGAGGGTTTCGAGTTTGGGCGGGTGGCAACGGCCCATACCCCAGGTGGAACCGGAGCCTTACGTGCCGGAGCAGATACCTTAGCGAGTGTCGCACCTCACGGACGTTTTTGGATCAGCAATCCTACTTGGGCAAACCACGCAGCGGTGTTCCAAGCGGCGGGATTTGAGACGCAAAGTTACTGTTATCTCAATGCGGCCAAGACCGGATTGGACTTTGAAGGGATGCTTGGCCAGATCCAGCAGGACGGTCGGGCTGGTGACGTCGTTTGTCTGCATGCCTGTTGCCATAATCCTACGGGGATAGACCCAACGCATCAGGAATGGAAGCAGATCTCGGAGCTATTGGCTAAGAAGCGGATGTTGCCGTTCCTGGATTTTGCTTATCAAGGTTTTGGAGATGGGTTGATTGAGGATACCAAGCCTTTGTCGATTCTTTTGGAAGACCATCCGGAGTTGGTGGTATGCGCCTCGTTCTCCAAGAATTTTGGGTTGTATTCCGAGCGAGTCGGAGCGTTGATGATGATCAGCGAATCGGCCAAGTCGACCGAGTCGGTGCTCAGTCAGATGCGATTGGCGATCCGATGCAATTACAGCAATCCACCTAGGCATGGCGAGGCGATCGTCGCGAAGGTGTTATCGGACTCGGAGTTATCGGCGCGCTGGAGATCGGAGGTCGATCAGATGCGGAGTAGGATCCACACGATGCGAAGCGCTTTGATTCAGGGGATGGAATCGCGCGGCAAGGACTTTGGGTTCTTGGCGGCTCAAAAGGGGATGTTTTCGTATACAGGATTGAATCCCATGCAAGCCGATTGGCTCAAGAAGGAGAAAGGGATTTACATTGTCGGCACAGGCCGGATCAATGTGGCCGGCTTGAGCAGTACCTCGATGGACATCGTGTGCGATGCGATCGCCGAAGCTTGCGCGATCTGACATTAGGCTATCGCCCTGGGTCACCGATGTCACCGGAGACCACGATTCAAAAATCTGGGAATTGAGGATCGCAATCGCCGACGCGGCTTGCGCCGTTAGGATCGATGCGTTAAAAGGTTAGAGTGGAACAGAGATTGGGCGTTGGAGAGAAAGCCGAAAGGTGGATCCGACGCCCAATTCGCTTTGAACTCGGATGCTTCCACCGATGGCGATCGTCAGGTGTTTGACGATGGCCAGCCCCAGGCCAGTCCCTCCGGATTCTCGCGAACGGGCTTTGTCGACGGTGTAGAACCGTTCGAAGATACGGTCGAGATCCTGAGCAGGAATTCCGATACCTTGGTCGATCACAAGCAGTTCGATTCGATCGTTGTTCGACTCGGCCTTGAGAGTGACTTGTCCTCCGCATTTGGAGTAGCGAATCGCGTTGCTCAGGAGGTTTCCGAGGATGGTGCGAAGGGCATCGAACTCGGCAAGAACGATCCAATTGGTTTGATCGGGCGCATTTGCGAGTTGGTTATCGATGGTGATTTGGTTTGCCTCGGCGACGGTTTGGTGTTCGCGTACGACCGAGCCGACGATTTCGGCCAGCGTTAGAGGGCTCAGAGAGAGTTTTTCGGGCATGGACTGGATACGGCTCAGTTGCATCACACCTCGTATCAATTGTTCGAGCTTGTTGGCTTGTTCTCCGATGCTCGTCACGAAGCGGTATCGCGCATCGGGATCGTCTAGTGCGCCCATGAGTAGTGTTTCGGCGTAAGCTTTGATCGCCGAGAGGGGGGTTTTGAGTTCGTGGGATACGTTTGCGGTGAAGTCCTTGCGATAGTTCTCCAGTTGTTTGACTCTTGTTTCATCGCTGATGACTAGCAAGACCGTAGCCGTCGGTGGGGAGACGGAGTCGGAGGAATCGTTTTTTTTGCCTAAGGGACTCGAGCGGCTGGCGACTGGTTTGGTGTCGGCGCTGATGCAGTAACCTCGGATTCTAAGCCAGACCGATTGATCGGCGGCATCCGTCGTATCGAGTTCGCAGTCGAGCGATTGATTGCGAGACTGGACGTCTTGTACTAATTCGAGGAGTTTGGGTTGTCTAATAAGTTCGATCAGGGGGATATTGTCTTGGATACGGGTACCGAGGTTCAGCAGTTGGACTGCCGCGCGGTTGGCAAACTGGAGTCTTAGTTCCGAGGAGAAGGCCAGGATGCCTTCGGGCATTGCCGAGAGGATGGCATCGGAGGTACCCGATCCGCTCAGGTTGGTGAAAGCGTTTTGGTGCAATTGGTCGCACAGGGCGATCAGTTCGCGTCCGACCAGATCGGTGTTGAGGATCTGGGGGAACATGGCCAGGAATTCACTTCGAGGGACCGGTCGTTTGACACGGAAGCGGATGGACTGGAGGGTGTCTTTGAGTTTGATGGTCGATTGGGAGGATTGCCAAAGTCCGGCCAAGAGTGCCGAGCCGCCGGCGAGTCCTAGGGAGCCCAGGAGTACAGCCCGCCAGAGCCAGGGGAGGTTGGGTTTGCGTACGCGTCGCGAATAGAACATCCATTCGTTCGGAGCGCTTGCAGAGGGATCTTTGATCGGTTGTCGGACGGAGATTCGGTAGCAGTCGTTCGGTTCGGCGATTCGAAGCGTTGGTGTAACGACCAGCGATTGCCTAACGCGATCGCTGAGAGTCGAGTCGTCGAGGATTTCGACTTCGCCCCAGTTCATGGTTCGCAGGCCTTGGACGAAGTCCAACCATTGCTGGCGGTCGGGGCTGCTCGCTAGGGTGCGCGAAAGCAGGTTGGCTTCTTGGGTCACCTCGGAGTCCTGTTGGAGAAACCAGCGACGATTCTCAGCTTGGTGGAGCCAGGCAGCTACGAGCAAGCCGACTAGGCCACCGATGACTGGCAAGAGCAACAATCGCCATGGAACGCGTCGAAAACTCATCCGAAGCTAAACGTTTCTTGTCGATACAATCTTGTCGATACAATGAGCTGCACTGGCATCCTCACTGGGATCCTCACTGGGATCCCTCCGCCCCTGGGATTCGTTCAGGCAGTGAGTATACTCTGCACAGGCGTATGGTAAGGCCCTAGTCGTTAGAGAAACTTAGTCATGCTTTGCAAAACCCGTCGGTTCTACGTACTTTTAGGGTGCTTATTGGGGCTCATGGCCGTCGGTTGCCAAAAGCAGGTGACCAAGCCACCAGCGGCACCTTTGAAGATCGCTACGGTGCAGGCGGCCTCGCAAGAGATCACCGACTACGATGAGTATGTCGGTCGAACCGGAGCGATCGAAACTGTCGAGGTCCGAGCCCGCGTCACGGGCTACATCAAGCAGATCCATTTCACTGACGGTCAGCGGATCCAAGAAGACGATTTGCTCTTCTCGATCGAGCCGGATGTTTACCAAGCTGCCCACCAGCAGGCGTTGGCGAAGATCGACTTGATGAAAGCTCGCGTAGGTTTGGCAAAAAGCAAGTTAGCGCGTGCCAAGAGTTTGATCGACGTCAAAGCGATCTCGCAGGAAGAGTATGAGGAAAACGTTGCGGCCCTGACCGAAGCTCAAGCCCAGCAGGTTGCGGCTGAGGCAGACACTCAGATTTCGGCGTTGGATTTGAAGTACACCGAGGTCAGGAGTCCGATCAGTGGGCGGATCGATCGCGCGCAGATCACTCCTGGGAATATCGTAACAGGAGGGCTCGGAACAGGCACGCTGTTGACGACGATTGTCAAAACCGATCCGATGTATGTGTATTTCGACGTCGATGAGCAATCGGTGCTCCGGTACCAGCGCATGACGATTCAGAAGAATCAAGCGGAAGGACCGTCTCCGCAGGCAAGTGTCCCACGCGATTTGAAATCGTTCGAGATCCCTTGTTTCGTGCAGCTTGGGGATGAGAAGGACTATCCGCATCGGGGCAAGCTTGATTTTCTTCAGAACAGTATCGATGAGCGCACCGGTTCGATCAAGCTTCGGGCCGTGTTGGACAACCCGGAAAACTTGTACAAGGCGGGGATGTTTGTCCGGGTTCGCGTTCCGGTCTCAGAGCCTTATTCTGCCGTGCTCGTGCCCGAGGCATCGATTGGGGTGGATCAAGACACCCGATATGTGATTGCGATTGGTGCAGACAAAAAGCCGGCGCGTCAAAGCGTTCAATTAGGAAGAGCGATTGGGACATGGCGCGTGATCACCAAGGGGCTTGAGGC
>QWPJ01000119.1 GCA_003671195.1 Planctomycetota bacterium
TTCGTTGGCCATCTTCATGATGTGAAACTTGTCGTGTACGATCTTGCTTTCGGCCAATGGAATCATCTCCTTGGCAGCCCGGACAAAGGCAGGGCTCATATCCATGGCGATCGCCTCGACTGACTGCAATTGCTCCTGACTTAGCTGGGAAAAACAGGATTTTGCGGCCTGTGTGTCGTGTCCTTCCTCGATCGCTTCGACGGTACTGTTGTCCAGGTTGTACAAGATCGAAACAAACTTCCTTCCCTTGGCGAAAGCTTTCTCGTCGATGCCGATCCGTGGAAGCAGCGATGGTTCCTTTCGCGCTTTTCCACGAGCAACTGCACGTTCGATGATATGCCAAGTTGCATCCCATTGGAGTCGCAGAATTGTCATGGCACCTTTGACGGTTTGAGTCATCAGCAGGACTTCGATAGCAAACCTCTCAAACATGATCGTGAATCGACTGTGCGGTAGAGCCCATGGTACAGTCACGGTCTTGACTCCATGCTCGGGACAGTCCACTCGGGGAACACGGCCAATGAGGATTGTCTTGTATTGGCACGAGTCCAGATGCCGCCATCGACGCTCCTCTGCATGATCGTAGCAAGCAAGCTCTTTCTGGCACTCAGGGCAGCAGAACTTTGTACCTGGTGGGTGCTCGACCCTCACTTGGATCTCTTCGGCTGGAATGTCCAATTTGACATCGGAGACGGTCCAAGGGGAGGTCAGTCCTAGGATATGTTGATAGAGCTCTTTGTCTTGCATTGCTGGGGGTTCCTTTCCCCTGCAATTGTACCATCACCCACGATAATGCCGGATGGACCCTTTTTTACGCTCAGAAGTATTCGCATAGGCCAAAATGAGGTAGCGGTTCTTGACGTTTACGCCGCAATCTCGCCCCCATCTTAGATTGTCGAGATTCACTAGCTTCTGCACGCATCCACAGAACTCTTCGAAGTTCTTCTTGCCAGCTCCACCCTTCCATCCGCGATGGTTTCCTGCGAAATCCTTATGACGGCTGTGAACATAAAACTTGAATTCGATAATCGAAGGCCCTATCGAATCGAAAAAAAGCAGGTCGCATCTCTGCCATTCGGTTTCGCAACGTGTATCTGGATAAAGCTCCAACATCGACCTGACGAAAAGAAATCGGAATACGGATTCGGTGAAATGGGGTAAAGGAGTTCGCGACAACTCATCGGAAAATTGCCCCCAGGTCCTCCGTAGCACATCTGGCACGTTGACTTTAATCATTGCTGACTCACTAGCGGAAACAAATGAATTGCATTGCGTATATTGAGCTGTAAGTCTTCATGTAGATACAGACCTCGAAACAGTTATTGTCGTACCAAATCCAAAGACGAATTTCGACGCATCGTTCGGTTTAGTCACGAATCATCTCTTGAACCCAGTCCGACTCCCAGAAGCTTATAGTAGCATCCAAGCCAGCCCAAATGTAGCGAAGAACCTGGTTTTCACGGATAGATTGGTTGCCCCTTGCTTCGGGAATCGAATATCCTTCTTTAGCGAACGACCCTCACACGGAAGATTTCACCTGGGCTATAATCGTCGCTGCTGCGATCAAAACCGTCATCCCCGTAGTACCCACCAAGACCCAAACCACCCTCGATGATTGTCTACTCTGCGACCAAAGCCCAGTTCTGTGAAACGGTTCGAGAAAATCGGATCGGACAGACTATCCTCGATGCCTTTCGCCAACACCTTGGACACAACCCCTCGCCGAGCGAAGCTCAAGCGTTTCAGAACTCCCTGAACTTCGTCGGAAACATGCTCCAAGCTCCCTCGATCCCAGCCGACGCTGGGGTCGCGGTCGAGTACAAGATACCCCAGTCTTCCAAAAGAATCGATTTTATCGTTACCGGGTTCAACGAAGAAGACAAACCGGTCGCTATCGTTATCGAACTCAAGCAATGGACGGATGTTGAGACGACCCCCAAAGACGCGATCGTTCGAACCTGGGTCGGTGGTGCAGAACGCGAGGTGCTTCATCCGTCCTACCAAGCTTGGTCCTATGCCCAGTTCATGACGGACTTCAATGAGTTCGTCGATCATCACCAGGTTCGATTGCATCCCTGTGCCTACCTACACAACTGCCATGACGAAACTGGGGTTCGAAGCCCGTTTTACTGGGAGCATTTGGGTCGAGCGCCGGTATTTCTAGGTGACGAATCCAAAAACCTCGAAAACTTCATCGCCATTCACGTGCGGAAAGGGGATCGTGGTGATCTGCTCTATAAACTCGACAAGGGAAAAATCCGCCCCTCGAAGAGTTTGACCGACCACTTAGGTTCTCTTCTTAAAGGGAACAAAGAGTTCGTCATGATCGACGAGCAGAAATTGGTATATGAGGCGGCGATCTACCTTTCAACATCGGCAACTACCACAAACAGAAAGGTTTTAATCGTTCGAGGGGGACCAGGAACCGGCAAATCTGTGGTGGCGGTAAATCTCCTGGTGGAGCTTTCATCACGGGGCAAACTGGTTCAGTACGTTACCCGCAACGCAGCACCACGCGCGGTGTATCGCAGCAAGCTCGCCGGTACGATCAAAAGAACACGGATCGATAATCTCTTCAAGAACTCGGGCTTTTACCAGACTTGCAAAGCCGGCGAATTGGACGTGCTTGTTGTCGACGAAGCACATCGTCTGACCGAGAAGTCTGGCCTATACATGAACGAAGGGGAGAATCAGATAAAGGAAGTCATCGAAGCCTCGAAGCTGACAGTGTTTTTCCTGGATGAAGACCAGCGAGTTACGATCAATGACATAGGAACCGGTGATGAGATCGTTCGTTGGGCGGACCATTTCAACGCAGAAGTCTCCGAGTTGGAACTACCATCCCAGTTTCGATGCAATGGCGAATCAGGGTACATCTCATTTCTTGACCAACTGCTTCAAATACGACCCACGGCTAATACGAACCTTGAGGGTATCAACTACGATTTTCAAGTGATGAGGAATCCTTCGGAGTTGAGGGAAGCGATCTTTCAGAAAAACGACCAGGGATTGCGTTCAAGATTGGTCGCGGGCTATTGCTGGAATTGGGTGAGCAAGAACAAGCCCAATCTTAACGATATTTGCTTTGGCGAATACGGATTTGCGATGCCATGGAACCTATCGGTTGATGGTAGTCTTTGGTTGCTTACGGAAGGGTCGGAAAACCAAGTCGGTTGCATCCATACCTGCCAAGGATTGGAACTGGATTATGTGGGCGTGATCATCGGTCCTGATTTCAAGGTTCGTCGCGGTGTGGTCGAGACCAATGCCGGAGGCCGAGCTCGCACGGATCGATCGCTTCGGGGGATCAAAAAGATGATCGAGGAGGATCCGCAACAGGCCCTTAGCGTGGCAGATCGCGTCATCAAGAATACATACCGTACGCTCATGACCCGCGGCATGAAAGGCTGTTACATTTGGGCGTCCGATTTTGAGACCAACGAATGGTTGCGGGATTGCATTTGACTCATTAGAACGCATCGACGATTATCTTTGGCCATGCGGCTATAGGAATCAATGTCCAAATGAAAAAGCAGCTGTTCGTTTAGCTAATGGATATCTGCGTCTCCAAGTTCAATATCGGTGTCCCCGTTGCAGACGGTCTTTGGAGAGTCTGGTTTACTGGGTGTCGCGTGGCTGGAGCGACGACTACCAATCGATGGTTTGAAGTTATCGTCGAGTGGCGGTATGGTCACGCGAATTTGCTCGTGAAGCACGCTGGCAACGGCTGCGTCATCGCGCAGTCGCATGGACGTGACTTCGTCTGCTAATCGCGGTGACAGGCACTCGGAGAACTTGAGCCCTCGGATCGCCTTCTCGTGAGCGACAGGCCGCAGTTCTTCCGGGTTAGCCTGCATGAGAACCTGTTGAGCCGCATGAATTTGATCGCTCGTTACACCGTCGGCGAACTTAAGGCTGAACCCATCGCTGGATACGGTCGACTTAAGATCTTGAGCAAGATAGTACGCGAGCGTGGCGTTGGCTTTCGCACCAGCGAACGTCCACCAAGACCAGCGGTCGCCGGATTCAAGGAGCAGCGATGTCGAGTCGGCTTGCAGCCACTTGAATTCAATTCGCAGTCGGTCGATCTCTGCTTTGCCCCGTTTCGACCAGCGGTCTGATTGATCGGAGCGACACAGGATCGCTTGCATGGTCTTGCAGATCTTGTACGAAAGTCCGAGCCCAGATCCTGGCCAGCGAGTTCGGCCAAGTTCATCGGTTGGCTCTACGAAAGCGATCTTGCGCTGCCAGTCGATGTAGTTCACCTTCCAGGCATTGCCGCCTAGCGACAGAACGCGTGGTCCGTCCTGCTTCGCCAGAAAAGCCGATTCATCAACTTGGCCGATTTCCTGCCGACCATGCAAAACGCGGAAGATGGGCGGTGTCATGAAAACGGAGAAGAGTTCCATGAAGTTTTGACGACCAAACGTCTGCTCACCCTTGGCTCCCAGCCAAAGCAGGCCCGAATCATCGGACAGTATCTCAGTATCGATCATCCATTGGACGATCTCTTCAACTGATTCTCTTGGTAGCTGGCTAAAGCCATAAACGCCCTCGATCCATTTGAACCAGTCCAGTCTCCCGATGCCACTTTCTTGTAGCGCCAAGGCCATCAGTTGCTGCGAGAGAATGTGATATGGTTCGGGTGGAGGAACAATCGGTTCAACAAAGCCGCTCTCCCACAGTTCTGTGAGAGCTGCCGCTTGAAGCAATCGCTCGGGCTTGGTAGCCAACATCAAGCAATTGCGAACGGTTCCGGCTCGTCGGCCAGTACGTCCCATGCGTTGCAAGAAGCTGGCGACCGTCAACGGAGCGTCGATTTGAATGACGCGATCCAGATCGCCCACATCGATTCCAAGTTCTAATACGCTAGTGGCAACGATAACGCAGTCGCTTTCCTGTGCGAATGCTTTTTCGGTCCTGTGTCGCTCTTCTTGACTTAACGAGCTGTGCGTAACAAACGCGTTGACGCCATAAGACTTGAGCATCAAGCCTAGCTCTTCTGTGCCAGCACGACTGTCCAAGAACACCAGCCGCTTTTCACCACGGTGCAATCGCGAGATCACCGTGGCAGCGTTCTCAAGCGAACCGACATAGTCGATCTGCACATCCGCCGGAGCAGCTTCGCTTGGTGGAGGGTAGGCGACACTTTTCTTGCCATCACAGTTGCCTGCGATCCATGTCAGCAACACTTCTGGATTGCCAACCGTCGCTGACAAACCAATACGTTGAATCTCTTGTCCTGCCAGCTTGGACACGCGTTCCAGCACACTCAGCAGGTGCCATCCTCGATCGTCGCCCGCGAAGGCGTGAACTTCATCGACGATGATCATCTTCAAGTCGCCGAACATGCGTTGATCGTCGACGCTTCTGGATACCAGCATGACCTCGAGGGACTCTGGTGTCGTTAGCAAACAATCTGGTGGGTCACGAAGAATCTTTCGCCGCTCCGAGGTCCCTACGTCTCCATGCCAAAGTGCAGACCTTCGTCCAAGCAGATTGCAGTACCGAGAAAGACGATCATCGAGGTTGTTCAGCAGAGCTTTGATCGGACAGACGTAGAGCACGCTTAGGCCCGTCCAATTCTCGGTCAACATTCTCGATAGAGCCGGAAAGAAAGCCGACTCCGTTTTTCCGCCGGCGGTCGGCGCAAGGATAATCAAATGGTCTCCAGCGACCACCTTCGGAATGACGAGGTCTTGAAAGGGACGCAGTTCTCGCCAACCTAAACTGTTGACGATGTGATACTGCAACGCTGGATGGAGATGATCGAATCCTTTCACAGTTCCAACTCAATCTCATCTACTGATGTGCCAGCCGCCGCGTGTCGTTCGACCGTTGTGAGCTCAACATCTCCAATCGTTAACTGATAGTCTGCCCGAGGATTGAAACCCTCGTGGAGATCGACGCGGTCAAGAACGTCTGCCACTAACTTCTTTAAGAAGATACGAGGAGCGACGCCTACTTTGCCGCCCAGCTTGCCAGTCACGGCCTCCGCGAGACTTCGCACGTACTGATCATCACAACGCTCAGCGATTCGAGAACTCGATTTTGTATGCTGAAGATAAATATCGCGAATGCGAGTGCCAACCAGACAGAGCCGATCTAAATCGAACGCAGGCAATCGAAGCTGAATAGCGCGTGGATTGTCGTACTTCGCTTCTGTGGTGAAATCGACATGCAGCCGCTGGGCGAGCGGTTCGAGTCGGCCTATACCCTGATGGCTATCGAAGAAGGCTGGCGTTCCCGTAATCAGCAGATACAAACCAGGGAATCGACCGGAGTCAACTTCATCGATCAACTGACGCAATGCATTGAGGCTCTTGTCGCGAACATCGCTTCGCACCCTTTGAATCGTTTCGACTTCGTCAAGGACCACCAGTAGCCCTGGGTGGCCAGAATCGCGGAGGACGGTTAGCAAGCCTTGTAGAAACGCCAAAGCTCCGAAGTGGTCGATGTCTCCCTTTACTCCAGCAAAGCGTTTAGCGTTGGCTGATACGTTTGGTTGCCCCGATAGCCATGCAAGAATCCCGTCTGCCATGGCTTGGTCGCCACTTCCCTGTGCGAGCCTATATCCTCGCAACGCAGCGCTGAACATAGGGGCCGCTTCGGTCACCTTGGTGAGTCGTTGCTCCAAAAGTTCTGCAGTTCGTTCGACCAGTTTCGCTTCGTCGTTTGCATCAATCGCACCTTCGGCCAGCACGTCTTCTTCTAGCGTGTAAAACCAACCATCGACGATATTTCGAAGGGCTCCTTGGGGAGTATCCGCTGTCGACAATCGCTCGTTCAATCGGCGATACACCGTTTCAAGTCGGTGAAGTGGCGTCTCTGTCTCGGAGACTTGAACTTCGGAGGTCGCAAAGCCAAGTTTCTTTGCTCGCTCGACCAGCCACCTCGCAAAGAAGGTCTTACCACAGCCGTATTCACCGCGAACCGCTTTGAACACACTCCCACCGGAAGCCACCTTCTGCAACTCTTCATCCAACGCTGATTCGAAACGTTCAAGCCCAACGGCAAACGCGTCCAAACTACTCCTCGGAACGGTACCGCGCCGAAGGGCGTCGATGATCTCTTGTCGGCGTTGTGGACTTATCATTCGGTTTGCTCCTCTTCTGCGTCGCCTGGTGGAGGCATCAGTAATTCGCTTGTTCCTCCGCTCAAGGGTAAAAATCGGGTGTCTGGCTCTACATGACAATCGGCATATGCAATTGGAAACAGATCTTTTTCAGCGTAGCCTAGCATCGAAACGTACCAACCCGCGTATTGCCAATCGATCCCTCGAGAGGCTTCAACAATGTCCGGCATGCGATCACGAAATTTCGTGGTAAGAGTCTTCACGTCGTCATGCTCTGCATCAGTCCATCCGAAATATTCGTTACTTTGTGCACTTGAGTAATGTGCTGCCAATCTGTCCCAGTCACGTAATTTCGCACCATGCGATCGGAGGATGTTCGAGCGAGGTGCGATCGAGCAACGCCAACTGCAACCTGATGGAGACATGCCAGGTGCAATTCGCATCAATTGATACCCCTGCTTATGGAAATCATGGACAATCCTCAATACTCTCAACGCTCTGCGAAAATGTGCTTCCATGGATCAGCTTACTCCACCAAATCGAATTGTTTCAGTAGCAACGCGCGGTCTAACTGAATCGTGTCGGAAACATCATCGCGAGAGAGTACCTCATAGCCGTCGACGTTGAAGACTCGTTGTGCAATCGCTAGTAATCCACGTAGACGTAGCGGAGGCATTTGGATCGCGCGTGCAAGTGCCGCAGATGTGATCTTTCCGCCACGTTCATCGATTGCATGTAACAATCGCGTGATCACTGCATCCGCTGGCACCGATCGTCCGCCAAGCCTCTTCTGCTCGTCGTAAACGTGCGAAAGAAGCAAACGGCTAATCCATTCAGCCTGGGCTTTTGACGCGGTCGCAGTTGAATCTGGAATTGTATCTACAGGGGCAGCGTTCTCCGCCTGTTGGACGAGTTCATCGACATTGAACAGCATGCCTGAAGGAACTGGCTTGGGTTCAACTGGCTTCAGGTTTAGAATTGTCTCAGGCTCGGTGCTGGTCGGACTGGACGCAATGTCCCACCACAGCGGCGTATCGACTGGTGCTTCGCTCCAACCTGCAGGAAAGGCATTGGATGAATTGAGGACTGCAATCGGGATGACCATCTCTTGTGGAGAAACACCGCCGTGGTATCCGTTCTTCTTGATCCCGTATCGAATTTTCTCTGTCCACGGAGCGATTAGCTTGTGAGTCTCAGGAATGACTACGCGCTCGCCTGCAATCTTGAGTTCGCCTTCGCTGACGTTGGTCTCGTCGATTCGCCAACGCTCGCCACCTTCATACTGTTTGCCTTTTGCATTGCAGTCGAGAATGTGACCATGGTCGCTCAACAAGATTACAGTTCGGCCAGCCATTTTCGCTTCATGTAGCAATACAGGCAGGACCTTGATCTCATCGCGAGACCAACGAGTATCAATCTGTTCGCCTTTCAGCAGGTGATCATCTACAGCATTGACTACCACACCAACGATCTTACGATGCGCCGAGCCGATCTCTTTGCGTATGTCAGCAGCCAAACTCGAATCGTCAGTCTCCTGCAGGGATGCTTTGTGGAAGAGCACGGGAGGGAAACCACTGCGACAGGTTTTCAAAAGAGCGGGGTGTTCAGCGAAACCCACCTTTTCGCTGGGAGCGTGTCCCTGGGCAAGCTTCCCGGTCAGCAAACTTGTACGCGACACCTCGGTCACGCTTGGAACCGTTGCAAGTGCTGGCCGTAGTCCGACTCCTTCTTCAGCCAGTAACGCCCAATCATGCCCAAGCACATCCGCCATCAATTCACGGAAAACCGCGACGCTCATCCCGTCGATCACGACAACTAGTACAGGCTTGACAGCAGCAATGGGAGCAACCATTCGTTCGAGAACTTGCTCAACGGGAACAATCGTCTCGTCAGTCGATTTAGCCGCTGTCCAATCTCCAAGCAATTCTGCGAAACGTAGCGAATCCACCTCTCGCGCCGTCGTCACCTTGTCGAACAATTGTGCGTAGGCTTCTGAAAGCTCGCGAACCGGATCTCCGGACCTTAGTGTGAGTCGGGCCCAGTCGATGTAGCCACCTTCGCTTAAGTGGCGATTCGCAGCATCGGCCAATGATTTCACTTCATCCCTGGATTGGCTTTCGCCGAGCCAACGAACGAGCCGCATCGCCATATCGACGCGTTCGAGTCGTCGGCGTTCTCGGCTATGTCGATCGTGTTGAGAAATCGAATTCCTTGCTTCAATGAGCGTCTCAAAATCAAATTTCGAACTTGCAATAGCCGTCGACAACTGCTTGCCAAAGTCGGTCAAACGCGAATCGAAGCCAATCGGTGATGTGTCACTCAGATACGCGAACGCCTCCGCACCAACTTCACGCAGCATCTCATCTGCGCGTTGAAGCAAGGATTGTTTCACACGAACGTCGTATAGTTGTAGCCGCACAACCTCTGTGGCGGCTGCCGACCAACGCTCGATAATCGAGTACTCTGGTGCATGGCCATCAAAATACTTCTCTTCCAACTTCCCAATCGCACGCTCCAGCTTCCCTTTAGTTGCCTTGCTGAACACGACGCCGGAAACTAGCCCAAGTGGCAACGCTTCAGCCAGGCCGTTAATCTTTGACGCTCGCGCAGCGCAGTTCAAAACAGCCGCGACAGTAGAACCAGCCGTTGAGACAAGCCACTCGCTGATTGCCTCCTGGATCATTTGCGGCGCACCGCAA
>QWPJ01000064.1 GCA_003671195.1 Planctomycetota bacterium
ATGACCTGGTTTGCATCAAGGTCTAGCTTCCAAGCGAAATCCTCGGGCCTAAGTGGGGCGCTGTTGAAGATCGTCGCTAGAAGGTGGTCGACTTGCTCCACGGTTTTGCGCAGATCAAGATTCTCAGTTGCAATGGCTTCGGATTCTGGAAAGAACATACCGCACCGATAGCTCTTCGTTGGGAGTGGGGAAATTGATTCGGTTCTGCGCGCCTACCACGATCACATGGACATCCGAAGTCAAAGGGTTTCGATTGTTGCCCGCAGGCATCCAGTAGAAATTCCCAATTTGGCCGACCCCGGTCTTACGGACGGCCTTTAGCATCGTGTCGATCGGTTGTTCACCAAGGAGCGGATCGGCCATCGAGGCACTCTTGGCTTCGATTCGCCTGCCCTGCATTGTCCGATAGTTGATCGTTTGGGATCTGATCTCGCCAAGTCCGTTCTCTTCAAGTTCGTGAAGCTTGGCGATCGGCTTTCGCAGATCCATTTCCGTAAACAAGGAGCGATCGATCCAGTCTTGGGTCAACTCAAAAAACTCGTCAGCAATCGTCGAGTACTCGGTCCCGTGGGGCAGTTGGGCAATCTGCAAAGTGGCTTCATTTAGGACTAGGTCCCACTCAAAGGCAACTAAACTGCGAACGATCTCGCGTTCGAAGCCTTTGAGTACCACGTCTTTCCCTTTGGGGGATTTCATTGTGGTATCGTACTCGTCGTTTCTCTCATACCAGTCTCGCTTCTTGATTGCTGTGATCCGCAGACGTTTTGGATTATGCCATATCGATGAAACTTGCATCGCTTCAGGAAGGATCAGAGGCAGGCTTTTGTTGAGATACTTTTGCATGCCATGCTTTTTGAGCAGATTGAAAACCCATGTCTCGTCTCGCCAATTGGCGATTGGGGACTTCGGCCCTCGAAACATATACACATGCTGCTTCCCCCAGGGAATCACTTCATCGACGAAGTGGACGATGCTGTCGATCGATAGCGATCCGTCTTCGACGGCGCTTTCGATCCACTGCCGAAGGACCTCTTTGGTCCCATTCTTTTTCTTGCCAACAGATCCTAAAAACGCCGCGATCTGCTCTTTTTTTAGCGAGAGCAGATCCGAAATGATCTGCTTCTTTTCAACCTCGGTAAACGTACCTGTCCCAACATTCCGCGTCCGATCAACCATTTCTTGACTCTCCGATTACTGTTCCACCTATGGGTTTCAATTGGGCAAAATGACTACATCAATTTTGTTTCAGGCTCAGACCCTACTGGTCAAACCTTGTGGTTTGCTGGCTCTGAGGTCTGGTGTTTCTCAGGAGCCGCCAATGCACGCGAGCGCTTGTTTAGGAGAGGAAAAAAAGGGCGATCGCTACCGATTTTGGATAGAGGTCGTTCGAGTTTGGATAAACGCCAAACTGCCACGCTGATGAAATACCGCATTCGGATTGACGCCATGGGAGACTCCTTAAAGCTACTCGCTGAAAACCTGCGCGAATGCTTCCGAGGTCGTCCCGGGCGTGCGTTCGCAAAACCGAACTTGTAATGGCGAAAATCGCGTCCTGCGATCATTACCCGAGCAATGCTATCTTTCGTAATTGGAAAGGTCAAGCGCAGGAAATCCGCGATAAAAAAGCCGACCCAAGCCCCCCCGTTGGGGCTTCGAAATCGAGCAAACTATCGACAAAACACTGGGAAATCGCTCACTTGCGATTTTGAGTGCGAAGCGATACGAACAGATCCTGACAACTTTTCAAGAACTGTCCCAGGAAAAATTTTGCGCGATTTTTCAGAGGCAACTCCAGGCGGCATGTGGGTAGAGAAATCGCCACGCGGATGCCGCACGAGCCGCAGACAAAAATCCGCAATACTGTGTTTTTTCGATTTTCTGAGTTCAGGTGGCGATTGGGGTCTGCGTTGCTCTTTGGGGAGATCTAGAGAAGCCCAGCTTTTTTGGCGATCTGGTTCCAGAGCTTCCGCTGCTGGTCCCAGTCGTCGATGCTCGAAAGCGGACGAAGGAGCTTCTCGTGGATCGGTGGCTTTCCTTTTGCGACGTCCGGCAGGAACAGAAGCGCCTCTTGGATTTCGGGTGCCAACATCGCAAGGTTTAGGATTTGGGACATCCGTGGCTGAGTCACATGGGTGATTCGAGCAAGTTCGGTTACATCGTGAACCTCGCCTGCGCGAAGCATCCGCTCGAGCTTAATCGCAAGAGCCATCAGTCTAGAGATTCTCGGGATTCTCCCCTTGGGCTCCGGCACCGGCGTGTCGCTGGCTGGCTGGATGGTTCGGTTCGTCTTTGGCCCACGGCCAAGGACAACCTTTTTGGATATTGTGATCATAGGACACCTTATGCTGCTCCTTCGGCCAGTGATTTGATGGCCGAGGGATGGAAAGAAATGGAAACCGTACTATCGGAAACGTCGAATTCGACTCTGGCCACAAGCAGCGAAACGATCTTGGCCCGTTCGTATGCACTAAGAACGTTCCAGATTTTTTCAAAGTCGCGGAACGCATCGAGGACCTCTTGGTGGGAGATCTGCTGGGAGTCTAGTTCTGCTTGCCTGTCGCGAATCTCCCTTAGCTGCTCCTCGTTGCTTGCGATCCTCTCATGCAGATCGGCGATTGTGCTTGTTGTGGCGCTCGTTGGATCGTGTTTAGTAGCCAGACGAGTGATCTGGGAATGGTCCCGAGAAAGTTGTCGCTCAAGTTGCTCGGACTGCTCTTTGAGTTGCGCCAGTTCCGATCGATGCTCGGAGCAAGCCTGGACATAGACATCCTCGACCAAAGAACGGTCCTCGGCGATACTTCGAATCTGATCCACCACGACGTTCTCGAGTTCCCCAGCGGGGACGGACTTGGTCGGACAGCTTTTCCAACCCTGCTTGATCGCCTTGCAGCAGGTGTAGTATCGATAGCGTTTGGTTTGGCGACTTGTAAAGGTGTGGACCATCGCATAGCCGCAGGCTTTGCAGTACACCAGGCCTTTGAGCAGAGCGCCGTACTTATTGATGAGCCGATTGCCTTTTCCGCGGCCGTTTTTGTTGAGCTGCCTTTGCACTTCATCGAAGATCTTCTTTTCGATGATCGCAGCGTGTTCCCCCTCAAATCGTTCGGATTTGTGCTTGATCGTGCCCATGTACAGCGGATTGGTAAGCAAAGCGTACAGTGCGCCTTTATCGAAGGATCTTCCACCGCGCTGTTGTCCTTTCTTGGTCCGCCAGAGCTTCGTTCGCCAGTCGCGAGACTCGAGTTCCTCCATCACCGGGGTAAGGGACCCGAGTTCCAGATACAAAGCGAAAATCTTGCGCACCTGGATCGCTTCCTGCTCGTTGACGATCAGTTTAACGCTTGGGCTAGAGCGATCCACGTCGTATCCGAGGACCGGAATCCCGCCGTACCATTTCCCTTTCCGACGCTGAGCGGCGATCTTGTCTCGAATCCGTTCGCTGATGATCTCCCGTTCGAATTGGGCAAACGATAGCAGGATATTCAGCGTCAGACGCCCCATCGAGTGCGTCGTGTTGAACTGCTGCGTGACCGAGACAAACGACACTTTCTGCTTGTCAAAGACCTCCATGATTCTGGTGAAATCCAAAAGCGAGCGACTCAGACGGTCGACTTTGTAGACCACCACGCAGTCGATTTTCCCTTCTTTGATGTCTTCGAGCAGGCGACCAAGTGCCGGCCGCTCGAGGCTCCCCCCGGAGAATCCACCATCGTCGTATCGTTCTGGGAGGCACTGCCAGCCTTCGAGCTGCTGGCTAGCGATGAACGCTTCTGCCGATTCCCGCTGCGCATCAAGGGAGTTGAATTCAAGTTCCAACCCCTCCTCACAGGATTTTCTGGTGTAGATCGCACAGCGGGTTTTCGGAGAAGCGGATTTGGTCGGTTTTCTCACTTCTTGCTCCAAAGCTGAAAGAACTGGAACCCGTTGACATGCGAGCCAGTGATCGCGTTAGCGATCGCCGTGAGCGTTTTGAATCGCTGCCCTTCGTATTCGAATCCGTCCTCTAAGACCAGGACCCGAAGAACTCTGTCTTTGTAGTTGCGTTCCAGGAACGAGCCCACGGGTGGGAGTCTTGCGTCCCTCTGCTGGGTGATCTTGAGAGAAGCTTCTTGGGGTTTTTCTTTCCCGTCCCTGGGTGCCGTAAGTCTTACTTGAGCGTTTTTGGCGAGCTCTTCGGCGCGCTGGATCGCTCGCTGCGAAAGGCCACCTTCTTGGTTGGCTTGCAATCGCCAAGAGATTCGGCGGACCAGATACCGCTTGTTTCTACTTCGGCATTCCTCCTCGATGACCGCCTCGTATTTTTTCACGAGCTGGCCGACGGTCATGGTCTCCAAGCTCTCGATTTGAGCCGCAACTGCACTATTCATCCAATCTCTCTCCTGGGTTAGGGTCGTATCGAAACCGCTGTGTCGCCATCGTTTTGGCGAGGTTGGTGTTGAGACACAGAGAGGGGTTTTTCGGGACTTAAATCAAGGCATGTCCGAGTGGGTTTTCCAGCGGAAATCAAAGAGATCTTGGATTGCCTTAGGTATCGCTTTAGGCCCTGGGCGAGGATCCCCACCACCTGCGAGCGCCTGGCTGTTTCGTCCGAAGTCTCTACTTGAGTGCCCATGTGCAAACAGAGTCCGATTCCTAAGGTCCCCAAAAGCGAAAAATCCCCTGCCCTGGGTTATCTATGCGATCAGGACCGATCGCTGCACGCTCGGGAATAGGGATCTGCATGCCCGATCGCCAAGAACCCCAAAGGAAGGATCGCCACCTGTAAGCACGCCTAGGGAGATCATCCAAGCCATTAAGGAGTTTCCGGGCAGATCCTTGGGGCCAAATACTCCCAATTTATTTTTCGGTTTTGGCCAAGTGCTACACGGTCTGTAGCAATGCGACACGAGTTGTAGCGCCCCATGCCCGTCGCCAGGACATAACCCGACGGTCGGGGCCGAGCGTCGCACTTTCTAACCGCAACTTTGTTGTCGCGGTGTGCGATCGATTCTGCCCAGTGGCCGCGGAGAATTGCCTGCGACCAAGGCAAGAAATGTCACAGTTCGCAGGCAAATCGGAGATCATCTCCGATTACGCGCAAACGCTCATCCGAGTCAAGGCACGGCAGATGGTACGCCGTCCGGAATTCTCAGCCACGGAGGCCGAGGACTTGGAACAGGAGCTTTCGGTCCGCATCTTATCGCAAATCCATCGATACGACCATTCACGTGGGTCTATCAAAACATTTATTGCGAGGGTTGCTGACTCACAGGTCGCGATGATCATCCGAGAGCGAAAACGCAAAAAGCGAATCGGCGAGGATGATCTCAAGATCGAATCGCTTGAGAAAAAAGTCCTTGACCATGAAGGCAAGCCAGCTCTGCTTGGGGCCACGCTGACCGACAAGGACGGACGACGTCTGGGTCAAACCCAAGAGATGGACTCTTGCGATCAAGTCGACTTGAAAGCAGAGATCGACGAGGTCTTGAGCAAACTACCATCCGAGCTGCAAACGCTCTGCGGACTGCTGATGACCTTAAATCACACGCAGGCTCGCGAGCGATTGGGAATGCCTCGTCGAAAATACGATGCGGCAATTGCAATGATCCGCGAGCAATTTGCTTCCTCGGGACTCTCGCAGAGGTAATAAGAGCGCGCACCTGGCGACTCGGCCAGCATAAATAACCTTCGGGATAAGCGATCCTGCAACATCTACGGAGGCGATTATGTTCGACGGTGTATTTCGATTTTCTTTTCGCGAGCATGTGCCAATCGAAGATGCAGAGATGACTTTGCATCTGGCCATGCTCGCTGCCGAGGGTCTCTTCGGCCAACCACGGCTGGCGATGGAGTTTCGATACGAGCTCCACGGCTTTGAATCTTTTATCGACATCAACGGCGAAACGGAAGTCTCCGTTGCTGTTGCTCGAATCTTCGCTGGTCTTCTCTTGCGAGAACTCGGTGAATCTTCCTTCCGAATCGTAAACATTCCAACCAGTGCATGTCAAATGTGTGAGGTGGCAGCGTGAGCATGCTTTCGAAACTTCAGCGTGGTCGATCAGCCAAACCCCCTCGGATCCTTTGCTATGGGATCGAGGGGGTTGGCAAGTCGACGTTCGCTTCTCAGGCCCCGCGGCCTGTGTTTATCCAGTGCGAAGACGGATTAGATGAACTCGATGTCGACAAGTTTCCACTAGCGACCAAGTACGACGATGTCCTGTCGGCCCTTGCCGAACTGAGGCAAGAGTCGCACGAGTATGAGACCGTCGTGATCGACTCGCTGGACTGGCTTGAGCGATTGGTCTTTGACCGATTGTGCGCCGAGCACAATACAACATCGATCGAGCAAGTCGCCGGAGGTTACAGCAAGGGTTACACCCTGGCGCTGTCTTTGTGGCGCGAGATCATCGAGCATCTAAATGCGCTTCGTAACGAACGGGGAATGGTCGTCTTGCTGATCGCCCACAGCAAGGTCGAACGCTTCGAGGACCCGGAGTCCTCGCCCTACGATCGCTACAGTCCCAGGTTGCACAAGCACTCTGCAGCGTTGGTTAGCGAATGGTGCGATGCCGTTCTATTCGCAACGCGAAAGATTCGCACGCAAAGCGAGGACGCTGGCTTTAATCGCAAACGAACCATCGCTCATGCCATCGGCAAGGGTGGTGGAGAGCGCATCTTGCGATGCGTTGGTGGCCCATCTTGTGTCGCCAAAAACCGTTATGGAATCGTCGATGAGTTGCCGCTCTCGTGGGCGGCTTTTGTTCAGGCAATCACCCAATCACAAGGAACACAAAGCAATGGCTGATCTTTCAGGTTTTGATGCAAACAGTGTGGAGCCCACCGGTGACTTCGAGGCGATCCCAGCAGGGAAATACCTCGCTGTGATCACCGAGAGTGAAATGAAGCCCACGAAGTCTGGCACCGGAAGCCTACTTCAACTTACCTTCCAAATCATCGAGGGCCAGTACCAGAACCGACTGGTCTGGGCGAGGCTGAACTTGGACAACCCCAATGCGGTTGCAGTGCAAATCGCACGTGCGGATCTGTCTGCAATCTGTCGCGCTGTGGGGGTGACCAATCCAAAGGACTCGGCCGAGCTGCATAACCTCCCGCTTCTGATCCAGGTCCGATGCAGGAATCGACTCGATACCGGTGATGTGGTAAACGAGATCAAGGGGTATGCGAAGCGCCAGGTGCCGACTCCAGTCGCACCCCCTGTGCAGACGGCTCCTGCAAACAACGCTACTGCTCCTTGGAAACGAGCGTAATGGTCGAGTACCACCTCCCCTATCCGCCAAGCGTGAATAACTATTGGCGGCACGTTGGAGCACGGACGCTCATCTCACGTGGGGGGCGAGCATTTCGAGTGGCTGTCTGCGCTCTTCTTGCCTCGCAAGGTGTAACGACATTGGTTGGTCCTTTGGTTGTCGATGTGATCGTCCATCCTCCTGATCGGAGGCGCAGGGATGTCGACAACTGCCTCAAGAGCCTCCTTGATGCTCTGCAACACGGAGGCGCATACCAGGACGACAGTCAGATCGTAAGGCTGTCGATCGAGAAGCGAAAACCCATCGAAGGTGGGCTCACCATCGTTCAAATCCAAGAGGTCACCCATACATGATCACGTTGCGTCCTTACCAAGAAGATGTAAAGAATGCTGTCTACGATCATCTTCGAACTAGGCAAGACAACCCTTGCGCGGTGGTGCCGACGGCAGGTGGCAAGACTCCGATTATGGCCAGCATCTGCAAGGATGCCGTTGGGCTCTGGGGTGGTCGAGTGTTGATCTTGGCCCATGTCAAAGAGCTCCTCGAGCAAACCGCAGAGAAGCTGGGCATGGTTTGTCCAGAGGTCGGATTTGGAATCTATTCTGCTGGGCTAAAGCGGCGTGATACCGATCATCCAGTGATCATCGCTAGTATCCAGTCGGTCTACAAGCGTGCCTGCGAGCTGGACCGTTTCGATCTGATCTTGATCGATGAAGCCCATCTGATAAGTCCCGATTCCGAGAGCATGTACCAGCATTTCCTGGCCGACGCTCGGATCATCAATCCCGAGGTGCGCATCGTCGGTTTTACCGCCACACCGTATCGGCTCAAGTCTGGATCGATCTGTACGGTCGAGGGTATTTTGAATCATATCTGTTACGAAGTCGGGGTCAGGGAACTGATCCGGGATGGATTCTTGTGTCCGCTGATCAGCAAGGCCGGCCGCTCAAAGGTCGACACCTCAGAGCTCCATATCCGTGGTGGTGAGTTCATTACCGATGAAGTCGAAGCACTCATGGACCAGGACTCGCTGGTCCAATCGGCGGTTTCGGAAATCATCCAGTACACGACCGATCGCCATGCCTGCTTGATCTTCGCATCAAGTATTCAGCACGGCAAGCACATTGTCGACGTTCTTGCCGACGAGCACAGCGTCGAGTGTGGGTTCGTATGCGGAGAAACACCAACGCTAGAGCGAGACCTAACCCTCGCGAGATTCAAAACCGGAAAACTCAAGTATCTGTGCAACGTCAATGTGCTAACGACCGGATTCGATTCGCCCCGTATCGATTGCGTCGCGCTGGTGCGGCCGACGATGTCACCTGGACTCTTCTATCAGCAGGTCGGACGCGGCTTCCGTTTGCATCCGGGCAAAGAGAACTGTTTGGTGCTGGACTTCGGAGGAAATGTCCTAAGGCACGGACCCGTTGATGACATCCGCGTTACGACCAACGATCGTGGCGATGGGAAAGCGCCAGCCAAGGAGTGCCCAGAGTGCCGTGCACTGATCGCCACCGGATTTGCCACTTGTCCACAGTGCGGATACGTATTCCCACCGCCGGATCGAAGGCAACATGATCCCAAGGCAAGCGAGGCTGGGATTCTCTCCGGCCAAGTGACCACGACGAAGTATCAGGTCGAAGACGCCTACTATGGGATGCACTCCAAGCGTGGTGCCGACGAAGGTGCGCCCCGCACGCTCCGAGTCGATTATCGGATCGGTTGGCACGATTACAAATCCGAATGGGTGTGCTTCGAACACGAAGGTTACGCTCGTCAGAAAGCGATCGCATGGTGGCGCAAACGCTCCGACGATCCGGTCCCTGATACCGTCGATCGAGCGCTGGAGATCATCGAAGGGGGTGGATTGGCTCCGACCATCGAGATCACGGTTCGTAGCGTCGCCGGAGAACAGTTCGAGCGGATCATCGACTACAAGCTCGGTCCGATTCCAGACGCTATTGGTATCAGTGATCGATCGGAGGTCGATCTCCAGGACGCACCTTTTTAGTCGCAGCGTCTGAAGCTTCGTGCGTTTTGATTTCCGGTTTTGTGTGTGTATTTAGGTGCGAACAAATAAAGGAGTCTGTAGCTTGATCGAAACTGCAACATCCTACCTTCAAGCAGGTCTTTGCTGCTTGCCAGCGATGCTGGACGAAAAAAGGCCGGCGGTGCCAGGCTGGAAGACCTACCAGAAGCGGCTTCCGACCCCAAAGCAAGCACAGACTTGGTTCGCCGATTCACAAGCGATCTGTGTCCTAACGGGTAGCGTCTCAGGCAATTTAGAAATGATCGACTTCGATCACAGCGCCGAGCTCTTTGATCGCTGGTACGCGATGGTCGCTGCTGAAGATCCCCAGCTTGCAAGCTCCCTGGTCATCGAGCGATCCCAGTCCGCAGGTAAGCACGTCGTGTATCGATGCCAAGAGGCGATCGGAGGGAATCGTAAACTTGCCCAGCGGACG
>QWPJ01000015.1 GCA_003671195.1 Planctomycetota bacterium
GGTTTGCGCTTGTGATGAAACGCTTATCCAGGGCAGGAGGCCTTTGAATCTAGGCCATTTTTCACTAATTCAACGCCATTCGGCATGAAGCCGACGGAGGCCAAGAAGATCCGGCGATGCCGATCGTTGATCGAAGAGGGTCGCGGTAACTTGCAGACCTATGGGCTAGATTGCTAGACTGGATCGATTCGAGTACGAGTACGAGTACGAGCACGAGCACGAGCACGAGCACGAGCACGAGCACGAGCACGAGTACGAGCACGAGCACGAGCAGAAGCTAGATCAATCTCGTCCGACGATGACGATACACATATCGTCTTCTTGTTCGCACCCAACGATATGCTCTTCGACCGACTTGATCAGCTCCTGACCGGCCGGGACAACTTGCCCCTTGGCCGCCTCGATGATCGCCCGGACTCGGTTGATCGAGAACTGAGTTCCTGCTTTGTTAGGAGCTTCGAAAATCCCGTCGGTGTACATCGTCAAGCACTCACCAGGTTGGAGAATGACTTCGGTCGAATCGAATTCGATGTCGGACATGATTCCTAACGGGGGGCCTGCGATGTCTTCTCCGGGCTCGCTGATCGAACCATCGGCATGGTAATGGATCGGAGGCATGTGTCCTGCGATGACGATCGTTGCTTTGTTGGTTGGCTTGTCGTAGACGATCACCGACATGGTGATGAAGCGATCGGCATCGAGCGCCGTGATGCGGTCGTTGAGCTGCGCCATCGCCTTGCGTGGATCGCTGATCGAGGCAAAGGCAAACCGAGCTTCGGCCGATAGTTTCGCCATGAACATCGCGGCAGCTACCCCGTGACCGACGACGTCGGCAAGGGCGATCACCAAGCGATTGTTATCGAGTTCGAGGTAGTCGAAGTAATCGCCACCGATTTGCTGGGCTGCGTTGTAATATTGGTAGAACGAGAGTCCTGCGCAATTCGGGGATGTCTTGGGAAGGAATTTCAGTTGCACGTCCTTTGCCAATTCCAAGTCTTGTTCGACGAGTTTTTGGGCGATCATGTTTTCGTGCAACTGGGCGTTTTCGATCGCTACGCCCGCTTGGTTCGCCACGCCGATAAGGATCTCTAAGTCCTTGGCTTCGAATCCGCCTTTGGTCTGCGTCGAGTCGATCTGAATGACCCCGAGCGGCTCACCTTCAAAATTTAGCAACGGGGCGACGATCATCGATTTGATTTTGAAGTCCGCAACGCTTTCGCTCATGCTAAAGTCGCCGCTGGCGTCGAGCGACATGATCGCCTCTTTGGTCCTCATGACCTCGCGAAGCACCGTTTTGGACAATCGGACCTGGTCCTCCTGGTCCTTGTTCCGAGTCTTGACCGAGCGGGGAACGAGCTTGCCGGTTTCGTCTTTGAGGACGATGAATCCTCGATCGGCTTGAAGAAAGATCGTAAAGAGCGAATCGAGCACCTTGGGCAGAACCTCATCGATTCCGATGGTCTTGCCCAGATTCCGCATGATCTCAAGCAGGGCAGAGAGTTTCGATTCGGCGCTGGCCGACAACTGGAAGCCGTACTCGCTACCCCGCACATCGAGGCGTCCGGTGACGGTCCGGACCGCGTTTTTTTCGCTCTCGCTCTCGTCCTCATCTTCATCGATCAACACGCCAAGGGGTTGATTTTTCAAGGAGCCTTCGTCGGCTCGAATCGAACTTTGCTCTCGGGCATCGCCAAAGAGCATTTCGATGTCGCAGATCCGTACCGTATCCCCGTCTTGGAGTTGCGTTGGACCGTTGATGAGCTTTCCGTTGACGAAGGTACCATTACGGCTGCCGAGGTCCTCGCAGGCGTAACCGCCATTGCGAGAAAACAGCCGAGCGTGCTGGCGCGAGACGACCGCGCCGCTCTCGAGCACCAAGTCGCATTCGGGGTGCCGACCGATGACGTACTGGGGTTTGGTAAGTAGTTCCCGGCGTCCCATCGCCGGTCCGCTGATCATTTCGATGTAGCTCATAATTCCAACAACCAAAGGGCCTTCAAAAACTCATGCCGAACCTGCTAAAGATAACGATTTCCAAGCTCGATCGGGAGTGAAAAACGGGGATTCCAAGCTTCAATCTGGGGCAAAAAATTCCAAATTCGCGCAAATCCCCCCTTGGCCGATCGAGAATCCGATGCAACAGGTTAGACTTAATGATTCAGTTGCGGTGCTCCCTGCGGAATTCCAGACGGAACTTTCGTGCCGATATCATCGCGATCGAAAAAACAAAGGGAGGAAATTTCCCAACATGCACAGTATCGACCAACCAAGCAGAACGGGTTCGAGCCCGGCACCCTCGAATGGGGCATCCGAGAGAAAGTCGGCTGCCCTCTGGACCGCGTTCATTCTTGGTCTGTTCGGGATCAATTTGGGGATCGCGGGCATTGCGTTGGCACTTGCCGTAGGTGACCCATCCTTTCGTCCTTTGCCCGATTACAGCAACCGAGCCGTCGACTGGCAGGTCCACAAAGACCAACTTCAAGAGTCGGAGCGTTTGGGCTGGCAGGCTCGCTTTGATCGTTCCTCGGAACCGGCTGGAATTCGAGTGGTTGTCGAGGACGTCGAGGGCAAAGCGGTCTCGGGAGCGACGGGAACCCTGCTTGCGTACCACTTGACGCGTGTGGCGGAAAATCGTCGCGTCGCGTTGACCGAGAGCCCGAGGGAGCCTGGTGTTTATTTCGCAGCTCTCGAGATCGATCGCGATGGGAAATGGCAAGTCGCCTTGGAGCTATCGACTCCATCGGGCCAGCGATTCATCGCCGAGCGAACCATCGACTGGAGCTTGCGATGATCGAATTGCTCTTGGCCGTCATGACCGCATCGCTGTTCGGTTCTCTGCACTGTGTGGGCATGTGTGGACCGTTTGTGTTGATCGCAACGAGTTCGGTCAGCTCGGCATCGTCCCTGGAGTCCCCGAGGGCCCAAGGAATCTGGGGAGGGTTTGGTATACCTAAGTTGTTCCCGTTGGTTTGCTACCACCTCGGGCGCTTGACGACCTACTTGATTCTCGGATTGCTGATCGGTTCGATCGCATCGGCCAGCCAGGGACTTGCGGGCCGTTGGGGGATAGGACAGGCCGCATCGCTGATTGTCGGGACGGTCCTTTTGGCCATCGGAATGCTGCGCCTTTGGAAGTTGTTCTGGGGATCGGCTCAAGGGGTTGTGCATTCGAAGTCGATGGCCTTGTGGCATGCGATGATCGCTCGGATTCGAGTTCGCATCAAAACCAAACGGCCGACCCTCAATGCGTATGTTTGGGGATTTTTGAGCACTTGGCTCCCTTGTGGTTGGCTGTATCTTTTTGCGATCGCCTCGGGTGCCGCCGGAAGCGTTTTGGCCAGCATGGCGATGATGGGAGCCTTTTGGCTCGGGACACTCCCATCGCTCTCGGCCGTAGCCTGGGGAGGCAGGTGGCTCCGAAGGATGGACCCCAAGGCCATGCAATGGATAGCCGCGTTGTTGCTTATCGGTTTTGGTCTATGGACGCTAAGCTCTCGCGCATCGATCGACCTCTCGGGGATCGATCTCTCGCGATTCGATGCCCAGGGACAGCCGTCGATTTCCACCCAAGGCTCCGGACCGAAGCCTTCGCTCGACGCAGCGGCGATCGAGGCCTTGGAAGCCATCGAGCTCCCGTGTTGCTCGGCCGAGTAGATGCCAAAGTGCCATTGGGTCCCACGATGAAGGAAACCTTGACTCCAGCCTCCAGAGCCCCTGATCGTTCGGAGCACACCCCGACGAAAGTCCTCTGTGCGCATTGCGGCTTGGAGACCCTCGTGCGTGGCAAAGAGACCTGGGGCTTGGGTTCAAAAGCAATCGCTGCGGAAATTCTCGCTGCTGAGAGACTCTCGGGCCGAGTCGTCCAAGATGGGAGTTTGAGACCCGGGCCGAGCGACCAGCAGGAGAGTGCTTCGAAGTTTTTTTGCTGCCAAGGTTGCATGGGTGCTTATTCGTTGATCCATCAGCTTGGACTGGAAAACTTTTATGCCCTGCGCTCCCTTTCCGATCAGGAATCAGAACCTGTACCGCAAGTCCGAGCCTCGGAGATTCTCAAGGATTTGACTCAAGCGGGTGTCCAGGTCGATGCAATGGGCGATGGGACATGCCGCGTTCGCTTGGGTGTCGAAGGGCTCCATTGTGCGGCCTGTTGTTGGCTCATCGAGAGCCTTCCACCTACGCTCCCGGGTCTGCGATCTGCACAGGTTCGACTCAGCGACCAATCGCTCGAGTTGATCTACGACCCGAGCCGTACGGCTCCTTTTCGTGTGGCTGAGTATTTGGCGAGGTTCGGCTATGCGCTCGGGCCATGGAGCCCTGAGGGAACGGAGGACCAGACCGACGGCAGGTTAAGGCGGGAGCATTGGTTCTGGATTGCGGTCGCGTTTTTTCTGGCAGCCAATGCGATGTGGATTGGCATCTCGCTCTATGCGGGCGAATCGACTGGGATCGCCTCCGAGCATGAGCGTTTTTTGCGTTGGGTCGGCGCGCTTCTGGGATTGCTTGCGACTGTTTTCCCAGGGCGTATCTTCTTTCGCTCTGCTTGGCAGTCGCTCCGAAGTGGAATACCTCATGTCGATGTGCCGGTCGCAACCGGATTGTTGGTCGGGACGATCGGCAGTCTGGTCGGGGCCGCTACGGGCCGAGGCCATGTTTACTTTGACTCCTTGGCCTCTTTGGTGTTGCTGCTTCGCGTCGGGCGTTACATCCAATTCCGTGCTCAATACCGTTCGGGGGTATCGATCGCCAAGTTGCTGCGGTTTCATGACATCGAGGCGATCCGATTGTGCGAGGATGGCAGCCGCAATGTGGTCCTTGCCAAGAACTTGCGGCCTGGAGAGCGGGTCGAGGTCCGGGCCGGGGTCACGGTCCCGGCTGACGGGATCGTATCGAGCGGGCAGAGCGAGCTTCAAACGGCGTTTATCACCGGGGAGAGTCGACCGCAGCGCGTTAGGGTTGGAGACTCGGTGATCGGGGGCTCACTGAACCTGAGTTCCACCATCGAGATGACCGTTGAGCGAACGGTCCAGGAGGGTCGTTTGGGTCAGATCTCCGATTGGGTCCAAGAGGCCACAACGGATCGAACGCCGCTGATCCAGTTGGCCGATCGCGTGGGAAGAGTTTTCGTATGGGTGATCCTGGGGCTAGCGATCCTGACGGCTGGTTTTTGGTCGGTCAGCCGGGGCTGGGAGGTATCCGTCGAGCGGACCGTCTCGCTCCTGACGATTGCCTGTCCGTGCGCCCTTGCACTCGCAGCACCTTTGGTCATCACGGTAGCGATTGGAAGAGCGGCGAAGGAAAAGATATGGATTCGCGACGGCAACTCGCTTGAGAGACTGGCCAAACCGGGGTTGATGTGTCTGGATAAGACAGGCACTTTGACCTTTGGTGATCTGCGGGTGATCGACTGGAGCGGCCCGAGAGAGCTGCTCCTGAGTATCTCTCGGATCGAATTGGAGTCGGAGCATCCGGTGGCTCGGGCGTTGGTCGATTACGGGCGTTCGGAGTTTGGGGCAGAAGAGTTCGATCGTCGGATCGATTCGGTCCGTGTGAGTCAAGTCCGTCAGGAGGCTGGCCGGGGGATCTATGGACGAGTCGACGGCAGGATGGTTTTCATCGGAAGGTCTGAAACGCCCATCGAGCAGAGCGATACGTCTCGGGAAGTGACCGTATGGGTCGATGGTCAGTCACAAGGGAAATTTCGACTGGGCGATTCGATACGCCCTAATCTAGTTTCGAGTTTGCGGCAGATTCGGGATCGAGGATGGAAGCTGGCGATACTCTCTGGAGATGATTCTCCGCAGGTTCAGCAGATAGCCGATGCGTTGTCGGCTGGCGGTGTCGAGTTGGTCGCTTGCCATGGTGGATTGAGTCCGGAGCAAAAGTTGCAGCGACTCGGTGAGCTAAGAAGCGAGGGAGCCACTGCGGTGATGGTTGGCGATGGGGTCAATGATGCGGTGGCATTGGCGGCGGCCGATGTTGGAATTGCAGTGCGAGGCCCCTGCGAGCTGGCCATGAAGAACGCTCCGATATTCATCGGAGAACGCCATTTGGAAGCGATACCACGATTGCTCGATGCGTCGCGCAATGCCGTCAGGGCCATCCATCGATGCTTTGCTGCGTCGTTGCTTTACAATGCACTGACCGTGGGCTTGGCGATGACCGGCTATATCCATCCGTTGATTGCGGCGATCTTCATGCCGATCTCTGGGATCACCGTTTTGATGATGGCTTGGTCGGCTCGGACGTTCCCGCACCGGCAGGAGAAAAACTCATGAGTGTCCTTTTTATCGCACTTCCGCTTGCGATCCTGTTGGGTGCCGCAGGACTGTTTGCCTGTTTGTATTGCATCCGCAGCGGTCAATACGACGATCTGGACTCGGAGTCTTACAGGATCTTGGTCGATCAGCAACCTGGAAAATCCGAATCGCCCGAAGTGCAAGAATAAGACAGCTTGCTCGGTGGGGCTAATTCGGTCCGAGGGGCTACCTCGTTCCAATCCACGGGTCGCTCGAAGGCCTCTTCAGGGAGCTTGTTCGATCGAGGCGTACATGCTTCCCTTGGACTTCATGCTCATCGGATCGGCTCCGTAGGCTTTGATTTGGTCGCGTTTGAGTTCAGCCAGTTCCATGGTTGTCGTCAGGCAGATAGCGCGGCCTGTCTTGTCGACCTGTTCTGCCAATTTTCGACCTGCCGTATCGGTCATGTGAAAGAGTTCTTTCATCATGCGAATGACGTAATCGTAAGTATGCTCGGGGTCATCCCAAAGGATGACGTGGTACCTCGGTTGCCGCTTGGGCTTCTTGCCGGGCTCTTTTTCCTGGGTTACCTCTTCAACCACTGCAGAGGCGCTCGCATTGGACATCGTCTTGGGTTCCTCGAATGTATCCTACCTAGTGATCCTACCTAGTGATCTAACCGAGAGAAGATTTCGCATGGGGAGTTGCATGAAATCTCCCACGCGGGCTTATGATTGGATATAGTGTACCAGAATTCCAAAGTTTTTTAAAAAAAGCGTTCGTTTTCCTAGGAACCTGCATGTCTAAATTTGCGCAACTCGATGCCTACTTAGTTGAACACCAAGACGCTCATCTCGAAAAGCTTTTTGAACTGTTGCGAATCCCGAGCGTTTCGGCCGACAGCACCAAGAAGTCCGAGATGGACCGAGCGGCCGCTTGGGTGGCCGATCAATTCCGTTCTGCGGGGCTCAAGACCGAGTTGATTGCTGGCCAAGGTCCCGCGTTGGTTTATGCCGAGACCGAGAGGGTCGAAGGCCAACCGGTGGTATTGGTCTATGGACACTACGACGTCCAACCTGCCGATCCACTCGAGCTGTGGAATACTCCGCCGTTTGAGCCCGCGGTGCGCGATGGAAACATCTACGCCCGAGGCTCGACCGACGATAAAGGCCAAATGCTCACGCATGTACTGAGCGTGTTGGCTTGGAAAAACTGCGGCATGAAATTGCCGGTCCAAATCAAATTCTTGATCGAGGGGCAAGAAGAGCAGGGGAGCGAGGTTCTCGAGGCCAAGCTACCGGAGATTGCCAAGAAGCTCGCTTGCGATGTGATCGTCATCAGCGACTCTTCGCAGTATGCCAAGGGCCAGCCGGCGATCACCTACGGACTGCGCGGGATCGCTTATTTCGAGCTGAGGGTCCATGGACCGAAAATGGATTTGCACTCAGGCTCTTTCGGGGGAGCTGTCACCAACCCTGGCCTAGCACTGGCGCGGATCCTGACGGAAATCAAAACCCCCGATGGCCGGATTCAGTTGCCTGGATTCTACGACCCGGTCGTGGAACTTGAGGCTTCCGAGCGGGCCATGTGGGACTCGATGGGCTTTTGCGATACCAAGTTTGCCGAAGCCCTGGGAGTCGATGCTCTCAGCGGTGAGACCGGGTACAGCACGCTCGAGCGGCGATGGGCAAGGCCGACGTTCGATGTCCATGGCCTACTGGGTGGATACCAAGGCGAGGGTGGCAAGACAGTCATTCCTTCCTGGAATGGGGCTAAAATCAGTTTTCGACTCGTCCCGAATCAAGATCCGGCAACGGTTGGCAAACAGCTCCGAGAGTTCATCGCAGCCCATACCCCGGCGGGAGTTCGGGTCGAGGTCATCGATTTGCATGGAGGCCGAGGAGTGGTGGTCGATCCGAATTCCAAGTTCATGAAGGGGGCTGTCCGAGCCGTCGAAGAAGGTTTCGGAGTCAAGCCGGTGTTGATTCGCGAAGGAGGATCGATCCCCATTGTCGCTCAGATGGTCGATGCGTTGGGCTGTGATGTCTTGCTCATCGGCTGGGGTTTGGACGACGACGGTGCCCATAGCCCCAACGAGAAGTTCTGTTTGAACGATTTTTATCGAGGGATCCGTTCGAGCAGTCGGCTCTGGGAGCATTTAGCCGATCGTGGATAAAGGGGTCGTTGGGGTATCATTCGCGGGTTTGATTCCCGAGGCGATATGATAGCGGCCCGAGGGAAAAACCTCGCAATCCTGGAACCATCGGGGCAAGTTCTCTTGATACCAGCTCGGTTGCTTGGTCACCAGGACCAAGCGGCCGCCTGAGCGCAGGGATCGAAGGGCGGCCAGGACCAATTTCTCGGCGATTTGAAAGTCGCCGAAGTAGGGCGGATTGGTCAGGGCCATATCGAAAGTTCCCGGTTGCGTGTAATCGCCATTGGCGTTGAGTTCGGTGGTGATATTTTTGAGGTTGTTTTTGGCAGCTCCTTGCTCGACGCACCAAATGGCTCTGGCATTCGAATCGACCGCATGGATCGTCGCGGCCGAATCTCGCATGGCTAGGCCAAGCGATACCGAGCCGCTCCCGCAACCGATATCGATCAATCGCGCCTCGGGATAGACATCGACTGCATCGAGCAATTGCCGAGCCCCGTTGTCGAGTTGGCGGTGGGAAAAAACGCCGGGTCGGGTGACCAGCTGAACCAACTCGTCGCAGTCGCGAAAAGCCAGCTCGCATCGAAAATCCTTGAGTTTCTTCAAGGGCTTGGTCTTCTCGACCAAATAGACTCGGGCCTCTTTATGCTCCCGTACACGGACGCTCTTTTCGTACAATTTCAGTTGGTCATGAAGCCATTTGTCTTTAGGGTTATCGACCGAGGCGATGAGCGTTCCGCCCACCTCGAGTCGATCATAACATTGCTGAAGATAGTCCCGAGTCAGTTCCTGTTCCCCTCGATGAGGCAATGGAACGATTGCCAAATCGAGTTTGTCCTCGGGCAAATCGGCGAGGCATCGGATACTCAGGTTCGCAGGGACCTGCGAAGCGTTTTCCGAGCCGTCGATTTGGCAATGCTGGACCGACCGTTGCTGATGGAACAGGTCGATGTACCAGAGCAGCACATGCGTCGATGGGAACTCTCTCGCAATGGCCTCGGCGGCTTGGCCGCGCCCGGTAGAAACCGACGCGATCCGCAAATGAGGCGATTGGCTTTGGTTGCTATCCTGTCTGCCGAGGAAGGATTCGAGATGATCGCGCGCTACCTCCAAGAGAGCTTGTTCTTCGTCCCTTGGAGCGAGTCGATAGACAGTTCGCGTCGAGTCGTCAGGACCATCAGGATCGATATGGGCAGGAACGGCTCGATCTGGCTCAGGGGTGTGGTTCGAGGTATTCATGGAAACGGATCGCTCCTGAGGAGGTCAAGCGACAAGGGGCCGACCCTAGGGTCGGTTTTGGATCGATGGA
>QWPJ01000078.1 GCA_003671195.1 Planctomycetota bacterium
CTCGGGATCATCCTCTACGAAATGCTCACCGGTACGGTACCATTCGATGGCCAAAGCACCCAAGAGATCTTGCTCAAACACCTGACGGCCGACCCCGACCTATCGATGCTCCCCGAGGGCCTAGCGCACGTGATCGGAAAGAGCTTGGCCAAAAATCCAATAAACCGTTATCGCGATGGTCGCGAGTTGCTCCATGACCTGGGCTTCGAATTGACCGCCGCGGGTTTTGTTTCACCCCTCATGCCAAGCAGCCCTGCGATCGGTCAACCAACCCACGGCAAACCAACCCCGGGCAATGCCTATGCAAGGACCGGCGCCTATGCAAGGACCAGTGATCCGGCGGCACAAGCCAACGCGCAGGCCAAACCCCAAAAAGCCATCCCGACGACCAGTGAGCCCCTGAGCCCGATGCAGAGGATCCAAGCTTTTTTTACGATTGGAATCGATGGGCATCGCGAAATGCTCCAACGAGAGCCGATCTTTCTTCAAGTCCGCGGCGGTCTAGAAAGTACGAAATCATGGTTCGGGGTTAGCTCGAACAAGGATTCGAGCAACTCGATCGCCGCCCTGGTCGCGATCGCCGTGATCCTGGCCATCTCGGGTGCCTCGGCGGTCTTGGGCTCGATCCTGGGTGCCTATGCGATCTACTACAGCTTATGGTTCTTCGGCCACATAACTGCCGATGACCTTCGCAAAACCCCATCGACCAAGGATCCCAGGACAATCGCCAGCCCCTTAGCCATGCAGGAAACCGTCGGCTATCCGACGGCCACCATTCGACCTGGAACCGCAGCCAATGCGAACCGGCCCAGCACACAAGCATCAAGCAAACCATTATCCAGCAAGCCTGTATCGACTAAAGAAGCCAAACGGATCTGGAGGGCCCAGCAGCAGCAGACCCTGGCCCAGAGAGACTTCTGGAACTCGGCTCACAGTTGGATGCAGTCCCTGACCTTCTCAGGCCTGATCGCAGCCGTCACCTCGATCGCCGGTGGCTTCGTCGCCGTTTCCAACGGGTACCTCAAATCGGCCAACGGCATATGGAACTCTCAGGCCCTGGGCGCCATTGCTTGGCTTTCCCTCATGTCGATCCTGTGCAGTTGGACCGTCGTATCCTTTGCCCGACGCTGGGAATCCAAGCAGGAGGATTCGATCGCCTTTCGCTTTGCCATGATGGTCGCCGGCCTGATCCTCGGGGCCATCAGCTTTCAACTCAGCGAATTTTTGCTGATCCCATGGAACTCGATCCTCAATGCTTCGTCCTCCTTCCAAACGCCTTGGTTGGGCAAGGAGTTCAATCGCTCGTTGAAAGGTTTCTACGATGCCGACCAACTTCCGAATCTTGCCGGCCATATGGCCTTCTTCGCCGGCCTGATGTGGATCGTGCGTTGGTGGCGGCAATCCGATGCCTTAAGAAAGAAAAAGTTTTCGATGTGGGCAATCCTCTGGAGTATGCTCATGGCAGGACTGGTCCAAGCGTTTTTCTATTTCCCGAGCCCATGGTGCTTGTGGATGGCCGGGACAACCTCGCTGGCCGTCCAAATAGCCTCTCCATGGATCGATCCGTCGCACCCCCAACTGGCTCGCAAGGTCTCGCAAGGAAAGGATGCACATGCTTAATCAAGCTCCGAACACCGAACCTATCGACTCCCGAGGTTACTGGACCCTTACCTGGACCCTCCTGCTCGGCTTGGCCTGCTCGCTGGGATTCGCTCAGGAATCCGAACCCAACGGGGATTCCCAAACCCCAGTTCCAAGTGCTAATGGGGTTCCAGGTGCCTACGGGGCGGCCCAACAGTCCCTCTCATGGATGACCAACTCGCTTCAGCAAATGGCCAAGAAACTCGATTCGATCTCCGCGAAACTCGATCCGAATGCCTCGGAGGAGGAGATCAACCGCGAGGTCAAACGCGCGATGCGCGAAGCCTTTGCCGATTTCCTGCCGGCTGCATCGATCAACAATCTAGGGAAAGCACCCACCGATCCCCCAGCGAGCAGTGCGACCGACTCGCTAGCCGAAGTCGACTCGACATGGCCTGGCAACCAGAGCCCGATCTGGGATCCGAAAACTCCCTCTTGGGTCAAAGACCGAGTCGTCGACAACGAAGTCGTGCGGGTAGCGATCGAAAGTTCCGTCGAGTCCTCGGCTCAGGAATGCCTCGTTGCGATGGATCAACAGATGGTCGAACTGGTTCAAAAAGTGCTCGATCAGTATGTCCTGACCCACACGCAGGCTTCTCAAATCGAACAACTGACACCGGAGTTTTTGACTACCCAATTGGTCAAAGCCGATACCCAATACGAACTGGTACTCGATCGACCCAGTGGTACCTACCACCAACTTTGGCGATTGGTGCACATCGGCCCTGATCAAATCCAACAAATCCATCGATGGGAACGCGAATCCGTCACGGCCAAAAGGGTTCAATGGGTCGGCCAAGGGGCCCTCGGTGCCCTTGCAATCCTGGCCAGCGCCTCGGGACTCACCGGGTTGCTAGCCAAACGATCGCGGAATCGCAAGGAGTTCTCTTGAACAATGAGCGAACCGCAGATCGATAGCATACTGGTCGAGAACATCCGAAGGGGCCAGACGCAGGCTTGGCAGGATTTCATCGACCGATTCGAAGGCCGTCTTTTGGCCTATGTCAGTGCTCGGCTCGCCGACCGAGCCCATGCCGAGGACATCGTCCAAGACACCTTCATTGGGTTCCTCAATAGCCTACCGAATTTTGATTGCTCTCGGCCTTTGGAGAGCTACCTGTTTTCGATCGCTTCGTACAAACTGACCGACCATCTGCGCCGCGAAGGGCGTCGGCATGCAACGCAGCTTGTCACCCAGGAGAACTCCAGCGATGCGATCCAACGCCTTCCCTCCGGAGGTCGGCAAGCAAGCAGCATCGTTCGCTCCGGAGAGCAAAAAGATCGCGAGGAAAACGTGCTGCGCCAAGCCCTTGATGAGCAAATCGGCAAATGGAAGCAAAAGGGTGATTTCCAAAAGCTCAAGTGCATGGAACTGCTCATCGTCCTAGGGATGAGCAACAAAGAAACCGCCCAAGCCTTAGAGCTCAGCGAGCAGCAAGTGGCCAACTACAAATCCGATTTCATCCAACGGACCAAAACGCTCATCGCCAAGCAGGCCGACCAAGAGCGAATCCCCGAGTTCGGCCAAGAGACTTAAACGATCTCGCAGTCCGAGCGGTCTACGATCTAGACCCGCAAGAAAATGTTTTGCCGCTGAAGGCTTCTCAAAAACAGCCAAGTGATCAAGCAAAATAGACCTAGCCCCGAATAGGCGTACCACATCGGTGAATCCTTAGGAAAAAATGGCTGCACGGCATTCGAGACAAGATCGTGCAGAACATAAGCGGCCAGAGCATTGGTACCGAAGGTCTTGAAAATGGGGAGCTGCGCCCCGGCCAAATCGCACAGGACATAAAACAGCACAAAGATCGCAAGCGAAAAACCTGCAGCAAACGTCAGATAGGAAAGTGTCCCGGCGCGCTGACTCATCATCCAATAATTCCACTGCCGCTCCGATCGACTCGGGGGTTTGACAAACGGGGGTTCGGCAAACCAAGCCGTCATCGTGTTTTCTCGAATCTTGGACTCCACACGCGACCGATCCGGTACGACCGGGTCCGCAGGAATCTTCGCTAACACGAGCGCATTGGTTTCGCCATTGGTGCTCGCAGACGCCACATCGTAGAACCTTGTTGCACACGAAAAGGCATATCCGAGCAGCATCAAGAGACAAGCGGTGATGACCGACAAGCCTATGGCTCGACTCGGTACGATCGGCTTGGCATCGGCAGATCGACTCGGAACAAACCAATCGCATGCAAACGTGCCGAGCATCGCCGGAATCGTCCAACTGAGGAACCCCAGCGGCCCCCCATCGATCGCATTCGGATCGGTGTTGCACCAAGTGAAGTTAAAAAGATACGAGAGGACCACGTGCAAGGTGGCCGAACCGAGCATCCAGGCGAGTCGAGTCGAAAAAGGACGATGAATCACCGGTACAATCCACAACGAGGTCACGGCGATGTGCATCAAGGTTTGGAACCATTGTCTTTTGAGCGGTTCGGCGATCGCTCCCAAAATCCCAATCTCCTGGAGCTTTTCCCAAGAAGCCGCTCGCGGTGAGACCGAATAGACCACGAATGCGACCAAGGCCAAGCCCAAGAGACGCCGCACGATCCTACCGTAGGTCTGCCATGAGGCTCCGCTTTGGAGTTGTCGACCGACCGTCAAACGCAACGAGAATCCCACCGCAAAGAGAAACTGCGGCATGATCGTATCGGCATAACTGCAGTAATCGTGCGTGTGCTTGAGCACCTGAGGACAAGCTTGGTAGCCTCCAAAGTAGTTGACAATGAGCATCCCAAGCACGGTGTACCCGCGAAATTGATCGAGGGACGTGAGCCTTTTGGATGGCTCGGCCGACTCCGCTGCGCTGCGGGGTGTGCTGCGGAGTGTACTGCGGAGTGTACCGGATAACTCATTGGCTCCGGCGGGCAAACTCGAATACTTCTCGTCAGACATAAACGACTCTACGACGGTTCTAGGGATCGAGGTTTGCCCATCGATAATCGGCCCAGTCCGTCGCGTGGCGATTGACTTGGGGCCATCTATGCCTTTGGCTCCTTGGGCCGTTGGTTCTTTGTCTGCTCGCTTTTGCGACGAACCAACTATAAGCCAGTGGCGTTGGTACGGATTCGGCACAGGTTGCTATCGGCGGTGACAAATAGAGTCGAGCCGTCTTCGCCAAAACAGCAGTTGCTGGTTCGCTCGCCGGTATTGATCATACCGAGCAAAACCCCTGCGCTGCTAAAGACGTAGATCCCTCCAGGACCGCTGGCCCAAACGTTCCCCTGCTTGTCGACCGACAACCCATCGGGCAACCCAGGCCGCTTGCCGACTTCCTCGGTCGCATCGTAAAACAGTTTGCCCGCACCGAGCGTGCCGTCGTCTTTGACCTCAAAGGTCATCCAAATCGCTTTCTTCGGATCGCTCTGTGCGACGTAGAGTGTTTTCTCATCGGGCGAAAAACCGATCCCATTGGGTCTTGCCAATTCGGTGGTCATCAACGTCAACTCTCCGGTATTCTTCGAGATCCGATACACTCCGAAATGGTCCAGCTCTCGTCGTGGATCCTTCTCGCGTTGTGGCAGTCCATACGGCGGATCGGTGAAGTAGATGTCTCCATTGGACTTCAATACCCCATCGTTCGGGCTGTTGAGCCGCTTGCCCTTGTAATTGTCCGCAAGCGTTCGTTTGCCCCCGTTTGGTGTCAGCACACTCACGCGACGGTCCCCGTGTTCGCACATCACGAGATTGCCATCGGAGTCCTTGAGCAACCCGTTGGCTCCCGGCTCAAGCCCATAATAGGTCACCCCGGTGTAGCCAGAAGGCTCCATGAACAAGCTGATTCCATGGAACTTCGACCAACTGAAAATCGAATTGCGAGGAATGTCGGTAAAGAGCAAGTAGCCATTTTTGTCGTCACCCATCCACAGCGGGCCTTCGGTCCAAGTGAACCCGTCGGCCAAGACCTCGAGTTTCGAGTCGACCGGCAGAAGCTTGTCAAACTCCGGCTTGAAGCGCTCGATGGTCCCAAGAGTCCGCATGGGTGTTTGCGTCGCAGGAGTTTGAGCATGGAGAGGATGTGATGCCATAGCCAAAACCATTGCCAACAGAGAGTAAAAAAATCGCATGGATCCAAAGTCCCTAACATCGAGAGGCACTAAACGACCTTCGAACCAACGCCATGAGTTCGAAAAGATCCTCCGAGTATAGTTTCCTGGCCGAATCGTTTGGTAGCAGACAAGCTCCCGAGTTGGAAAAAAATCTCTTGGAACATGCCGAACCTTTCTTCAGCGCAATTCCACTCGATGGCACCACGCTATGGCTTATACTGTAGGACTTGATATCCCCGCCTAACTTCATTGCCCATCTCCCTGGGCCAACGACCCAACATGCCAATCCCCTTGAGCAGTTCCAAATCCCTGATCTTGTGCTCTGGGCTCGTGGCTTGGCTGTGCGTGCTTGGTTCTGTTCCGCTCAACGCCCAACCTCAAGCCCCCGAACAGGGCCCTGACAAATCCAACCCGACGATCGAATACGAAAAGCAAGTCAAAACACTCCTGCGCGAGCGCTGTTTTGCCTGCCACGGTCCGCTCCGCCAAGAAGCCTCCTTAAGGCTCGATACGCTCGAAAGTATCCTTGCAGCGGGCGATTCGGGACCGGCGATCGTCCCGAATGAACCTCTCCAAAGCAGGATCATCCAGCGAGTCTCGAGCAGCGAGCCGGGCATTCGCATGCCTCCGGAGCACGAAGGAGAACCATTCAAACCCGAGCAGATCGAAATCATCGAGCGATGGATCGGCCAGGGGGCCCAAGGCATCCCCAACGAACAACCCGATCCAGATCCCCGCAAGCACTGGGCCTTCCAACCCCTGGTCGCTCCAGCAGTCCCCTTCGCACAAAACGGGCCCTCGCATCCGATCGACGCTTTCCTACACGAACTCCACACCCAGCGCGGTATCGTTGCCCAGCCCCAAGCCCCCAACGACGTGCTGCTGCGCAGGCTCTATGTCGATCTGATCGGCTTACCACCCCAAGCCCAAGAGTGGAACAGCCTGCCGAGCCAGTGGGATGCAACTTGGTATGAATCGACCATCGACCGATTGCTCGAGGATCCCAAGCACGGCGAACGCTGGGCCCGACACTGGATGGACGTATGGCGGTTTAGCGATTGGTGGGGACTCGGTGACCAACTCCGCAACAGCCAACTGCATATGTGGCACTGGCGCGATTGGATCATCGAATCCCTCAATAACGATCGACCTTACGATGAAATGATCCAACGGATGCTCGCGGCCGACGAGCTCGCTCCCGAGGACTTCAGCGATCTTCGTGCCACCGGATTCCTGGCTCGCAACTACTTCCTGTTCAATCGAAACCAATGGATGGACGAAACGATCGAGCATGTGAGCAAGGCGTTTTTAGGCCTGACGATTAACTGTGCCAAGTGCCACGATCACAAGTTCGATCCGATCAAGCAGACCGATTACTACCGGATGCGAGCGATCTTTGAACCCTATCACGTTCGGCTCGATTCGGTCCAGAGCGAAAGCGACTTTGCCAAAAACGGACTCCCCCGAGTCTTCGACGCTTTCATGGATTTGCCGACGTATCGCTTTGAGCGAGGCCAAGAGTCCTCGCCCGACAAATCGGCGATCATGAACCCGGCAATCCCTGAGTTTCTCGCACAGATCCCCTTAGAAATCCAAACCGTCGATCTCCCTGGGGTGGCTTGGCAACCCGAACGCCGAGAATGGGTCATCCCCAGCCAAATCGAAAAGGCTCGTGGGTCGCTCGCAGGGCTCACCCAAGCGGTCCAGACAGCCAAAGACAAACTCGCCACGGCTCAAGCCGAATTCCAAGCCCACGAGGATCGAAAAACAAAATCCGACACGGACCCCAAGCCGAAAACCGATCCTGCGAAAGTTCTTGTCGAAGAAAAGTTCGAGACGCTCTCGCCCGAGCGATGGAAATCCTATGGCGGCAGGTGGGAGTTGGAGCCTGGAAAGCTACAGCAGCTTCAAGACGGCCAGAGCCGCAGCGTTTTGCGGTGGCTGGAAAATCCTCCGAGCGATTTCGATTTGACCTTGCGATTTACCATCCTTGGCGGGAGCACTTATCGCAGCGTCGGGGTCTCGTTCGACTCGACCCAAGCCGACGGGACGATCATGCCAGGTCCCCAGGACAGCGAGATCATGGTCTATGTCAGCGCCCATGGTCCAGATCCCAAAGTCCAAGCCTCCTATGCCCAGAATGGGACTTATCATTATCCCCCTGAGGGCCGCGCGTCGCATCCGGTCGAACTCAACAAAGAGTACACGCTGCATCTACAGGTTCGCGGCCAGCTTATCAACGCTGCGCTGGACGGCCAACCCAAGGTGGCTTGGAAAAGCCCTGTGGCTCGGCAAGCCGGTGCGTTGCAATTGACGGCCTTCGACGTCCAAGTCGCCTTTCATGAGATCCGAATCCAGACGCTCGGGGATTCGGTGCAACTGCGAGAGCCCGGCAACGGCATGAGCCTTGGGCCACAGGATGCATTGCAAGTCGCCAAGCTCGAGTTGCAGCAAGCCGAGCAAAAGCACGCTGCGGGGCTTGAAGAGATCGAGGCTCTGCAATTGCGGCACGAGGCTTGGAAGAAGCGTTGGGCGCTCGAAGACCAACAAAGCATCGACGCACGTTCGGGATCCAATTCGGATCTGACGGAGCTAAAGAACGCCCAGGCGCTCGCTCAGCGGGATTGGGCTCTTCAGGATCGCAAGTGGCAGTTGGCCAAGGCAAGCTTGCAGCACACGGCAGCTCAGATCAGCTTGTTGAAAGCTGTCCCGGAGAAAAAGGACGCTGCGCAAAAGGAGCTCGATCAAGCCGCAGGGGGGCTTGCCAATGCCCAGGAGCAGCTCCACAACCCTGACGGAGATTTGGTCCGATTCGTCGGTGCTCAGTGGAGCGCGACACGGTTCCTAAACTCCGGGGCGGACGATCCGAAACCCGAGTTTCCCAAGACCAGTTCTGGACGAAGAACGGCGTTGGCCAAGTGGATCACGGACGAGAGAAATCCGCTCACGGCCCGAGTGGCCGTCAACCACCTTTGGAATCGGCATTTTGGTGAGCCCCTTGTGTCGAGCGTTTTTGATTTTGGAAACAAAGGGACCAAGACCGAGCATCAAAAGCTTTTGGACTGGTTGGCAGCGGAGTTGATGTCGCATGGGTGGAGCATGAAGTACATGCATCGGCTGATGCTCACCTCGGAGGCTTATCGCAGGCATTCGAGTCTAGCGGGGGCTCCGTCGGCAACCGCGATCGATCCGGACAATCGGCTCTTGTGGAGGCGAAGCCCGATTCGGCTGGAGTCTCAGGTAGTGCGGGACTCGATTCTATCGCTTGCAGGGAGTTTGGACGCGACGATTGGAGGCCCTTCGGTGCCGATGAACCAGCAGGCCGATTCGCTCCGACGCAGTTTGTATTTCTTTCATTCGAACAACGAGCGGAACCTGTTTTTGACGACGTTTGACGAAGCGTTGGTCAAGGAATGTTATCGGCGAGACCAGAGCATCGTTCCCCAGCAGGCCTTGGCGCTGAGCAACAGTCGATTGGTTTTGGACTCTGCGGTGCGCATAGCCGAGCGGATCGGCCGCGAGGGGCAGGGGGGTCGGGTCGAGGAGCAGGAGTTTATCGAACAAGCGTTCCAGCAGATCTTGGGGATCCGGGCCGACGAGTCGATGGTTGGTGCCAGCAGGCGGGCGATGGAGCGATGGCGGAGCTTGCCCGAGGATGGGATAGGCCAAGGATCATCGATCCCCGATCGGATTATGCCCGATCGAATCATGTTGGTATGGTCGCTCCTGAACCACAACGACTTTGTCACGCTGCGCTGATTGGCTACGTGGTGTGCTCCCGTGGGATAGGCTTCCAGCCAATAGTGTTCGGCACTGTTTTTGCATTGTCTTCCAACGCGAGATTGGCTGCATGTTTGCCAGCTGAATTTGCATCAAGAATTTGGTATGTAGCCAAGCCGGTGATGCTCGATGTGCTAGTGCACTACGAAAACGGCTCGCAGTGA
>QWPJ01000183.1 GCA_003671195.1 Planctomycetota bacterium
GCAAAGCCAGCCAGTGCCATAAAGAGGTAGCCCCAAGCGATCGTTTCGGTAAAGACCGTGGCGATCACGAGAACCGCTAGGATGTCATCGACGATGGCCAGGGTCAGCAAAAAAATCTTTAGGCCGAAAGGAATTCGGGAACCGAAAAGTGCGAGGATTCCTACGACGAACGCGATGTCGGTGGCCATAGGTATCGCCCATCCGCGTTGGCCTTCCTGGCCAAACTGCATCGCCAGATAGATCAGGGCTGGGACGATGACCCCTCCGATGGCTCCGATGATCGGAAGGACCGCTTTGCGAGGGTCCTGTAACTCTCCGGCGACCACCTCGCGTTTGACTTCCAATCCCACGACAAAAAAGAAGATGGTCATCAAGATGTCGTTGACGATCAAGTGACCGAGGTGCCCATCGATTTTGAGTTTTCCGAACTCGAAAGCCACATGGGTATGCCAGAATTTTTCGAACGCTTGATCCCAAGAGGAGTTGGCGATGACAAGCGCGATCAGGGTCGATAGCATCAGAACGATGCCGCTGGTAGCCTCGATGTGCAGGAAGCGTTTTACCGGGACGAGCCACTTGGCGACCCTTGGGACGGGGATCTTGTCGGTGCTCTCGCGGATCGGTTGGTGGGCCATAGGATACCAATAGACGTTGGGTTGGCGGTCGTTTCGATCAGGAGGCAACAGACTGCCGAGCCTTAGGATTTCGAAACACTGCATCCTATCGGATTCCAGCGAATCTGTAAATTTATACCTAAGGGCATCGCTGGCGAGATCTCATAGAGTGAGAATGGAGTTTGCCCGGCGTCTAAGGCAATAGAAATCCGAAGCTGACCATGAATCGGTTGGCTTCCGATTGATCCAAGCCGAAGTTTTCGCGGGAGCCCCACAAGTATTCGGCCCCGGCGAAAGCGTACGGATTGGGCTGCCATATGAGATTCACAGCCAGGTATCTCAAGCGATGGATGCTATCGAGCGATTGCCCCGGCAGGTTCGAAACCGTCCCTTCGCTGACCGTCAGATTCGTCGACCACTTCGTATTCCATTGGTGGGTCAGGCCCGAGTACCAGGCTAGCGAATCGAGCGTCTGCCCCTGGTTGTCGCTGACCAGCGCGTAGTCGGGCAAGTCGCGGTAACTGCCGATTCCACGCCCCCAAAGCACTCCGCCATACGTTCGGCAACGCTTGGCGATATCCAGAAAGAACGTGCCGTTGAGTCCACCGCCAGGCCCGGTGCGCACGGGCTCAAGGTTCGGTTCGTAAGCCAGTTGTCGGGCTAGTCCCGCAAGCTGAATCTGACCTCGATCCGCTGTGTACCGCAAGCGTGTGACTAGATCAGGCAACGGGTTGCGGACCACCCCCAAGTTATTATCAAGCAAAAACTCATCGGGTTGCGCATTGGGGTTTTCAATCGAAGAGGACCATGACCAGCGGTCCTCGTACCACTTGCGTGTATAGCGAAGTTGAGCTTGTCGGCGGCTGACGCTAGCGACATCCCCCACATTGTCGAGCGTGTTGGGAAGCGCGGCTCGGTGGGTAAAGGTCGTCCAGGTTTGACCTACAATCCAGTGGTCGTATTCCCCATAAGCATGTCGGAGTCGAAACGTATTGCCCGAGCCATAGAAGTCCCCCTCGACCATGAACCGAAGGGGAGTTCCGGCCTCGGTGATCCACCGAGCATCCATGTTCAAGCGGGTTTGCCTAGCATGAAATCGAGTGTTGGTTCGATCCAAAGCGTCGACAGGAATACTCGCAGGATCAAAGAAATCCGTCGTGTCGATTGGGTCTCTGTCATGGATCAAATCCGCCTTGACATACCCCCCAAATTTCACCGCCCATCGGCCCTTGGTAATGAGCAATCCATTGCGATAGTCTTTGGGGAACTCGTTGAAATTCAAACCCATGCTCAGCGCATCGGTTTCCGAAAAAGCTCCTCCGACAAAGGACCTTGGAGAATCGATCGCCCCAAGGTCGGCGTAACTTGCCATGTCCGATCTGCTGTAGCTTGGGAAACCCTGATCCGAGAAGTCGCTGGAAAAACTGCCCGATCCAGATCCCGATGCAGATTCAGATGGCGATCCCGATGGCGATCCCGATGGCAAATCGGAAGCTATTGCTGAAAGTTCGGTCTCCAAGGATTGTTGCTGAGCCAAACAGAGAGCTAGGCTCGCAAAGAACGCGAACCAAGCTCCTATCAATACTCGAAGTAGAAACACTTGAAAGACTCCTTGGGTCCAAAACCAAAACAAAGGAAAGTGCCCTCTGCTTTGCACAGGATGTTCCAAATCCCGGGGTCTTTAGAAGTTGTAATTGGCTCGTAAGCCAACGAGCAATGCTGGGTCGATTTCCTCACGCGAGGGGACCAGGACTTGCAAGTCCGGGGTGATCGTCAAGCGTTTGCTCGTCGCGATGTTGTAGAACATTTCAACCCCTTGGCCGTCGGCAAAACCACCAAAGATGGTGTTGATAAACGGAGCAATCTCGTTGCTGGTCGCCGCATAATAGTAGCCCACTCCAAACGAATCCCGCTCCCGACTCTGCATCGGACTCGATCCTCCAATCCCTCCACTCATGAAATAGCCCAACGGATTGGTCCCTTCGTCGGCGATCCCGGCGCGGCCAAAGTAGCCCCAACCCCGCTTGGGATTCGACGGATCGGACACCAAGTACTGATCGCAGTTCCAGTACAACGACCATGACCCAGACTGCTTAGCGATCGGTACATTCGGGAATATAATCCGAGGGTCCTGGTCGAGCGAAGTGAAATCCCGGCTGTTCCAAGTCCCAGCGAAGAGCTGATGCCCGGGCTTACCGAAAAAATTCGTTGGAATACGCATTTCGCTCGCTAGGGCAACTCCATCGTTGAAGAGCTGATCCAAGCCGACGGTTCGCGTCGTATCGGTCGCATTCAAGACGTTGAAAATCAGCCATGGCTCGCCTTCCATCAAGAAAGCCATCCCAGTGCCGAGCGTCGAGTATGGAATCGTGCGCAGCGCGATCGGGTTGGCAACAAACGCGCCATTGGAGAACTGTCGGATCCCCCGGCCGTGAGCAAACGCGTTCATGTCCCCATCGAGCGTGTCGAGCTTACCGGCATACAGAACGAAACTCTCCGATAGAGCCTGGGTAAACAAGCAGTTCGTCAAGTAGATGTTCGTGCTATCGAGCACGGGCAAGTCACCGGCGATCGTCGGGGGCAAGACCACGCCTGCCGCGTCATTGATCGTTTCCCCGAAACGATGCTCAGCCCTGAGCTTCAGAAAGGCACCCTGCTTGCCAATGAGTTTCCCGAAGTCAAAGTTCGCCAAATAATCGCCGTGGCCTGCGTATCGAAAATCCCGTTCGACTCCCCCAGAGGTGTTCCCAAAGTAAAACTGTGTCAGGTTGTTCTGGAGTACAAAACCGCTTTGCTCCCACTCTTTGCGAGTCGCCGCAAGCGATGGAAACAGCACGCACTCCTCTTGGGAAGCTCCACTGGAGGCACCGAGCGAATCGCAAGCCCCAGCAGCCCCGGAAGCCCCATCGCATGCGACGGGGCCAACCCCACCAGAACCCAGCTCACCAGAACCGTTTGCATCGTCACACAGGTTGCCAGCGAGTTGATTGCCGGCGAGCTTACGACCCACCGGTTTGCCCTCTGCCGTATCGCATTGCTCGATGGCTTTGAGGTGCCCAGCCTTGGCAACTCCGTTGGTTTCTTGCGCTTGGACACCGGCAGGAAAGCAAGAAACCGCTGCGCAAGTGCCTGCGCTAAGAACGCAGGCGAAACGCAATGAGTTTTGCAATTCCAGGAGGAAACGCCGCCTATTTTGTGTTTTCATTGGATCCATCCGCCCCTAAATACCCACACAGCAAAGTCGCTAGACGCTTAAACCGCGATCCACGACACGTTGGGATTGGTATCGGTAGTCGGAAGGTCCGTGCGTGAGGTTTATGACGATGAAAAAGCCCAGAGAGATCGATTTCCAAGTCGAATCGTAGATTTACTCAAGTCCAGGCCCCCCCTGCCCTGCTCTTCTGATGCTGGTGCATCAGGCAGGGACTGTTTGGTTTTAGCCCGGCGGGCGGTACTTATCTGGCGGTGTGCGTAAGCCCAATGGCACTGACTTTAATGAAATTTCGAATTCGTATTGCTTGCCGTAGCGTGGGTGAAGCGGGCTTTGCCGCGCAAAGCACCATCGAACGTGCAGTTGCTCGTGGAAAAGCGAGAAAGGAACCATCGTTGCTTCCACGGATCGGCATGACCAACGATGCTGTCGACAAAGTCCGCCATGGAGAACCTAAGCGACTGCTCAAGGATGGGGATGATCGGCTCAAGGGGAGTAAACACTTCTGGTTAACATCGCTTGAGAACCACAGCGAAAAACAATCACTGGATTTTACCGTCTCGATGAATCCGAGAGTGTGGCGGTGCAGAAAGACTAGGTTTCAAAACTCGGTTTTTGTGTCGTCATTTATCCACGAATAGTGACTCGCGAAATTGCAGCTATCCCAACGCCTCACGAAGCCTTCGAATCAATCGCTCTTCTTCTGCCTTTTGATTGAGGAACCAATCCGTCGACCAGATCCTATGAAGGTTCCAGCCCCTACCTTTTATGATTTCCTCTCTGAGTCGGTCTCGGTCACGTGCGGATTTGGAGGAATGGTACGTCGCTCCATCGCATTCGATCCCCAGAAGGTACGAACGATCTCCGTCTCGGCGACGAACCCCAATGTCGATGTAGTATCCAGCCACCCCCACCTGGAATACCGCTTCAAGGCCCGCAGATTCGACAACTCGGGCGACCGACTCTTCGAATGGTGAACCTGGTTCCCGACCAGACTCTGAACCAATCTCCCGCATCATGCCATTCATCGCGTATTCCAGGAAATCTCGATAGGCATTCACCCCTCTGCTTTTATCCGGACCGCCATGGATATCGCTGGGTAACAAAGATGAAAAGACCTCCATCCTCTTCCTTGCTCGCGTCACCATCACGTTTAGTCGTCGCCAACCCATAGCCGAATTGATGGGACCAAATCGTTGAAAAACTTTACCGCTGCTTGGATCGCGGCCATACGTGTAGGAAATGAAAATGACGTCTCGCTCATCTCCTTGGATATTCTCCAGGTTCTTTACGAAAAAGCCGTCATCGCCCTCTCGCATCTGCGCGTGCAAATTTGCAAACTCCGGATCCGAACTGCACGCTTTGGCAACCAAGGCATCGATTAGATCCGACTGCTTTTGATTGAATGCTGCTACCCCCAGCGATTCACCCGTTTGCTGTTTGGCATGCTCGATGATCCGCTCGACGATCCTTTGCGCCTCGCGGAGATTCTCCCCCTTAACGCACGTAGCATCCAGCACCTGATGGTGCACAACCCCTAAACCACCTAGCGTGTCACAAGGCGATGGAAAAACGACCAGATCCTCGTCGTAGAACTTCACGTTTGAGAACTGAATAAGGCTCTCATGCTGACTTCGGTAATGCCACCTGAGTCTACGGTAAGGTTGAAACGATCGCTGTGCAACTTCCAGAACCGACTCTGCATTGTCGAACTGCGTCGCGTCTTCATCATCGATCTCGTCATCGGTCTGATCAAAAAAACTGGTGGGGGGCAATTGCTTGGGATCTCCCACGACGACCAATTGTTTCGCTCGCAAAATAGCCCCAATCGCATCTTCTGGTTTTATTTGAGATGCCTCGTCCATGATGACCATGTCAAACTCCATCGTGGCGGCCGGTAAGTATCGAGCAAGCGATAGTGGACTCATCAGAAAACAAGGTTTTAAAGCCTGCACTGCTCGACCGGCTCGGTTCATCAAATCCCTGGTCTTGCAATGGCGGCTTTTCTTACCAATTTCATGGCGGATCAATCCCATCTCGGTGTATTCGCCGACCCGTCCTCGACTGTTCCCTTCAGGTGCTTGCCTCTGACGCACCTTCATCGCGATCTCCGATTGCTTACCCTGGATCCGCAAACGGTCGAGCTTCTGAAAGTTCTTACGGATGTCCTCCATCTCTGTGGTCGTGAAATGAAAACCTATCTCATTCGAGTGTAGCTCGACCTCTGCCAATCTATTGAAGAGTGCAAGCTGGTACGCATCGCTAAGCTGGCTCTCATCCACCTGATCTGTCGCCGCAGCCAGCGCAAAGTCACCCACTCCGGCACGCTTGCAACGCTCCATGGTTCTGCAAAACGACAACCAAGCTGGGAGACGCGAAGATTCCGATGTGAGCTGCTGTACCGACCGAAGAAGAGTCACAGACGGCGCGTTTTGACTGTCTCTGAAAGACATCCAGCCAGAATCAACAACTGCGGAGCTCGTGATAAAATGTCGATTTGTTTTCCAGTCCTGTTCAGCTTTTTCGAACCGATTCAAGGTGCTTAACAACTCACCGCACACCGACTCACTCCCAAGTTTGTCCATCGCAGCATAAACGCTCGTGGGAGCGCCAGCTTTGCGAAGGCTGCTCAACCAATCCATCAGTTTTTGATAATCGATGCTACCTGTTTGAGCTTCTTCGAGCAGCTTGTACTCCACAGAGTCGGGGGTCCGCTTGATCCTGTTGATTTCCCTCCCGATTTTGTCGATTTGCTTCGCTGCCACAACACTCTGGATGAGGGAATCGAACTTAGAGCTAGTACCAAGCTTCAAATACGATGCGGATTGCTCGATGTCCTGAAGCGACTTTTTTAAATCGTCTAAACTCTTAACCCGCTCGGAAAATCGCACAGTGCGATGCCAATTTTCACCAAATTGTAACTGCTTGGCCCAATCGCTTTTGAACTCGGTGTCGATCGCAAGAATCGTTTGCTTGATCTCCTTCACTGGGAACTGCTGGACTAGTTCGTCTCGAACCGCTAACAACTGATTAGCTCGCTTATGGTCAATCCCCATCTTCTTCGCGGTTGCTACCCAGTCGCATAGCAAGCTTACGCTTTTCCAATCGGTATCCAACCCCTGGAATCGCTGTCCTAGAACCTTCTGCAAGGTAGAGTTGTTCTCCAACGCCCTTAGGTCTTTGTCGAACGAATGCAAAGATTCGAGAATCGCAAGGGTCTTTGCATAGGTCGTTCCCTTGGGGAACGTCGCGAATTGCCGAAGCTCCTTGACGACCGAACGGTACTCGCCAGAAAACCATCGAAACCAGGAGTTTCCGTGGGTGCGAAACTGCTTGATCAAAAAAAGCAATCGATCGGGATCGGGAGCCGATGGCATGTGAAAATAATCATTGATCTCATTCTTCCGCCTAAGAAGTTCTTCCGTCTTAGCCTTCGCCTCAGATAACAGCTTTCTCGTCGAATCTGAGAACCATTCCATCGGCAAGTGATCGACTCCTTGCACGACAGAATGCTGGGTTAGATGAACGAACCCAAGATTCCGTTCGAGGTCCTCCAAATGCTGAGGATCCGGGAATCCAAAAGATGTAAGTTTGCTGATAGTTTCGTAGAGTTTTGCAACTAGGCTTTCTATCTGGCTAATCCAAGCCGCTAGCTCAGCGAGTTTCCATAACTCGGAATCGTGTGGAAGAAACTGCCAATGCTTGTCATTCAATCTCGCAAAACGGGCGACCGATTGATCGAGCGAGTGATTGCTTGGATCCAAATGCTGCTTGAGTATCCCATCGGCCTGTTTTGAATCATGAACCAGTTGCTGTATCGTGATCGCTTTTGTCTGGATCTCTCGATTGATTAGGCTTTGAAAGCCCAGGATTGGTTTGATAGGCGGATTTGTGAGTGACGGTTCTAATTCTTTCGACGAGCATCCTCCGAGAAATGTGGCAACGGACGGTCTGCTCTCTCCGAGTACCGTTGAGATGTTCTCGAAGCACTCTTCAAGCTCGCTAGCTGCTTGTTGGAGTTTCGGTAGTAAGTCGATGATCCGATCCGACTCCGCAGGAGTGAGATCTTTCGGGAAAAAACCCCACCAAGCGCTCTGCTTTGGCAAATCGTATTGGCTTGAAGCTGTCGAGAAAGCCTGCAGAGACTGGACCGCCTCATCGAATCGTGGTTGATCTAAATTGCAATCCACGTCGATATTTCTGAGCAGGGGCACATCGCGTTGTCGAAGTCGCACGACGCGCCAGAACAGGTCATACAAAGGTTCTTCGAAGGGACCTACTGTTTTGCTGGAAGCTTTGAGATAGGCATACAGTTTCACTCGATAGGATTCATGGTGCGAGCGATCGCGTGAAGATTGCGGCTTGCTATCGGTTTGCCTGGCCAGTCGCTCTCCGAGCGATTCGTAAATCTTTTTTGGCGAAACTGCGTGTCCATGCAATTCCAGACAGAAATCGGCAAGGCCGGCTTGAGCTAGCCGCTTATGAACAACTTCGAGGGCTGCGAGCTTCTCTGCAACGAACAGCACGGTTTTGCCTTGTTCCATGGCATGAGATATCGCGTTGGCGATTGTTTGCGACTTGCCGGTCCCTGGAGGTCCTTCGATGACGAGACTTTTTCCGGCGGCGATATCCGCAAGAGCTGAGATCTGCGAGCTATCGGCATCTAATGGCAGTTCGATGTTTTGCGCAATTGGATGCTCGTCAATTTGGTAATCGGGTGCGTATAGTCCAGATTCACCGGACGAGTCGTTTCCTGAGATTAGCCTAGAGGCGAGCGATGAATCGCTGATGGCATTGGATTCGGTCCATAGTTTCGGATCAAGATCCACAAACATCGATAATTTATGGAACGAGAAAAACCCTAGAAGCATGCTCTCGTCAACATACCAAGCAGCTCTAGCAGAGATCGATCTGCGAACCTCAAGAAAGTAGTCCGACGGAGGGATCGATTCGTCGTAGTCAGGAAGCCTGATAGCAAAATCAGATTCCAGTTTTTTTCTTAGGCTTGCGTTGGACTGAATCTCGTCCTCGTTCCACAAAATCTTGTAGTCCAGTCCGCCACGGGGGGAGATCGTTTGTTCGAGTTGAATAGGAATGAGAATCAACGGGGCTCGGCGTAACTCGGATTCGTCGTTGTTGGTCTCGGACCAATGGAGGAATCCCAAAGCGAGATGGAGGTAGTTGATCCCCGTTTCCTCAATGGACGTTTTTGCATCGCGTAGGATGCCACGAAGTAGCCCTTCGAATTTCTCGGGCGAGCATACTGTATTGAGTGCATTATCCGCGATTGGCTGCAGCTCAATATCATCCTTCCCTGGAGTTTGCTTTGCCGAATCGATCGATTTCTTGGTGGATTCCGGGAGGAGTCGTAGCCAGTTGCTTGAGCTGACCAATCGTTCGTAAGCGTCATCGGGCGAGACCGGAGCGATTTCGACCGTTTTGCGTTTGCTGACTTTGTAGTTTAGAAGTGGGTTTCGGAGGCTCGAATCGAGCAGTTTATCACGGAATCGAAACAGTTCCGTTTCGATAGCCAGCGGTTTCGGGGCCATGGCGATTGTTCTTCGAGTGGGGGAAGCGAGGCAGGATCAAAATTCCCAAAACCACAATGTTTTATCGCATAGGAACATTACCAGCAACTAAAACGCATCAAAAGTCAAAGCCCAGAGTTCTGGCACACAGTATGCCGGTTGCCGTGAGGCAATAGTGACCGATGCCCCTTCCGCGATTTCGATCCACCACAATTTACGCTAGAATGCATGACATCCAGAAGATGAACGTCCCTCAGCCTGTAAATCCCCACCCATGAGC
>QWPJ01000131.1 GCA_003671195.1 Planctomycetota bacterium
ACCCCCAAAGTTACCTGCCTGGGGCGGGAATCGTTTCAGGGCAGAGTGGCAGTTATGAAGCGCTAAGACTTGTTGTTTCAAGTTGTTTTGGCACTGCATCCGACGTGCAGCTTCCCGCGCGGCTTGAACTGCGGGAAGTAATAAACCAACCAGAATGCCAATGATCGCGATAACCACCAAGAGCTCTACGAGGGTGAAACCACCGCTGGGCTTGTGCTTGATCCTAACGCGAACCGAAAATGTGCAAATCGACATGATCAAAACCTCGGGGATAGAAAAGAAACGAGAATCCGAGTAATCAGGGCTAACGATTCGTTCACTATAACAGGATCGATACCCTAGCCGAAACTATCCCCAAACCAAAAATGTGAAAATATCTCCCTTAGATGCCGACCTAGCGGGGAAGCCACCCCCTTTAGAGGGGGTTCTCGCCCCGTGTTACCACCCCTTCGAGATAGCGATCGCTTGCGGGATGCTCATGCGCCCTAATGGGGCTTTGTCATCGAACGGGCCATCGGAACCGCCCTTGGGCCATGTCTGAGGGTCGGCATATTTGCCATCATCGTTGTAGAGTTTTTGTAAGCGATCGAGCTCATGTTTCATCTCTGCAAAGAGCTTGATGGTTGATTCTTCTTTGGATGCTTTGGGCTCGAACATCAGGTTGTTTTGCTCCAGGGGATCTTCCGTTAGATCGAACAGCTCATAGGCATCCTTGCGCCAATAATAGATCAGCTTGTGCGTCGCGGTACGTACGCCGTAATGGGCGCGCGTGTTATGGTGTCCTGGGTCATGGTAATACCGATAGTAAACGGACTTTCGCCAATCGCTAGGCACCTGGCCTTGGAGCACCCCTACGAGCGATCGGCCCTGCATGAACTCGGGAATAGGAAGGTTTGCGAATCCTAGGAAGGTCGGTGCAAGATCGATGTTGGCGACCATCGCGTCGGGGGTCGAGCCTGGTTTGATTCCCGGTCCACGCATGATCAAGGGGGATCGCAACCCTGGTTCGTACATAAAACGTTTGTCGTACATCCCAAATTCACCGAGATACCAGCCGTTGTCTGCGGTGTAGATAACCAGGGTGTTTTCGGCCAATCCTTTTTCATCGAGGTAGTCGAGCATCGTTCCGACGCTATCGTCGACCCCCTGGACGCAGGCCAAGTAGTCTTGCATGTAGCGTTGGTATTTCCATTGGACCAACGCTTTGCCTTCGAGGTTTTGGCCGTCGACGGTAACGCTCGTGGGTTTGACCCCGAGCCATTTGTTCCTCTCCTGGCCTTGCAATTCCTCCGGCGGATTGAGTTTCAGGTCGCGGCGAGTCAAATCGTTGGCGATGGTTTGTTCGTTTTCTGGGAGGGCCGCTGGCCGCGTTTTGTAGTCATCCCAAAGCGTGGGTGGTTCAGGGAACTCGCGATCGGCAAAGAGGGCTTTGTTCTTCAAATCCGGATCCCACTCGCGATGCGGTGCTTTGTGGTGGAGCATCAAGAAGAAGGGTTGGTCTTTGGGTCGGGTCTCGAGGAACTCGATCCCGAGTTGGGTTGTGACCTGCGTGCAGTGCCCTTCGATGGTGAGTTTTTTGCCTGGAACAAGAAATTGGGGGTTCCAGTAGGATCCTTGACCGGGCAAGACGATCCAACGATCGAATCCAGTCGGGTCGCTTCCCAGATGCCACTTGCCGATCATCCCGGTGTGGTAGCCAGCGGCTTGCAAATGCTTGGCGACGTTGTCCCTTGTCCCATCGAAGCGGTTGAAGACAGGGACTCCGTTTTGGTGGGAGTATTGCCCGGTCAGAAGCGTCGCGCGGCTCGGGGTGCAGATGGAATTGGTGACAAACGAATTCAAAAACCGAGCCCCCTCAGTCGCCAGTCGATCCAGATGGGGGGTAGTGTTGACCTTGGACCCATACGCAGAGATCGCAGCTTGGGCATGGTCGTCCGAGAAGATGAAAAGGATGTTGGGCCGTTGGTCTCCAAGCGCTGCAGAGTCCTCGGAAAGCCGAGCGAAAGCGAGCAAAACGGTTACCGCGCAAAACAAGTACCGATACATCGTAGGTGGTCTCCTGAACCTTGAAATCCTGTAAGCTCATCACTTTAGCTTCTGGCAGCCAAGCTTGCTAGCTTCCCGAGCCGATTCGGACACACCAAGTCGGCTGACGAGACCATTCCATACGTCTATACGCACTTAAACTGGTGGGGCCAAATCCAGCGGACGAGTTGCTTGCGGGAATTCTCCTTGATCATCCCTGGGGACAAACCAATCCATGATCCCGGCCGGAACCGGGGGGATCTGGCTTCCAAAAAGCTCGCAGAGCTCCGCGTTGGCGTTTGATTTTTTAGCGAATAACCTTAGGTTGCGAATCGCAGTGCGGGTCAAGCATTCGTCCCCTTGTTCGCAGTGGGTGTCGAAACTGTGAAAGGCCAGGCGCAGGTACTTTTCATTGGTCGAAACGGCCGACTCTCCGACCTGCAGCACATGGTCGCCGGGGACTAAATCCCGCCAAGAAAAGTGGGGAAGCTTCGATGCAAGCTTGGCGATCCTAACAATCCTCTCGGGAGTGATGCTCTCGAGTAGATGGAACTGCCGTATGACGAAATAGGTTTTCTGGAATTCGTTGATCAGGTAATCGGTCGTCGCGAGCCTGAGCAAATCCCGATCGCTCGACGGATCGACCAGGATACGCGTCGGTCGGTTCGAATCGATGCTAAACCGGGTTTCGCCGGGAGAAGACAAAATGCCTGCTCCGTACGCACGAATCGATGGGTCCTCAAGGACGAGTCCAAATTCGACCGTAAACCAATAGATCCGTTCGGCATAGAGCAGCAGCTCATCCCCACGACGTTCGATCGCTTGGCGCTCCTGCGGATCGGTCGAGACGGCCAGGGCATCGTCGCGCTCTTGATAGATCCTATTGCGGGCCAAACCGTGGCTTTGCATGAGTTGGGCGACCACAGGAATCGTAAACGTCGATACATGTCCGGCGACATCATGGCCGATATCCGGCTCTTGTAGATAGTCTTGTTCCAAGGCTCTCATAAACGTCGTGACTGGGAAGAACCGTCTGGAGTGGCAAGTGAAAAAAAGTTCGGCTGGGATGATTTGATTGACGGTTGCTAACTGCCACTGGGTTTGCTGGAAGATCCTCGCATTGAGGAGGTAAAAATCGGGGATCACCGCGCCACCGATGGAAAAAAGCTCCTCGCCGTGCAGGTACTCGCCGCATGCATACCGATGCTTGGACTTTTGCTGCTCGGCGATCAGACATGCCCAGCTTAAGTTCTCTTCGAAGGTGTAGGCGTCGTAGTGTTGTGCGTTGGTATAGACGCCCAGATCGACCGTCTGGTCCGAGAGCATCCCGATCCGAAAGGGTTGGCCTGAGCAAGCTGCACGCAAGCACTCCTGGGCCTTGTCTTGAGGGATCGGGAACGGGACGTTCTTATCGGCAAGGCATTTTTCGAGAGCTTCGATGCGGTCTGCAAAGCTCGGCGGCGAAACACTCGCCAAATCCACTCCATGCCGCTGGGCGATCTGTTGGTATCGGTCGTTTGGCGAATCCATCGCTTTCCTCTGCTTCGGATCGGTTTAAGCCGCCTGCAACCGTATTGGTCGCGAACATGGCTATCAAACCATTCTAACGAACATCTGTAGCTGCAAGTTACGCCTCCGCCGGGCAAGCCCGACGGTAGGCTTACCCAGCGGCCATCGAGCTCTTCTTGGCCTCCGTCGGCTTCATGCCGGCGGGGCCAAGACTTGCAGCTACGAGTACCGCTTCGCTGAGTACGAGTACCGCTTCGCTGAGCACGAGCACGAGCACGAGGACGACGAAATCCGGTGCGATGCACGAACCTAGAATCGGTTAGAATGTTGCTTACCCGCCCTCTTGATCACCCCTGTCCTTTCCCTAGGTCGGTTCCTGTGTCTCCTATCCGCTGGTGCCTCATGCTTACGCTCCTACCAAAATTTCGATCTGCGTTCCGAATGCTCATCGCATGCGCCCTGTCTGCAATCGGTACTTGTTGCACCTTGGGGCAATTCCCAGCCGATCACTTTGACAAGATCGAACCCAGCGCTGCGATCGAGTTACCCGGAACGGAGCGTTTAGAGGTCCAAGGGGACATCGCCTCGGAATTGGTCTCCGGAGTCGATCGGTTCTTGCTCAAGCAGATCGAATCGTCGATCCAGACCAGGGAATCGAGTTGGCCTAAACCCAGTCCGACCGGTGGCTCGTACGTCCAAGGAATCGAGAAACTTCGGGCTCAATACGCCCAGAGCATCGGATTGATCGATCCAAGGGTCGAAGCATCCGAGTGGATTTTGGAAAGGTCGCTTCCAAAAAACCTCCAGGACATGGCCCTCGAGGAATCCTCTGGTGCGTCTCTCGATCGCGCTGGTTTGGCAAGCGACGCGACGCTGAGAATCGAGCGAGTTCGCTGGCCGGTCCTCGAAGGATGGGAAGCGAGCGGATTGCTCCTGATTCCCAAACAAATCCGTTTCGCAGTGGTGCTTGTCCCCGACGCATCGCAGATGCCCGAGAATCTCTGCGGGGTCGGACCCGGCTCGAGCACCGATGGGCTTGCCCTGGCCCGAGCAGGGGGGCTGGTCGTTATCCCTCAGGTTGCCAGTCGGCACCGCGAGGCTCGGCAGGGACGCGCTGTGATGACCGATCAAGAATACCTCTACCGATCTGCCTTTGTACTCGGCCGGCATCTGCTGGGTTACCATGTCCATCAGAACATGTCGGCCGTCGACTTGCTCAAGAAAACCATTCCGGACCGGCCTATTATGGTCGCCGGTTGGGGAGAAGGTGGCTGGATCGCGTTGGCTACTGGGGCAAGCGACCCTCGGATCGATGCGACGATCGTTTCGGGACACTTTGGTCCCCGGGAGAACGTCTGGAGCGAACCGATCCACCGCAACGTGCAGGGCTTGCTGAATCATTTTGGTGACGCGCAGCTTGCGGCCTTGATCGCTCCTGGTCACCTTGTGGTCGATCCGGTCGCAGGTCCGAGTGTGCAGATCGCAGGTGACGGGGGAGCTCCCGGCGTGTTGCAGGGTCCACAAGCCTCGCAGGCAAGATCCGAGTTCGATCGCGCCGAGCGAATGCTCGCCCATTGGGATCTACAGGATCGCTTGGAGTGGGTTGAACCGAGCGACCAAGCCGCTGAGGATCGCGCATCGATGAGCGACCGTGCGATCGCCATGGCAATAGGTAAAATCGACCGAGATCGTGTATTAGATGCTGCGAATATTTTCTCTATGCGAACTCCGCTTGCTCAGGGACAGTGGGGGGTGATTCGATCCGCCGAATCGCGCCGTTTGGAATGGCTCAACGGCCTGGACCGATGGCAACAGCGCAAGCTCGATCTGATCCAATACGAGCGCGATTCGCACTGGAAGAACCTCGACACATCGACCCCCGAAAAATTCGCCCAAAGCGTCGAACCTTATCGGGACGAATTCCGCCATCAGATCATCGGCCATTGGGATATCGAGAAGAAACCCCTAGCACCTCGAACGCGATTGGTCTACGAACGGGAAAAATGGCGCGGCTATGAAGTCGTGCTCGATGTGTTCGACGACGTGATCGCCTATGGAATTCTGTTGGTTCCCAAGTCCACCGAACCGGTCACCCATCGACCCTGTGTGGTGTTTCAGCATGGCCTCGAAGGACGTCCGACCGACACGATCGTCAAGGACCATCCGGCCTACCATGACGTATCGGCCCAGTTGGCCGAACAAGGTTACGTCGTCTTTGCACCCCAGAATCTGTACCTGTTTACCGATCGGTTCCGCACGCTCCAGCGCAAGAGCAATCCGCTAGGCCGCACCCTTTTTTCGACGATTGTCTCTCAACATGAACAAATCGTTCGATGGCTCACAAGTCGCCCGGAGGTGGACCCCCAAAAGATCGCGTTTTACGGCTTATCCTACGGTGGCAAAAGCGCCATGCGGATCCCGGCACTTGTCCCAGAGTACTGCCTTTCGATCTGTTCTGCAGACTTTAACGACTGGGTTTGGAAGAATGCGAGCACCTCGGCACCTTACAGTTACGTCTGGACCATGGAATATGAAATCTTTGAGTTCGACCTTGGGCGCAAGTTCAACTATGCTGAGATGGCGACTCTGATCGCACCTCGTCCGTTCATGGTCGAGCGAGGCCACTTCGACGGAGTGGCTCCGGATGAACGGGTGGGGTTGGAATTTGCCAAAGTCCGACGGATGTATTCGGCGCGACTAGGTATCCCAGAGCGTACGTCCATTGAATGGTTCAATGGACCCCATACGATTCATGGCGTCGGTACGTTCGAGTTTCTCAAGACGCACCTACAGCCCGAATCACCCTAAGCTCAAGCAGGGGGCATCATGACCCGAGTTCCGCGAGTTTCGCAGCGTCGATACAAGGGTTGGCTCCTAGGACTCGCAGTCCTGATCATGCTCGGGCTGAGCCCCACTTGCACGGCACAGAGCAAGGCCCTCGAAGCAACCAAGAAAGCTCGCGAGGCAACGAGCGATCCGACCCAATCGGTTCCGGAGATCCTCAAACCTTGGATTCCTTGGGTCCTCTGGGACGAGCGTTCCGCCGAGTCTCCATCGACCTATCGCAATGCTGGCGAGAGGATCGACTATTGGCCATCGCAAGTCGAGATCCAAGCAGGGGACCGCAGCGGGAGTTGGAAAGTCCCCGTGGAGGTCTTTCGGGAAACTTGGTTCCCTTTGCCCGGTGGACTCGAGCATTGGCCTCAGAAAGTCACCGATGGCAAACAAGAACTCATCGTCGTCGAGCGCGGGGCTAGTCCGTCCGTCAAGCTCAAGCCGGGCAAGTACCTCTTGCAAGGGCAATGGGAGTGGAGCCAGATGCCTCAAAGGATCGCCGTCCCACAGAGCTATGGATGGGTAAGTCTCAACGTTCGTGGGGAGCCTGTCCTGACTCCCAACTGGGACAACTCTGGATTGCTGTGGCTCAGTCGGGCAACCGTCGGGGAGGTCCAACAGGACAACCGCTCGTTCGAAGTGTATCGCTTGCTCCAGGACGGCTCGCCGATATGGCTTCGGACTCAGATCGATTTGACGGCGACGGGAAAGAGCCGCGAGGAGGAGCTTGGGTTCCTTTTACCCGAGGGTTGGCAGTTGTCGTTCGTCAACAGTCCGATCCCGGTGGCGATCGATGAGACGGGCAAACTCAAGGTGCAGCTCAGGGCCGGGAACTGGAAGATCCTCATCGACGCGTTTCGCACCGAGGACCTTCGGGAGCTTAAGTACTCAGCGCAGACGCCGCCGGCCCTGCCTGTCGAGTTGCTGGCACTCCAAGGAGCACCCAACCTACGGACCGTCGAGCTCCAAGGTGTTTTGCCGATCGACGCGGCGACGACGCAATTTCCCGCCAATTGGAGAAATTTGACGGTCTATCAATGGAAGACCGATTCGGCGGCCAGTTGGGTCGAGAAGAATCAAGGGATGGGTGTCGAGAAACCCAACCAATTGGAAATCCAAAGGTCTCTATGGCTCGACGACGACGGACGCGGCATGACGTATGTGGACTTGCTCAACGGAGAGCCCAAGCAGATCACTCGTTTGGATGTGGCCAAAGATCATCAGCTCGGAGTCGTGCGCATCGAGGGCCAGAGGCAATTGATCACACAGAACCCGACGACTGGATCGGAGGGGGTCGAACTAAGGATCCGCAGACCGACGATCGAAGCGGTTGGTCGCGCGAAGAACATCGGATCGATTCCAGCGACGGGTTGGCAAACACCGGCCGATCAACTCTCGGTGACCTTGTACATGCCACCGGGCTGGCGGATGTTCGCGCTGTTCGGTCCGGATCGCGTCGAAGGGGATTGGCTCACGTCGTGGACGTTGCTGGATCTGTTTTTGCTGCTTGTCTTTAGTTTGGCCATGCTGCGGCTCTACGGATGGATCCCGGGGTTGATCGCATTCGCAGGTTTTGCTCTGACTTACCATGAACCTGGATCTCCAAGGTGGACATGGTTCTTTCTGTTGATTCCGGTAGCTCTACTGCGGGTCATCGGTCCCGAGAGAAACCTTAAGGTTCTAGTTTGGTGGAGAGACATAGCCGTAGGGGTTTTGTTGTTGAACTTGATTCCTTTTGCAGCGACACAGATTCAAAACGGGATCTATCCGCAACTCGAACCGAACAACGTCAACATGCCTTACCGAACCCTCTTCCAGTGGATGGATCAAACCTCCAACGAAAGAGTCGATCGAACGCGGGAATCCCTGGTCACACGATCGGATACTTTATCCCTAAATGTTGAGATGCCTCAGACTCCGATGCCCCAAATATCGATGCCCCAGACATCGAATCAAATTGCGGGCCAGCAATCTCAGGTGACCAACATGCTCTTCGATCCCAAGACCAGCATCCAGACCGGGGTTGCCAAGCCGCAGTGGCTCGGAAATTCGGTCTTGTGTATTTGGGATGGACCTGTCTCGGACAGCCAATCGATCCGCCCAATATTGATCTCCTGCAACACGCATCGTGTGATGACGATCGCTCGGCTTTTGCTAATGGTTCTTTTGCTGGGCATACTCTTAGGTGGGATCGCCGGACCGTGGTACAAGCGGTTGCACGGCGGAACGGACCAGCCACCGGATGTAGGGCCGGAAACCAGGCGTGAGCCCCAAGGTGCCGCGGGGCCACTCTTGCTTGCTTTCTTTGCGATGTTTGCTGGATGGCCCCTGGAGTCGGCCTCGGCGCAAGTCCCAGACCCTCAGACACTCGATACGCTGCGAGAACGCGTCAAGAGCGCAAGCGACGCGATGGAAAACGCTGCGGACATTCCCGAGATGTCCTTGAAGGTCACCGACAATCGACTCGAAGTCCAAGCGACGGTTCATGCGATCCGACCCGTGGCGGTACCGTTGCCAGGCAAAAGTCCTACATGGTTTCCAAGCCGCATCCAGATCGACGACCAAGACGCGGTGGTGGTACGACGCGAGGATGGGCATTTATGGGTCCTCTTGCCCGAGGGGATCCACCGATTGAAGGCCGAGGGTCGGATCGTCGAATCGACCGAGTGGTCATGGAGCTTTATCCTCACGCCTCGCAAATTGACGATCGAGGCGCCGGATTGGACATGGAGCGGGCTCCAAAGCGACGGCAGGCCGGAGAATCAAGTGATCTTTGTGCGCAAGGAGCAATTGAAGGAGGGACAGGCCACCTATGATCAGAAGAACTTCCGTTCGGTATTCTTGATCGAACGCCGGTTTGAAATCGGCTTGGTATGGAACGTCTATACGAAGGTTCGGCGACTGAGCAAGCCTGGCAAAGCGGTCTCGATCTCGGTCCCGACTTTAGAGAAAGAACAGATCATCACGACAGGGATTACGGCTCAAAACGGCAGCATCGAGGTGAACTTTGGAGCCGAGCAGATGGATTGGGAATGGCAGTCTGAATTGCCGATTGCACCGAGCATCACCTTGGTATCGAAACCTGCGAACAATCTGGTCGAAAAGTGGCTGGTGGAAACCTCACCGGTATGGAGCATGAACTCCGAGGGGAGCAAACCGATTTTCGATATCAGCAGACCGACCTTGGTCCCCGAGTGGAATCCATGGCCGG
>QWPJ01000243.1 GCA_003671195.1 Planctomycetota bacterium
ATGGACACCCGGCAGGATATTGAGTCCACGACGTTGCATTTCGGTCCGGAAAAATTGGGTGTTGGATTCCAATCGGTCCCTCAGTTCGGTCGATTTCTGGAGAAGTTCCAACGCGCGGATCGCGCCAGCGACGACCGGAGGGGCAATGGTGTTGGAGAAAAGGTAGGTGCGAGAGCGCTGACGGAGCAGTTCGACCATCTGGGCATTGCCCGAGGTGTAGCCTCCACTGGCTCCGCCCAGTGCTTTGCCGAGGGTTCCTGTCATGATGTCGATGCGGTCCATCACTCCGCAGTGCTCGTGGGAACCTCTCCCTTTGGGACCGACAAAACCCACGGCATGCGAGTCATCGACCATCACCATCGCATCGTACTGATCGGCCAGTTCGCATACCGAAGCGAGATCCGCGATGGTGCCGTCCATGGAGAAAACCCCGTCGGTGGCGATCAAACGAAATCGGGCGGATTTCGCTTCCTGGAGTTTGGCCTTCAAGTCTTCGATCGAATTGTTCTTGTAGCGAAAACGCTGCGCCTTGCAGAGCCTTACTCCGTCGATGATGCTCGCGTGGTTGAGTTCGTCGGAGATGATCGCATCTTCGGGCCCGAGGATCGTCTCGAAAAGCCCACCGTTGGCATCCCAACAAGAGTTGTAGAGGATCGTATCTTCGAAACCGAGGAAATCGCTGAGCTGTTTTTCAAGCTGCTTGTGGATGGTTTGCGTACCGCAGATGAAACGTACCGAGGCCATCCCGTATCCCCATCGGTCTAAGGCCTCGTCGGCAGCTTGCCCCACCGATGGGTGTTGGGCTAGCCCCAGGTAGTTGTTGGCGCAGAGGTTTAGATACTGCTTGCCATCGGCCAGGGTGACCAAGGTCCCTTGTGCCGAGTCGATGATCCGTTCGTTTTTGAAGGTTCCGGCTTGCCGCATCGACTCGTTGGCATTGGCGAGAAAGTCTAGGAATTGTGCATTCATCGTCGGGTTAGCAATCTAGGGCCTGCGGCCTGATCCGAAGGTAGTGGTGGGTTCAAGAAGTATCGTACCAATTGTCGCCCAAGTGCCATATCGTACGGTTCGAAAAAGGCAAAGTCCCGAGGGGAATCCCGAAGCTTGAAGCCTAGATCGTTCGGCGACGGACCATAACCTGATTGTCTTTGATATCGACGACTTCAATAGGCATATCTTCATCGATCCAACCGGACTTGGAGACCACATCGACGACCGTGTCACCTAGAATGGCTTTGCCATGCGGGTTGCATCGGGTCATGGTGGTTCCATAACGGCCCTTGAGCATCTGCCGATCCTCATCGAGGCGATCCATCGCCACGACGAATTTATCCGAAAGGGGTTGGTCGAGGGCGAACCAACGGACCATGGGCAGTTTTGCCAACTGCTTGTGGAAGACCACCAAGGCGCCCAGGAGAACGATCATACCGAGTCCCATTTGTCCGAGCCCTTGGACGACTTTCTCCAACTGATATCGATTCGTCGGGATGGTAAAGGATTGGCCAGCTAGCAGCAGGCCTGCGGCGAGCATGACCAATCCTGCGACTCCGAATAAACCGAACCCTGGAAGCAGGAAAATTTCGGTCAGCAGACAGCCGATGCCTGCGACGATCAAGAGGATTTCCAGCCACTCGATGGTGCCTTGGAACAAGTTCATCCAGAAGAAGATCATGAAGCAGACCACAGCGATCAGCCCCGGGACACCAACTCCGGGTGTGCTGAGCTCGGCGCTTAGGCAAATCAGGCCTACGAGGAAGCAGACATAGGCGAGCCAGCGTTGCGAGGCGAGCCACTCGATGGCCTGATCGATCCGACTCGTCTGCTTGTCGACGGGCAATTCATCGACGCCAAAGAGCTTAGCGACGCTTTCGAGATCGTCGGTTCGCCCCGAGGCGAGCCCCATCGCAATCGCTCGATCGGTCTCGATGCCTTTGCTGTAGTCGACCGCTTGGCCTTTGGTCCACATGGGATTTTGGGGATCGTCGATCACCCAGGTGGGTACCGTTCGCATTCGACGTCCGTCGGCGGCGAGAAAATCATGGACGATCGCATCGGGGTGTACCAAACCGACGAGGTCTCCGGCTGCTCGGGATTTGCGCTGCGCGAGCTCAAGAAAATTGGTTTTGCGTTTTTCGATTTCAGCAGCGTTGATACTCGCCTCGCCCCCAGTCCCCAGGACCGCGTCGGGAGCCATGTAGATCGCATCGGCGGCCAATGCGATCAGCGCCGCATCACCGCGCGCATGCTTGCTGACATAGACGACAACCTCCGCTTTGTCCGACGGGATTTCGGCGAGCCGATACGCCAGTCGAATCGAGTCGTCTAGGTTTCCGCCAGGGCTGTCGAGCTGGATCAGGACCAAGTCGGCTTTTTGATTGTTGACCGCATCATCGATCGCGCGCAGCGTACGATTGACCACTCGTCGATGCAGGACCCCGCTGAGTTTCAAATGCACCGGCTTGCGTGGAAGCGAAAACAGGGGTTTCTGCTGAATCGGTCCGGTAAGCTTCAGAGCCACGGGCAAAAGTTCGCGCTGGTTGACTAGGCTTGAGATCCATCGCCTCTGACGCAACTCTTGGCCATTGAACGAAGCCATTTGGTTTGCAGGGACCAACTGCCGTTCCCGCCATGCACCTTGTTCGCGTGGTTTGGATTCAAGCTCTGGAAGGGTGATGTACTCGACGCCGCCTCCTTCGAGATCCAATTGCACGAGCGATTGGCTTGGGTCAAGCATCGATCGGATGGCCGATGCAGGGAACATGCCGCGCCGAGCGGCGATGTCCAAATAGGCTTGCTCGACGGTCGGCTCGACTTGGGTTTCATCGATTCCAGATTTCCCGATCTCCGCGTCCGGTAGCATCGCGAGCTCTTCGCACGCAAGAGCGATCAAAACCGCATGTCCGCGGAGATTCGATGCGATGTACCCAACGCTCTTGACCCGATTTCCTTTCGGCCCGCTGAGCCAGCGCGACACCGAAAGCGCTTTTTCAAACGGGGTCCCCTGGCCGATGCTCTTGGACTCGCCGGGTGGCTCGAGCGCTCCATTGGCATCGGCTGCGGCGGGCCCCGAGGGGACTGAAGCTGAGACAAACTCCAGAATCACGACCGGTCGCTGGTTCCCGTCGCTTCGCATCGCAACCGATTCGAGCGATGCGAGGATCCTGGTATCTGCATCGGAGGACAGGGGCAAGGGAACGCGGATCAAGGTCGCTCCTCGGGCCGCTTCTCGGGCCACTTGAGGCTCTTGGTCCTGCGGTTTCTCCAGGGGAGATTCCGATCCCTTTTCGTCCGATTGCTGTTGGTTTTCAGTCTCTCTCAGCGCAGAGGGCACACCAAAGGCCCAAGGGCCGATCCCCGGAACGAGGAGCACAGCCGCGAACAACAGTGGCAGACGTAATGCGGAGTAGAACGACGGGCAAGTTGGCTTGGTCATACTCCTATTCTATTCGCTGCCAGGGAGAAATACTTGCCTAAATTATTCGAGAAGTCTCATTGCCCTGGCGGTTCCTATTTGGGAACTTCATTGACGAAGATCAGGTTGTGGGTTTGGTTGAGCAATCCCGTTCCCGTGACAAAGACCACCCTGTCGCCGGCCGTTAGTACCCCAGTCGATTTACCCCACTTGGTCACATCGGCGACCAAAGATTCGGGGCTGTCGAGCTGGGCGACTTGGTGTGGCATGATCCCCCAGAACAAGCACATTCGCCTCAGGGTAGCCTCCGAGTCGCTTACCCCCAACGTCGGGATGTAGTTGCGCTGTTTGGCTTTAACCCAAGCGGTTCCGCCTGTCCGGGTAGCGACGACTACGAGTTTTGCCTGGATGGCTTCGGCGATATTCGCAGCGCTGTGGGTAACGGCCGCTGTGATCGGATGGACGTGAGTCGAAATCCTTGGTTTGGAATCCCCACTGACATTTTTGAGCATCGTTTCGGTGCTCAGCATGATCCGATTCATCATCTCGACGACGACGACAGGATGGTCGCCGATGGCCGTCTCGCCGCTGAGCATACAAGCATCGGCGCCGTCGAGGATTGCGTTGGCCACGTCGCTGGCTTCGGCTCGGGTTGGTCGTCGATTGTGATGCATGCTCTCGAGCATCTGGGTAGCGACGATAACCGGCTTCATTTTCTCCTTGCAGACCTGGATGATCCGTTTCTGGGCTACAGGTGTCTCGGCCACATCGATTTCGACACCTAGATCCCCCCGGGCGACCATCACCCCGTCGGCCGCATCGACGATCTCCTCGAGGCATTCCAAGGCTTCGCGTTTTTCAATTTTGGCAATCACCAACGCATGGGCATCCATCGATGCCAAAAGGTTCTTCAACGACGCGACGTCCTGGGCGGATCTTGCGAACGACAAGCTGATGAAATCGATTTCATTGCGAGCGGCCCACAGGGCGTTCTCGACATCTTCGGGACGCATCGATGAGACGGACAAGGACACGCCAGGTAGGTTGATTCCCTGCCTGGATCGGATCGTCCCTCGCACGGCTACGACGCATCGCAGACGATCTTTGGACTTGTCGATCACATCGAGCGAGATGGTGCCATCGGCGAGCATGACACGATCGCCTATGTTGACCTCATCGATGAGTTTCGAATAGTTGCTCGTCAACTCGTCGGGTTGGCTGGCATTCTCGCCGCGGACGAACGAAAGCTCCTGACCAATCTGGACTTCCAAAGGGTCCTGGACCAATTGCCCGAGTCGGATCTTTGGACCTGCGAGGTCCAAGAGCACCGCGACGGGGAAACCCGTCTTGGCCCGTACCGATTTGATTTTCTTAAGGATCCTTTCAAAGTCGGCCGTCTTACCATGGGCTGCATTGATGCGAAACACATCGACTCCATGTTGCACTAGCTCGGTGAGGATCTCTTCGGCCTCGCAAGCCGGGCCAACGGTTGCGACGATCTTGGTTCGGGCTTCTCCAAGGGTGTTTCTAGTCATTCGATCCAGTGTCCTCTAGCGTTTACGCTCTAACGTTGGTGGCGAAAAATTGCAGACGCCCGATTCTAGCTTTCGATGCGAGCTTGGGCAATCAACGGAATGCTTGTTTCAATGCTAGCTTCAGCGCATCCCTGAGAGACCCAGCCGATGGCGTGTTACGCAGGAAAAACGAGAATCCATCAAAGATCCATTGGCAGCAGATCAACGAATTTTCTGATCCGGAAGCGCCTCTTTGATCCCCTCGTCGATCGGCATGGTATCGTTCTGCGGATCGAGACCTACGGCCGACATAGCGAGAATCAACTCCTTTTTCATCAAGGCTAAAACCTCGGAGTATTCAGGGTCATCGATGAGGTTTCGTCGCTCTGAGGGGTCCTCAGAAATATGGTACAGCTCTGCCAGGTGGCGGTCGGCACCCTGATCACCATGGGGCGATCGGCTGTATTTCCACTCTCGGGTCCGCACACAACGCACGTTCGGTGTGTAAGGAAACTGCTTTTCGTAGTTGTAGTGATATAAAAAGCTCTTTCGCCAACGATCCTCGGTTCCCTGTACCAGTTTCTTCCACGATCTACCGTCGATATTCTCTAGTGGGCCAGCGCCGCAGAGCTCCAAAATCGAGGGTGCAAGGTCGACGGTCAAAACCGGTTCATCGATCACTTTGGGTTGCGTTTCGGATACCAAGCCGGGATAACGCACCAATTGAATGATCCGAATGCTCGGTTCGTGCGCTGTGCGTTTGTCGACCATGCCGTGCTCACCATTGAGAATCCCATTGTCGCTCATGTAAACAACGATGGTTCGTTCAAGTTCTCCGCGTTGTTCGAGCAATCCAAGTAGTTCTCCGACACTATCGTCGACCGAGGGAATCGTTCCCCAATAGGCTCTGGTCATGGCCTCAAAATCCTTGACACCTTGGGCGGACTCATCTGGGAATTTCTTTCGCCAATCAAACAAAGGCCCATAGATGCCATGCCATGTATTGCGACGTTGGCGTATCCACTGGGGCTTATCGAGAAGCTCCTCGTCCGAAGCAGAGCTGGGATAAGTTACTTGTACATCATCAAATGCTTTCTGATATTTCGGCTCAGGATAATAAAAGCTATGAGGCGCTTTATGCCCGATCATCAGACACCAAGGCCGATTCTCCTTGGGGCGATTGAGCCAATCTTTCGCCATCTGGGTCACAGTATGGGTGTAATAACCCGGAACGACTTTGCGCTCTTTACCATGAAAGTTGAATTCTGTATCGAAGTACTTCCCCTGCCCTTTGTGGGTGACAAACCAGTCAAAACCGGGTCTTGGTTCGTCATTCTCTTCACCCATGTGCCACTTGCCAATGTAGGCAGTATGGTAACCCAACGACTGCAAGACCATCGGAAAGCTTTTCAACTCACTGGGATATTCCGTGAAGTTGTTCGTCACTCCGTGGTTGTGTGCGTACAAACCACTGAGGATGCTAGCTCGGCTCGGAGAGCACAGCGAAGTGGTGCAAAAAGCGTTACGGAAGTAGACGCCCTGGCGACCGATCCGGTCGATATTGGGAGTCTTTAGGTGCGGATGGCCAGCGATGCTCAACGCATCCCATCGTTGGTCATCGGTCAGGATGAAAAGTACGTTGGGTCGCTCCTGAGCGCAGATTTTGCTCAAGCTCCCTGTGAAATCCAGAAAAGCTACGAAACCCAAGAAAGCTACGGCGACAATACAGTTTGCAAAAAGGAACTTGCGCATCATTCGACCTTTAGCTCTCGGCTGTAAACTGTGGTTCCATTGGCAATGATAAGCGTGCTGTGCTTTGGACCGGCCAGAATGCAAGTCGTGATGGGCTGGTCTTGGTTGGGCTTCGGAAGCACTCCGCAGGGCCTGCCTGTAGGATCGAAGATTTGGACTCCTAGTTCGCTCGTTACGTAATATCGCCCCTTCTTATCGATGGCCATTCCATCTCCCCTGGATGCCGCTACATAAGGGGGTGGTTCGTTGAACTTGAAATCGCCTTTCGGGTCGATCGGCAATCGCATGGGCATGACGGGCATCTTCGCATCGAGCTCGCCTGCAGCATCGATACGAAACATCCAGGTCGCGTCTCCACCGTAATCGGAGACAGCCAGAGTCCCTCCGTCGCCCGAGAGCGCGATCCCATTGGGCTTACTGATCCCGGTATCGACAACAGTGGTCTTGCCCGTCGTCGGGTCGACCCGAACGACTTGCTGGGCTCCTGTATCGGTATACAGAATATGACCTTCGCTGCTGACGGCCAAGTCGTTGGGTTTGACTCCTTCGGCTAGGCTTGTCACCTGCATGGTTGCAAGGTCGATCGAGATGATGCGGTTCTTGGATCCCTGGCAACCGATCAATCGCTTACCATCGGGAGAGAACTCCAATCCGCTTACGGATTCTTTGCACAGCTCAGTCTTGCTCCCATCGACGGCGTTGACTTTATAGATGGCTGGCGCTTTCATGTCGCAGAAATAAATGTTCCCTTGGGTATCGCTGCACAATGCGTCGGCGAACCCTAGATTGTCGGCGACGACTTTCCAAGTCTCACCGGGGATCAGTAGATTCAGCAGGGTCAAATCCCCTCCTAGATCCCCTCGGGTATCGAGCACCGGTGTGTGGACTTCTTTTCGCCAAAGCCACTTCATCGCGTCGGGAAATAGCGAGCTTCCATACTCATCGTTGTGCGCATAACCGTCGGTCCAGTCGAATCGCACATCGTATCCCATGTACTTCAAGGAAGATGCCATGAGTTGGTTCGACCAAGGCCACGAGCCAAACGGGTTATCGATATCTCCGCTGGTATCGGACATGGCAACTCGGATCGGCTTCGGCTCGGTCTTGCGAACCCAAGACGGATAGACATTACCCCCTCGCAAATTCGTGAAGCTGCCGACCGTCGAGTAAACCTTGCGGAAACTCTCCGAGCGTTCCCAAGCGACCGTGAAGGCACAGATGGCACCTGAGCTCGAACCACCGATGGCTCTGAGGTTCGGATCCTCGCTGATCCTGTATCGCTTGCGGACCTCGGGCAGGATCTCTTCGAGCAGGAACTTCGCGTAACGATCTCCGAGGCTGTCGTACTCGTAACTCCGATTCGAAAATCGACTGTCCTTGAGCGGTTGAGTTTTCTCGTGTCCAGGGTTCAGAAACACTGCGATCGTCGGAGGCATATCCCCGCGAGCAATGAGGTTGTCGAAAACCGTCGGCACTCGCCAGCGTCCGTTGACGTTCTGCATCCGCTCGCCATCCTGAAAGACCATCAACGCGGCAGGCTCACTGCCGTCGTATTGGGCCGGTACATACACCCACCAATCACGCGTGGTGTTTGGAAAGATGTTCGATTCCCAAGCATCCATCTTCTCGACCTTGCCCCGAGGCACATCCTCCCGAGCGATCGCATCGGGATGCGGTTCCCACTTGGGCTTGGTCTCGACGATCGGAATGTGGGTCGACTCGGAATCCTTGGCCCAGAGCCAACGCAGCGCAGCGGGTAGCTCCAGACCACCGAATTGACCGCTGTGGCCACCTTGGGTCATGACCAAGCGGTAGTTGTATCCTGCGAACTGCAAGGCAGCAGCCATGTCGCGGTTGCCCAAAGGCCAATTGCCATGCAGATTGTTCAGGTCCTGCTCCCCTTCTTGCAGATAGACTTTGATCGCTTTAGGCGACTGCTTGGTCTTGCGAATCAGGCCCGGATAAGCCCATCCGCCCCGGATGTTGGTGAAACTACCGATATGGCTAATGACCTTTCCAAACTGATCCGGGCGTTCCCAAGCCACACTAAAGGCGCAGATTCCACTCGATGAAATCCCGCACACGGCACGATCGGCCGGGTCCGTTGAGATGTTCAAATCCTTGATCGCCACGGGCAAGAACTCCTCGATCAGAAATTTCGAATAACGATCTCCTAACGAGTCGTACTCGAACGATCGATTGCTTCGATCCGAGGTGTAGGGTTTGTTGGCCGAAATCGTGCCTGGATTGACAAAGACGGCCACCGTCACAGGCATTTGTTTTTGATGGATCAGGTTATCCAGGACGATCGGTGCGCGAAAGGCTCCGTCGGGCTGCGCGTAGCCTGAGCCGTCCATGAAGACCATCAAGCTTGCAGGCTGCTCGGGGTTGTATTGAGCAGGGATGTAGACACTGTAAGCCCGTTTGGTTCCCGGATAGATCTTGCTATCGTTGAATTCGCCTCGGGTGATTTTCCCTACAGGCACACCGGCTTGAACGCTCCGGGCGGGATCCTCCTGGCTGGGATTTTCCTGAGCCATTGAGATCGTTCCGCAGACCATGAATAACGCCAGCCAAACGCAAAATTCTTTCGATCGCATCGTTGGTACCAAACTCCAAATGGACTCAAAGGGGAGGGACGACCATCCGGATTATACCCTATCGGTCCGATCCGTCCTTCACCAGGGGGCCTTACATCGGCGCATACCCCGTAGCCACCTGTCGCCGTAGCCACCTGTCGCCAGACGGTGGAAGCCTTCCTCGCACTCCCCTCCACCGCTTGGCAGCGGATGGCTACGATTCAGCGCACCCCCGTAGCCACCTGTCGCCGTAGCCTCCTGTCGCCAGACGGTGGAAGCCTTCCTCGCACTCCCATCCACCGCTTGGCAGCGGATGGCTACGA
>QWPJ01000018.1 GCA_003671195.1 Planctomycetota bacterium
CCTCGCATCGGATTTCGTCGTACTCGTACTCAGCGAAGCGGTACTCAGTGAAACGGTACTCGTACTCGATGGCTGTTTGAACTGCGGCGATGCCGATCGTTGATCGAGGCGGTTCGGGGTAACTTGCGGACCAATGGGCCTGATGGGTATACTCGATCGCTTCGAGTACGAGCACGAGCACGAGCACGAGAAGAAGCACGAGAAGAAGCACGAACAATGTGGTGCACCGAAGTCGCCGGCGGTGCTTTCCTGATTTTTTGAATCGTGGTCTACGGCGACATCGGTGACCACGGTCGTTAGATCAATGCTGGCGTTATCCGTAGAGAGTGATCAACGAGAAACAATCATCGTGAAAGCTATTTCCATGAGAGCCAGAATTGTGCATGCGGCGATCGCAGCGAGCGTTTGGATAGTCTCGACGCTCCAGGGGGTTGGGCAAGAGACGGCTGGTAGGCAGTTGGCGATTCTCGATCGAGGAGCATTGATTCGAGAGCAAACTTATTTCGACAATCGGGATTGGGATTGGTTCGTCGAGAACATCCCCTTTTTGGATTGTCCGGATAAGGAAATTCAGACGACCTACTATTACCGCTGGGAGTTGATGACCAAGCATTTGACGTATGGGAATCCGGATACTGGGTATCTGTTTACCGAGTTTATCGATCGGCCGTTCTGGTCGGGAGCTTACGGGGCGATCAGTTGCCCGGCGGGCCATCAGCTTTACGAGGCCCGTTGGCTGCGCCAAGGGAGGATCGCCAAGGATTATTCGAGGTACTGGCTTAAAACTCCTGGGGCTCAGCCGAGGAACTATTCGACCTGGTTGGCCGATTCGGTATTGGCTGTCGATGCGGTGCATCCCGACGCGGTCCATGTGGCAGGGTTGCTCGATGGGCTCATCGCCAACGATCAGGGTTGGAGAAAGAGGCACTACGACGCAGAAGTCGGCCTGTTTTGGCAGACAGGACATGACGACGGCATGGAGTTCAACATAGCGAGTCGACAGACGCAGGATATCTTGCGAGGGGCCCCGAGCTATCGGCCTAGTTTCAACGCTTACATGTGGGCCGATGCCAAAGCGATTGCGAAGATTGCGGCTAGGCAGGGCAGGACCGACTTGGAGCAAGAGTACGAGGCCTTTGCACAGCGTCTGCGCGAGACGATGGTTGCCAAGTTATGGGATCCGAAGCGCAAGTTTTTCTTTCCGATGTACAAGAACAACGAGAACCGCGATGGATACGAGATCTCTGCGGGAACCTTGGTCTACGAACAGGGACGCTTTGCGGGCGATAGCCACGGGCGGGAGCTCATAGGCTATGTCCCATGGCAATTCCAGATGTTCGAGCCCGATAGTCCCTACGAAGTCGCATGGGCCAAACTGATGGACCGCGATGGTTTTTTTGCTGAGTTTGGGCCTTCGACCGTCGAGCGGAACGACCCTATGTTCTTACTGCAAAAAAGTTGTTGCTGGTGGAGTGGGCAGTCATGGCCTTATGCCACCACGCAAACGCTCAAGGCGCTAGCGAATGTTTTGCAGCGATCGAAGTCACCGTCGAAGTCCCCATCGGTCACTTCGGAGGATTATGTCAAGATGCTTGGGATCTACGCCAAGAGCCATCGAAAGGATGGGAAGCCTTATTTGGCCGAAGCCTTGCACCCTGACACCGGCTCGTTCGAGGGGCATGATGGCTACAACCATAGCGAGCACTACTTCCATTCGGGTTTTTGCGATTTGGTGATCACGGGTCTGGTGGGAGTGCAACCCTCGGACAACGACCAGATCCTTTTGCATCCGCTAGCTCCGAGCACCTGGGATTATCTGGCCCTCGATGGACTCGTTCTACGAGGCCGCGAGGTCTCGATCCTCTGGGATCGGACCGGCGATCGTTACCAACGTGGCAAGGGTCTTTTGGTGTTCGTCGATGGGAAGCAAGTGGCCCACTCGCCGGATTTGCGGCCGATCCGAATCGATCTTGCCGCGAACGCGGTTGCCCCCGAAAAAACTGCCGAAAAAACTGCCGGAGAAACAACCGAAAAGACAACCGAAAAGAGTATTGCCGAGGTCCATTCGAAGGTCAATCATTTGGTCAATAACGACGGAGCCTACTATCCGCGAGTCCAGGCGTCGAGCACGCGATCGGGGACCTCGATTGCCAAGTTGCAGGATGGAAACTACTGGTACATGCAAAATCCCCCCAACCGTTGGGAGAGCGGGTCGAGCGAGCCGGTAACGATCCAAATCGACCTGGGCACTCCGCGTCCGATCGAGACGCTGAATCTCCTTTTCTTGGATGACTCGATCGCGACTCAGGGGCATGGATCGCAGGGCGAGGCTTCCGAGGCGGAGGTGCGCGTGCCGGCAAAGATGAAGCTTGAGTGCTATAGCCAGGGGCGATGGGAGTCGATCGATCCAGGATTTGCAGATTCAGCAAGTGCCGGTGGGTTAGAGGGACATCGTCCGACCAAAATCGCGATTGGATCGCGCAGTGTCGAAAGGATTCGTATCGAGTTAGAGCCGCAGCCTTCGCGGCGAATTGGGCTTACCGAGATCGAAGCCTGGGGGACATCGATTGCCCCTTATCCTATCGCTCCAGGGCCGGCGGGGAATCTTGTTTATCGTCCGAGTGGCAAGGAGTATCCCAAGGCCAGTGCCTCGCACAGCGATCGCTTTGGTGGAACCCCTGAGAAGTCCAACGACGGCAAAACCGTCTTTGATCCCAACCCGATGAATCGCTGGACCAGTTACGAATCGAGCCAGGCGTCCGATTGGCTTGAGTTCGATCTTGGGGAGCCTAGAACCTTCGGTCGCCTGGAGTTGGCGATTTACGACGACCGAGGGGGAGTTCAGGCACCGGAGTCCTTTGCGATCGAGGTTTGGAGCGACGGCAAATGGGTGGCGGTGGAGGATGAGACCCATCTACCGTTGAAGCCTGCTGGGAGTCAGTGGAACACAGCTCGGTTTACGAAAGTCACGAGTTCGAAGTTTCGCATCGTGTTTCGGCACAAGTTACCGGCCAAGAGTGGGGTGAGCGAAGTGATGCTATGGGAAGGGTGATCACTTGTCGGGTTCGAGTCGATAGCGGCGGGTTTTTTGGCGCAGCGTCGAGCGGTGGAGTCCTAGTGTGCTGGCCGCAGCGGCTCGGTTCCCTGCATGATGGTCTAGCACGGCTTTGAGCAAGCTTGGTTCGACGACATTGAGGAAATCCTCGTAGAGGGTTCCTGGTAGGGAGTTCTCCTCGTTGGACGAGGGGTTTTTTTGTTCAAGAGAGGCGAGTTGTTGAAGTTTCTCGGTGGTCCATGTTGCGACATAGGTTTCGAGAAGCGATTGGGATTCGGGACAGAGCCCATCGAGTTGGGCGACGGGTAGTTCGGGCGGGAGATCTTCGAATTGGATAATTCCGCCGGTGGCTTTGAGAGCTGAGCGTTCGATGGTGAGTTTCAGTTCGCGAACGTTCCCAGGCCAGCTTCGGCGTAGGAGTTCTTCCATGGCGGCTTTGGTGATTTGGGTGCCTGAGGGAAGGGATTTGCTATGGAGGAATTTTCGCACCATTGGAGCGATGTCTTCGGGTCTTTCTCTCAGTGGAGGAAGGATGATTTTGAAGACTTCCAGATGGGAGGCTAGCCGTCGATCGAGTTCGCCTTCGGAGACTAATTTGGCAATATTGTGGCTTGATGTGAACAAGATTCTGCACCGAAGTTGTTTCGTTTCGGTATCACCGACTCTGCAGAACGATTGGTTTTCGATCGCGCGGATCAGTCGTAGTTGGTTGGCGAGCGAAATCGCGCCGACTTCGTCGATGAGCAAGGTACCTTCACCGGCGAGTTCCAGCAGTCCGGTTCTCAGAGGGGCGAGGGCATCGGAGCCGAGTTGACCTGCGCCGAAGATTTCGATTTCGAATTCGAGGTCTCTGCCTGGGATGGCCGAGGTGCTGAGCATGGGGGAGTTTTGTCGGGCGCTGAAGCGATGGATCATGACCGCAGCGAGGTTTTTCCCTGTCCCCTCTTCACCTTCGACCAGCAGGGTCGAGTCCATGGCCGCAGCGCGTGCGATTTGTTTGTAGACGTTTTGCATCGCGGTGGATTTTCCCAGGATCAGTTCCGGTTCCTGGGGATCGTTTTGCGAGAGCGCGTTTGGGTCCGAGCGCATTTGGCGTTGAGCGAGTGCTCTACGGACGGCTAGCAAGGCCGTTTCAAGGTCGAAAGGTTTGGTCAGGTATTCGAAGGCGTCTGACTGGACAGCTTGGACGGCCGTTTGCAGATCGCCAAACGCAGTCATCAGGATGACGGGTATTGGTTGGGAACTTTTTTTGAGATGTTCGAGCACATCCAAGCCGCTGGCGCCTGGGAGTCTGACGTCCAGAAGGATCAGTTCGGGTTGCTTTTTTTTGAGGGCTTTGAGAGCCGGTTCGGCGGCCGAGAAGACTTCGACTTCATGCCGGTCGTCTTCGAGATTGGTTTTCAATGCCCAGCAGATGGCGGGTTCGTCATCGATGATCCAAATGAGGCTCATGGTGGTTCTCGTTGGCACGAATCGCGGATCGTCAATTCGAACACGGTCCAATCGTCCTGCCGATGCCAATTGAGGGAACCTCCTAGTTCTTTGGCTAGCAGGGCGGTCGTTGGGAGTCCTAATCCGATCCCTTCGGGTTTACTGGTGACAAAGGGCTCAAACATTTTGGTGGAGATTTCAGGGTTGGGTCCTGGTCCATTATCTCGAACGATCCAGCGGTGGAAACCGGAATTGGGATCCCAGGCATAACGGCATTCGACGGATCCTTGGGCCCCAGCGGCATCCATGGCGTTGAGGACCAGATTCAGCAGGGCGCTGACGACGGAGTTTCCGGCTGCGATTTGGTGAGTTCGATCGGCGTTTTGGCATTCGATGTGCCAATGGATTTGGTGGTGCTCGGAGCTCGGGCGGGTGAAGCAATCCAATTGGTTGTGGATTTCCTCGACGCTCAGGACTTGTTCCTGGGCAGCTTGGCCATGTCGGCTGATGGTCAGCAGTCTTCGGATCGATTCCTCGGCGAGTTGGATTTGTTGCAGAGCGAATTGGATTTCTTGGGGTGGGGAGTCGGGATTTCGGCGAAGGAGGGTCTGGAGCAGCAGGACGGCACCTGCCAAGGAGTTTCTGAGTTGGTGCGCCATGCCGTTGGCGAGCATGTGGATCAGGCGCGAGCGTTCGGAAGTTGCTATTTCCTCTTTGGCCTGTTCGAGTTGTTGACTCATGGTGTTGACGGATCTAGTCAACGAAGCGATGGAGTCTTGTGCTCGCGGTTCGACAGGGACCGTTTCGTAGTGTCCGCTTGCGATCCGATTGACTTGGGATTCGAGTTTTTCTAGGCGTCGTACCATACGGTTTGCGATCCCAAGGGCCATGGCGCAAAAAGCCAGGGTCGAAAGGATGCCGGTGGCCATCGGTAGCCAGAAGGCTTGCGAACTCAACGCGAATCGATCTTTGGGGTCGGAGAGGGCCAGGAGATAGCTAGGCGAGCCGGCAGTCGCAAGGTTGTCGTCCCGTTCCAATCGGATGGCATAGGCATCGAAGGTACCTGCCATTTCTTCGGAGGTAAAGAGCGTGTTGATGGTGGCGACTTGCGAAACGACTTTGATCTTGCATCGCGAAAAATCGCCGATTTGATTAAGGACGGGTTCGGTCAGCGGAAAGCGGCTCACGGAGCAAAGCTTGAGCACATTGCGGAGTCGTTCTTCGGTGGCCGCGAGGGTTGTCCGCGAGGCGATTTTCCAGGAGATGAGGGTCACCGCCGAGCAGATCAGCAGGAGCATGGCCACGATGGGGATGAGGAACTGGCTTCGCAGGGACGAATTCATGCCTTCCTTCCAACCATCATAACTTGCCTAATAGGATCGAATCTTTTGAGCATTTGATTCTAGCTTTGGTTTCCCGAAAGAGCTTATCCAGGTCCGTCGATATTCGAGAAAGGTGGAATTGTATTTCCGCAACCCGATCCACTCGAAGGATCCTGAATATGCCAAGCGCCTGGGTTTTCCCAGTCTATCGATTGATGATTCTCTTCGTCGGCCCCCTTTTGATGTGGGGTTCCGGGGGGGGTGCGTTGGGTCAGGAGGCTCCGGAAAAAGGGGGTGTAGCGGTTGCGCCGCCTGTGATCCGGTTGGCCCCGGTTGCCGGCGCGACGGAGAGCCCTGTCGTTACGGCATTGGCGATCGACCCGAGCGGTGCCTACGCCGCTGCCGCCGGTGATGATCACATGATCAGGATTTTTAGCCTTAGCGATATCTTGGCGCCCTTTCCTCAGTCGGCATTGCTCGATGGTCACCGTGACTGGGTCCAAGGGATTGAGTTCTCTGCGGATGGCAAGCTATTGGCCACTTGTGCGAAGGACGGGAAGTTACAGGTTTGGAAAAGGCAGGAATCCCAGCGCGATGACCCAGGGGCGATCACGGCATGGTCTAGACTCTGGAGCATCGAGGTGCCTCATGCGCTATTCTGTCTAAAATTCATCGGTGATCAATCGCTTGTGGTCGCTGGATTTGATCCGTCGATCTACCGCTTGGATTTAGGGACACTCCAATGGTCGATCGATCACCGGAGCGAGTCGGCCGACGTCAGGGCGTTGGCTGTCTCGGCAGGCCGAAACTATCTGGCTTATGGTGGCCGAGACGGAGTCGTCAGAGTCCAAGCGATCACGAGTCGAGGGGAGAGTCTGCGCGAGGGTGGTTTTGCGATCGCGGCACATAATCACCGAGTGCGAGGTTTGTGTTTTTCCCAAGATGACTCAACGCTCATGAGCGTTGGAGAAGATCGTCGTCTGGTCGGCATCGATTGCACGACTAGGACGGTTCAGTATCAGAGCGATCTAGGGGCTGGCAGATTGATGGCGATCGAACGTCTGGCCGACGACCGTTACGCAGTCAGCGGCAGCGACAATACGATCCGCATCGTTCGGCCGCTGGATGGTTCGCAACTTGAAGATCCTAGCGAAGTGAGCTTGGTCGAGTCGAGGTGGATAGGGATCAAGCTGATCGGACATGATGGGACGATTGCCGTGTTGCGTGCCAGTGGCGATCATTTGTTTTCAGGGTCGTTCGACACGACGATTCGATCTTGGGAGATCGCCAAGGCGTTATCGGGTGCTGACTCGCAGGGTCGTTTTGTGCACCCGGTCTCGGCGCAGTACGAGGACTCCAGCGCTCGGGAGAAAATCCGATGAGCCGTTGGCGTAACGATCGAAAGCGATCTGCGTTTGGAAAACTTTTTCAAGGGTTGTTTCGGCGCAGCACGATCGAGAAGCTTGAGCCTCGCGTGGTTTTCAATGGCGATACGCTCGGCGCGAAACCTCTTTGGGTCGGTGGGGTTTACGTTGAGGAGGACGGCGGTAGCGATGCGCACGGGGATTCGTTCTATGTGACCTTCCAAGGGGGGGTTGCCGATACGAAGCTGACGCGGTTGATGATCAATACCGATCAAAACACGCCTGGTTACAGCGTTGCCGACAATTTGTTTGACACCGTCGAGTCGGGCCGAGGGGCCGACCAAGCTTTCGGCTTTAAGATCGAATCCTTGCAGACCAAGGATCCTAATGCTCGGGTGTTTGCCGAGGTTCTCGATGGATCGATGCAATTGGTGTTGAACTTCGAGAATTTCTACGCTGGCGATCGACTGGTCTTCTCGATCGATGTCGACGAAGTGCAGCATTTGTACTCGAGGGATATCGTTCCGGAATTCAACGATGGTCTCGACCCGATCAGTTCGGGTGCGGAATTCGAAGGGAGTGCGTTTCGGGCTGAGTTCAGCGCTCCGCATTACCAGAACGCCAGTGCGACGGGTCGTTTTTTCAACCGTTACGATGCGCAGTTGGATCAAGCTCAACAAGCCGGATCGGCATTGAATCTGCCTGCCGACAACGCAGATGGAAAGCGGGATCGAACCAGTGGAATTGCAGTTACAACGGGTCAGATTTTGATCCCATCGTCGGTGGCCGGTTGGGTTTACTTGGACAACAACGACAACGGTAAAAAAGACGCAGCAGAGCGAGGACTTCCCGGAGTGACGATCGAGCTCTCGTCGAGCCAAACGGTCACCGGTCAGACGATCCGCCTGCAAACGACTACGCTCGCCGATGGTTCCTACCGATTCGATGCAATCCCTCCTGGAAGCTATTCGCTTTTCGAGGTCCAACCGGCAGGTTTCTTCGATGGGCAAGATTCGGTCGGTCGGGTGGGTTCGGAATTTCGCGGATCGCTATTGGCGAATGATCGTATCGGAGCGATTCTGCTCAACGGTGGGGATGTTGGGATCGAGTATAACTTTGGTGAGATGGAACCTTCGTCGATCGCTGGGAATGTCCACATCGGTCTTCCGGGCTTCGCTTGCTTTAGTTTGGACCCGTTGGGTTCTCGTCCTTTGGCCGATGTCTCATTGAGCTTGGTCGACGAATCCGGGAGAACGGTCGCAACGGTTCGCACCGATGCGCAAGGGGCTTATCGATTCGAGGGTCTACCCAAAGGGGTTTATACGCTTGTCGAATCGCAACCTAGTGGGCTGATCGATGGTGCTTCGAAGGCAGGGACGGTCGCTGGGGTTGCTCAAGGCACGGCGATCGATGGAACCCGAATTGAATCGATACGACTTCTCGGTGGACAAGTCGGAGTTGGTTACGATTTTTGCGAGCGATTACCGAGCTCGATCGCCGGTAAGGTGTACGAGGATCTCGACGAGAATGGTGTTTGGAGTTCGAGCGAGAGCCGACTCGGCGGGGTCTTGGTCGAGCTGATCGATATCGACGGCAAGGTGATGGCGACTAAGACAACCGATGCGGACGGCCGTTATCGATTCGATGGCTTGGCGCCTGGCCGTTACACGGTGCGGCAACGTCAGCCTATGGGGTATTTTCAGGGTGGGCAGCAAGCAGGTAGCGCCGGAGGCAATGCGGCATCGATCGATACGGTCTCTTCGATCGTTCTTGCCGACGGCTTCGATGCCGTGGGTTACGATTTTTTGGAGGTGCCTCCAGGGGTTCTGAGCGGTTTTGTGTTTCAAGATGGTGACGAAATACTTACCAGCGATGGTAGGCCACCTAGCGACTTGACGGGGATACGCGAAGGGCTTCGTAGTGCGGATGATCTCCCGATTTCCGGTTCGCGATTGCAATTGCGAAAGATCGATGGATCGCTGCTGGGAATCGACGATGTCTTGCCCGGACGATACGGGGAGGCTGGGGTTGAAGTTCTGACCGATGCGACGGGTTTCTACCGCTTCGACGGCGTTCGGCCTGGTACCTACCATGTTTACCAGCGAGGATCGGCCCTCGGTCTATTTGATGGTTGGGACACTCCTGGCTCGACGGGTGGTTATGGGATCAATGCCGGTCAGAGCATTCCGGAAGATATCCAAGCGACGATCGATCTATTAGCAAGTCAACCTGGGAGGGATCCGGGAAGTGATGCGTTGCTTTTTGTGCGGATCGTCGCGCGAGGGTTTTCGGTTGAAAACAACTTTAGCGAGATTCTCGTAGGAGTATTGCCACCCCCACCGCCTCCTCCTC
>QWPJ01000169.1 GCA_003671195.1 Planctomycetota bacterium
CTTGGAAAAAGCCTCTAAACGAAACAACCGAGGGAAACCCATACCTCCAAAGAAGCACGATGAAATCCCGTTGAAACACAGAGGCACAGAGGTCACAGAGCTTGGTTTGAATCTCCCGCGCTCTTTGTGCCCTCTGTGCCTCTGTGTTTCTATTCCTTGAACCCTTTCCAAATGCCCTTGGATGGATCTACCAAGAAAAACACAAGGTCGCACTAGGTGCCAGCATTTTTCTGGGCTTGGTTCAGACGGTAGTAGGTCCCTTGTTTGGCAAGCAAATCGTCGTGGTTGCCGACTTCGGTCACTCTCCCACGTTCCAGAACGATGATGCGATTGGCTTTGCGTAGGGTGCTGATGCGGTGCGCGATGGCGATCGTCGTTCGACCTTGGACGAGCACATCGAGCGCTTCTTGGATTTCCCGCTCGGTTTCGGTGTCGACTGCCGAGGTCGCTTCGTCGAGGATTAGTATTCTTGGATCCGTCAGCAGTGCGCGAGCGATCGAGATACGTTGGCGTTCGCCTCCGGAGAGCGATTGGCCTCGTTCGCCCACGAGCGAATCGTACCCATCGGTGAGCTTAAGGATGAAATCGTGGGCTTTGGCTGCGCGTGCTGCGGCGACGACCTGCTCGCGGGTCGCATCGGGGCGTCCGTAAGCGATATTCTCGGCGATCGAGCCGAAGAACAGGAACGGCTCCTGAAGAACGATGCCTATATTGCTGCGGTATTCGCTGATCGGGAATTCGCGGATATCGACGCCATCGACGCGAATCGAACCACTAGCCACATCGTAAAAACGGCATACAAGGTTGACCAGGGTGCTTTTTCCTGCGCCGCTGGGTCCGACTAGCCCGATCATTTCACCCGGCTGAATGCTCAAATTCACATCGTGGATGACTTGTCGAGATCCGTAACTGAAGGTGACTTTCTCCAAATCGATGCGACCTTGGACCCGCCCTGGATGGACAGGGGCAAGGGGTTCGGCCACGCTTGGTACTCGGTCGAGAATCTCGAAAATTCGGTGGGTCGCCGCTGCGGTGCGTTGGGCGTTGGCAAGCAGTCGGCTCATATCGTCAAGCCGCAGATAGAGTCGAGACACCCACATGAGGAATACGGAAAGATCGCCGACGGACAAACCACCTCGATAGATCTGGTAAGCACCAAAACCGTAGATGATCAACAATCCGATATCGGTAAGCAGCGTGATGATCGGGGCGAAGGCTGCCCAGAGGCGATTGACCCGGTCGTTGGCGTAGAGGACTTGGTCGTTGCGTTCCTGAAACCTTTCTACTTCGCGATTCTCCTGGGCGAAGGCTTTGACGACCCGGATACCAGGGATGGTATCGGCAAGGACATTGACCATTTCGGCCCATGCCGAGCTGCCGCGAGCAAAACCCGCACGCATACGAGCTTGGACTCGCGCGACGATCCATGCGATGAAAGGGAACGGCAAGAGTCCGACCAAAGCCATCGTCGGATCGAGCCATATCAACAGAATCGCAGTGATGACGATCATGATGATGTCGGTAGCGAAATCGACCGCATGGATCGACAAAAAATCGCAGATTCGCTGCGTGTCGTCGCTGACGCGGGAGATCAGGTCCCCGGTCCGCTTTCCCCCGAAGAATTCCAGCGATAGCTTCTGCAAGTGTCCATAGGTTGCGTAGCGCAGATCGGCGCTGATGCGCTCGCTGATGCGGGCCATGACATAAGTCTTCGCCCAACTCAAAGCCCAACTGAGCAAGGCCGCCAGGAGCATTCCTCCCAGGAGCCACGGAACCAGATCAAAACGGGCAGGTAGTTTGCTTTGGTGAGGGATCAGGACCTGATCCATCAGGGGCTTGGTAAGCAGCGGCGGGATCATCGCCGCGCAGGTGCTCAAGACCGTCAGCGCGAAGCCGCCTGCGATCAAAAGAGCGCGGGGTTTTGCGAATCGAACCAATCGCAACAACGAACGTGTCGTGTTGGGAACCGCCGTCGGCGCGCAATTGGCGCAGAGGACTTGCCCATCTTGCATTGGACCTCCGCACGACGGGCATATCGAGCCAGCGTCGGACTCCTCTTGTCCGGAGCGGATCTTCTGGAACTCCGAGACGATCGAGGCGGCCCCATTGATTTCGGCAGCGGTGTATCGCCAGTGTGCGATGAGTCTCTTGTCGTCGAAGAGTTCCAGGACACCGAGTCCGGACCGATCGATTTTTCTCAAGCCGGACTCTGGGGTCAGTTCCCATCGGTTCCATCGACCCGAGGGGTTGTCCCATGCGTAGAGGGCTTGGCGAGTCAGGACGACCAAGCTCTTCTCGAAGCGAAGAGCGTCGTCGAGGTTGGGTTGGAACCAGGATTCGACCGATTCACTCGCCCCAAGGAGGGAGGAAAAGGCCTCGCTGCACCCGGGACTTTGGCCGATCAGTGCATGGCGAAGGGGCTCGGGGATGCTAACCTGGACTGGCAAGGTGTTTGGACCCTAGGTTAAGGATTCCTAAGCGGTTTCTTTTGCCGAGGAGGACTTGCGGGCACTGATGAAGGATCGGACACCCGTAGCGACGTAGGTGAAGCATAGGATGGCCATCGCCCAGACCGAACCGGCTCGCGTCAGATCGACCTCTTGGCCTTGAGCTAGCTTGCCGAGTTGCATGAGGCTCGGGACCAGGGCGGCCAGAGCGCCTAAGAGTCCAAGGGCCACGGCAGCGTGCATCAAATGTTTGCGAAGATGCGGTTTGGTGTTTGAGAGGAAACCGAGGATCAGTAGGGGAAGCCCGACGGCCATCGGAATGAAGATACTCGGGCTACCTACTTTTTGGGTGATCATCAGGATTGCCAGAGAGATCCCGCAGAGCAGGGCCCCGAAAAGCATCGTAATTTTTGGCATATTTGGCTCGTTAGATCGTCCTTAGACGGGTTTTTTGATTTGACGGTCGGGGGTTCGAGACGTAGATTTTTATCACGTACCTCAGGTTTGGCATAGGTTAAATTTATACGTGCGAGCGCCCCCATCATGGCAAACATGGGATTTTTGGTTCCGACCGGTGGCGGAGAAGACATTCCGCTGAAGAAAAATCGAATCGTGGTCGGACGCCGCGAGACCTGCGATGTCGTTTTGCGATTTCCGAATGTTTCTGGTCAGCATTGCCGTCTGACGCTCGAGCAGGGTTATTGGTTTATCAAAGACCTCGACAGTCGCAACGGGACGAAGGTCAACGGCTACCGGGTCACTCGCAAAAGGCTTGATCCTGGGGTAATCATCTCGATTGCCAAACACCAATACGAGGTCCGTTACGATCCGGAATTGCTAGGGGCATCCGGGCCCCCACCGGCCGACGACGACCAAATCGAAATTGCGCTCCGATCTTCGCTCATGGAGCGGGCTGGAATGGACAAGAGCAAGAAGGACGACGGCCAAGCGGAAGGTAACTAGCGGTGACTTCAACCGCTGTCCTTGCGGATTGCTGTCCTTGCGGATTACCGATCCGTAAAGGTATACTCAGGACCAATTAGTTTCCCTAAGAACATTTGTCCTTTGATACCAGCGGAATGTAGAGAGTAATGGTTAAAACCGCCAGCACCATGTTGCCTTTGGGCACCCCGGCCCCTGATTTTCGTTTGCCTAATGTCGATGGCCGAGAGGTAGGCCTAGGCGACTTCAAGGGTGGCAAGGCTCTTGTTGTGATGTTCATCTGCAACCATTGCCCTTTCGTGAAACATATCGCAAGCCAACTGGTCCAACTCCATGCCAACTATGCACCCAAGGGAGTGCACTTTGTGGGGATCAGTTCCAACGACATCGCCAGCCATCCGGACGATGCTCCCGAGGCCATGAAGCTCGAGGCACAGGCCCAAGGATACGAATTTCCTTATTTGTACGACGAAACCCAAGAGATCGCAAAAGCTTACCGAGCAGCATGCACACCGGATATCTTCGTATTCGATCAAGGCCATCGTTTGGTTTACCGAGGGCAGATCGACGATTCTAGGCCTCGCAATGGAAAACCGGTCACCGGTGCGGATTTGCGGGCTGCACTTGAAGAGATCTTGAGCGGCAAGCCCGTCTCGTCCCATCAGGTCCCGAGCATCGGTTGCAACATCAAATGGATTCAAGGCAACGAGCCCGTGTACTTTGATCCCAGGGGTGTTCAGTGATTCTCAAGAAGCTAGGAACGGCCCTATGCGTATCGGAATAGGATACGATTCCCACCGCATTGAGCCCGGTGGAACGATGCTTCTTGGGGGAGTTGCCATTGAGCACGGAAGGCATTTTGTAGGACATTCCGATGCGGATGTTCTGCTCCATGCGATCACCGATGCGTTGCTCAGCGCCGCGGGTTTACCCGACATCGGGCAGTTGTTTCCAAACGATAGTCCTGAGAATCGCGGCCGGGATTCTGCGGAAATGCTAAGTTTGGCTATGGCGAATGTTCGACAAACCGGTTGGGATCTTGTAAACTTAGATTGTGTGGTTCTGCTCGAACACCCAAAGATATCTCCGATCAAATCGCAAGTGCTCGCTCGAATAGCAGCGGTGCTTGAAGTTCCCGAGTCCCTCGTGAACGTGAAAGGGAAAACCGGCGAAGGAGTCGGCGAGGTGGGACGTGGCGAGTTGGCAGTCGCTCACTGTGTAGCGTTGCTGACTAGAGTCTGAGTACCCGAGTTCCAAGGATCCACGACTTACCAATCGCAAGGAATGCTCCACCCGTGCGTTGGTAAGACAAAGAATTGCATTGGAGATTGCAACGGGATACGAAGATGAACGACCCCAATGGCCGACGCCCCGATCCGACAAATGCCGAAGATTTGCAGGCTTGGTTTCTCAACTACAAACCGCTGCTCAAGGCGATCGTCTCGCGAAAAATCGACAAAGAGCTCGATGGGAAAGCGGACGCTTCGGATGTCCTTCAAGACGCCCTGAGTGCAGCCCAAGCCAACATCGACCAGATTGCGACCAAGACCCCAAGAGAATTCCGAGGTTATCTTCGACGGGTCTTAATGACCAAAATCGAAGATCTCAAGCGGCGGTTCCTGAAAACCCAAAAACGGGATGTTCATCGGGAACTCACCGCCGAGGATATTTCTTCCGACGAGTTTCGTCAGATCGCCGATAACGATGGCACCCCGCTGGATCTGTTGATCGACGAAGAGCATTTTCGTCGTGTGATGCAAGCTATCGAGGATTTGCCACCAGAAATCCAGAAGGTCCTGGCTTGGCGATTCGAGCAAGATATGACTTACGAAGAAATCGGAAGGAAGCTCGGTCGGACCAAAGACGACGTACGCATGCTCATGCAACGCTGCATCGCCAGGTTGAAGAAACGCTTCGAGGAGGGCTGAGGGCTTGTCGAGGGGCTCAACTCGGATGGAGCCCGATACGAGGCGCGAGCGCTCTGAGGGCTACGTCCCAGTCTGGTTTGGTCTTCAAGCACATCTCCCACCATTCCATGAGCATCGGGACCAGATCGGATGCGACATCCCGATGGGAAGGCACGGCGATGTTCCATTGCTCGATCGAGAGTTCAGCATTGGCTTCCGTGCACTTGGTCAGTTCCAGGACCTCCGCAGAGGCTAGGCACGGCACGAGCATCGCGATGGGCAAGAGGTGGGCAGTATCGGCAGGGTTCAAGCCCAATTGGGACCGAAAGGGGACCGTATAGAGTTGCGAGACGAGCCAGCCCAAGCGGATGATTTCGGGTATTTCTGCTAGGGGGTTGGTAAGTACCGCTTCGATGTGAATCGATTGATGTTCGCAGTGGGATCGACCTGCTCCACCGAGAATAGGCTGAACCCCGATGACGTTGGCTTCTTTGACCCAAGCATCGTTGCGAGTCAATCGGCGAAGGTGGGCGAGAAACCCGTTTCCGTAGCCGACCCATTGCTCTTGGAGAGGTCGGATGCGGAAATCGAATTGTTCGAGATATTTGGGAAATAGAAGCTTGAATGAAGCTTCGACGTCGGTGATCGCTCCGACGAGCCTTTGGGCCGCAACTTGTTCGACGAAACCGTCGATGAAGTCGGAGAGGAGTTGGTCGGCCAGTGCACTGTTGGATTGGATTTTCGAACTCAGAACGATCAGACCATCCCAGAGACGTTGGGAGTGGACCGCATCGAGGTCTTCGAGACAGGTGCCGAGAGCATCGGCGGCTGGTCCGAGTTTTTCGCGAAGGTTCTCATCGTGGATCTGCGAGGAGTACTTCCAAGTGCAATTGGCAGCGTGCAGGGCGCTGGCCGAGAAGCTTTTTGTCCAAAGAAGATGCATCAGCAAAGGGGTCCTGAGGTCAGATAGTCTATTTCGATTCCCGTATCGACATTTCCATGGTGATCCATTGCTCGAGTTCCTCCCAATCCACCGGCGGTAGCTTGCTCAGATCTGGCCTCAGGGCGATCGCATCGTGAATATAAACGTGGTGGATTTCGGTCTGGGTTCGGTGGGTATTCCAATGCAAGAGGATCCGAACGCACGACATGAGCGAGCCTGGTACCTCGACTTCGTAACCGCAAAGCAGCGGCACATCCAACCAGCCCAACTGTCTTGCGGCCAGGGCGGGGAATTCAGCGTTCAGGTCGCTTGTGACCGTGAAGATCGCGCTGGCGATGTCTTTGGTCTGGATTCCGTTTCGGCGGATGATCAATGCTAGGAGTTGGCGCGTCGAATTGAGAATTGCTTCGCGCGTGTTGGCTTCGACGGTCGTTGCACCGCGTACACCTCGGCAAACAGTCGGTTCGATGCGATCAACAGGTGGAGTTTCCGCCATAAATAGCTTTCCGATGGGATCCAATTTGGAAATTCATCCTACGATGTTCCGGCGATGTTCAGGTCGATTCGACAACTCTGGGCAATTCGCAAGCCCGGGGGCCCATTCGCAAGCCCGCCGCGCAGAGTATACTTCATGGCATGCAAAACGACGACTCCAAGTCCAACCCATCGATCGGCTCGGATACAGAACTCCCCTCGGAGCTGGACCCTAAGAAATTCGCGTTTCTAATCGTGGATAACGATCCGGCGCACGCTAGGGCCATGACCGAGAGTCTTGAGAAGGTCGGTTACCGTTGCCAGGTCGCCACGAGTGGTCCTGAGGGCAAGCGGATGCTTGAACAAAACACCTACGACGTGGTGATCACCGATTTGGTGATGAACGATGTCGATGGAATGCAGATTTTGTCAACATCTCGGCAGCTTCTTCCGGAGGCTTACGTGATCATGGTCACCGGGCATGCGACGGTCACCAAGGCGGTCGAGGCGATGCAACTCGGGGCCTTCAATTTCCTTGAGAAACCCATTACGCCGAACCGACTTCGGGCGATCGCCCTGAAGGCCATCGAGGCGGTCCAACTACGTCAAACGAACCTAGATTTGAGGCGTCGGCTCGACGAGAAATTCGGATTCGAAGGGATCATCTTTGCCAGTCCGCAAATGCAGTACTTGATCGATCGGCTCAAGCGGATCGCTCCGACCGATGCGACCGTATTGATCACCGGCGAGAGCGGTACAGGCAAAGAGATGATCGCTAGAGCGATCCACCAAAACAGCCCCAGGAAAGCCAAGCGATTGGTAGCCCTGAACGTGCGCGCAGTCTCCGAAACGCTTGTGGAAAGCGAGCTTTTCGGTCACGTCCGCGGCGCGTTTACCGATGCGGTCTCGGATCGTGAGGGGGCTTTTCAGTACGCCGACGGTGGGACATTGTTTCTCGACGAAGTCGGAGATATGCCCATGAGCACCCAGATCAAGTTGCTTCGAGTGCTCGAAGAACAGCAAATCACAAGGGTTGGAGACAACAAATCGCACAAAGTCAACGTTCGATTGCTCTCGGCGACCAACCGACCCCTTGAGAAACTGATCGAGGAGGAATTGTTCCGCAACGATCTGTTCTACCGCCTCAAGGTCGTCACCGTCCATTTACCTCCTTTACGCGAACGCCGAGACGACATCGTTCCGCTGATGGACCATTTTCGCAAGCAATTCATCAAGCGGCACAATCGCGGCCCGTGCAATTTCACCCCGACGGTTACCCGCAAGTTCCTGGCGTATGCATGGCCAGGAAACATCCGCCAACTCAGAAATTTCGTCGAAACCATGGTCGTGCTCGACACCGATGGCAAGTTGGATTTGGACGATCTTCCACCGGAACTTTACGACGAGAGCGCCCTGGCAATGGCTCAGAACCCCTCGCAGGCAAACCGCGGCTCTATGGATTCGAATCCGTCGGGCAAGAAACCTGGCGAGGGTGGATCGGACAGCCCCTGGGTGGCCGGTCCGCAGGTCATCGGGCCAGCAACGAGTTCCCCACAAGCGAACGCTTGGCCTGCGAGCCCCAGCGCTCCGAGCCCCAGCGCTCCGAACCGCGCTCCGTCCGGTTATGGCACTTCGCCCTCCCACCCACTGAACGATCTGCCCCCTAGCGAATTGATCGGCAAGACCATGGATCAGATCGAACGCTGGGCCATTGAGGAAACGCTCAAAATGACTGCCGGCAACCGGGAAGAAGCCGCGAAACTCTTGGAAATCGGGGCTCGAACGCTCTACCGCAAGCTCGACAAGTACAAGCACGAGTCCGACGAATCCCCTGGCGGAGAAGTCCCCCAGTAAGGCATTTCCAGTAAGGAAATTCCGGTACAAGACCGGCAAAAGGTTGTCGATTCCTTGAGATCTTAGGGGCCAGGACGATGCAAGCCGACGACGAATTATGTCTTTGCTTCCATATCTCGTGCCGTAAGGTGCTCAACTACATTCGGATCCATCAGGTGAAGCTTCCGAGTCAGTTGGCCGAATGTGGCGGGGCAGGGACCGGTTGCGGATGGTGCAGAAAGCAGTTGGAAAAACTGTTGATAATGTCCGCCGGGAGTCCCCCTGGGGCCGGTGAAATCGAGGAATGGCTCGCCAGCAACACGCCCGACCGTCAAAAGTATGCCGAGGCCCGAGAGCGCTACCGCGCGGCCAAAAATCAAAATTCGGCGGAAGTTCCTTCGTCCTCAGACAACCCTGCGCTCCCCGAAGATCCCTTGCCGTAGTGGATCTCCCGCAGTTTGGAAGAAGAGAACGCAAAGACGCAAGGGCGCAAAGACGCAAAGGTAGTGGATCTCCCGCAGAGATCCTGGCTGTTTGGAAGAAGAGAACGCAAAGACGCAAAGGCGCAAAGACGCAAAGGTAGTAGATCTCCCGCAGAGATCCTGGCTGTTTGGTTTTAGCCCGGAGGGCGGCACATCCTCTGCCGGTGGTGATAACCACCGGTCTGGGCATTCACCGAGCGCAAAGCCCGGAGGGCTGGCACATCAATCTGGGGAATGACCGTCTTTGGCTTATTAAATCCTGTGTATCGGCCCTCCGGGCCTCTCGGACTTTACTATGCACCTGGCAACCGGGGCCTTCGACCCCGGCAGAGGATATACCAGCCCTCCGGGCTTAGAACCGCACGTA
>QWPJ01000203.1 GCA_003671195.1 Planctomycetota bacterium
CATGAGACCTTTGGCTGTCGCGTAATCCTCGGTGTTCATGATCATGTAGATCAAGTCCACACTTGGATTGTCTTTGCTTTCGCTGATCTCTTTGGAGTCAAAGCGTTCGATGATGACCGGAGCAGGCATGGGTTTCTCCTATCCGAATACCAAGCCACCACGGTCGGCTTGCTGAACGAGTTTCTTGGTATTGGCAGCGACGTCCTCGGTAGCTCGAGCGGTCCGTTCACCCAGAGAGTCGGCTCCCAGGTTCATCGCTGCCAGCGGATTAAAGGTCCCAACGACATCGGTTTTCTTCTTGGTGTCGGCTAGCGCTTGGTCCATGCTTCCTAGATCTGGCATCCCGAGGCTCGATGACGAGAATTTGCTCGGCGACCCGGGGGAGGTTTCAGCTCGCTTTTGTGCCGCCTCGCCAAGAGCTGCTTTCCACTCGGTTTTTGCTTGCTCAAGCTGCGCTGCGGAATCAGCCAGCGCCTTTTCGTTGGCAGCCGCCAAGGCTGACTGTTCTTGTGCCTGCATGTCTCCGAGTGCCGACTGAGCACCTTGGCGATCTTGCTCGATTTGGTTGCGAGCCTTTTGGCGCTGCTTCTCTCGATCGAGGATCGTTTGGTTCTGAGAGTTGTTAATCAGCTCATCTTGGCGAGCGATCTCATCGTTGATCTTGGCGATCTCTGCTTCGGTATTGGTATCGCCAAAGAGACCTTGGATGCGGGCCCAGACTTTCTGAAAGAACCCTCCGAATCGATTCCAGCCCTTTTGAAGCAAGCTTATAAGGACAGTCCAGCTATCGGCAATGAAATGGGTGGTTTCAAGCCAACCGGTTTGCAGACCTGCCCAAGCGTCGGTCATTAAACCTGCGACGCTGTAGACCGCGCTTTGGAAGATGCCGATGAAGAACCCCTTGAAGTCCAGCCACTTTGATTGCAGGAAGGCGACTCCACGTTGCCATTCCATTTTCAGAGTGAGCCACAGAATCTTGCCAGCCAGTGCGATGTCACCGGCAGCAAGCGCATCGCCGATCCCCTTCCACGCAGCAAGTGCCGTGTCTTTGAGTTCGTTAAAACGATCCCCAAGCCACTTCATGGCCTGCGTTCCAGCACCGCTGGTGTAGAGGAGGTAGGCTACTAATGCCGTCAAACCAGCGATGGTAAGTCCTATCGGCGAGACCAATGCTGCGATCGCGGTACCAAGAATCGCGATCCCCTGTCCAATGCCAACGATCACTGCAGCAGCTGCGCTAAATACGGTCCCAAGTCCGGTTGCCGCAGCCCCCAGAGCAACGATGGCCGCACCTCCGGCTGCGATCGCCATGCCGACCTTGAAGACGGTGACGATCAGGTCCTTGTTGTTTTTGATCCAGTCACTGGTCACCACGACGATCCGAACGGTCGAATCGATCATCGCCGAGAGGACCGGCTCCAAAGCAGATCCGATGGTAAAGACTGCCTTTTTGAGCACTTTCCAAAGAACATCGATGCGATCGCCAAAGGCCTCGGCCGCTTGGGCATCATCGGTGGCCATGGTGAGCCCCAGATCGCGGGCCTGCTGCTGGAGTTCCTCGATTCCTTTGGCACCGCTCGATAGCATTGGCAACAGCTGGGTGCCTGATTTGCCAAAGATCGCCATGGCCGTGGCGGTCTTTAGCGTCGGATCGGTGATTTGCGACATCCGATCGGCGATCAGCTTGAACTGTTCGTCCGGCGATAGTTTCGAGAGCTGCGCGACGCTCAGTCCCAGGGATGCGAGCGTTTCTTGGGCCGACTGCGATCCGGAGGCCGCTTCGAAGAGCATTTTCTGCATCTTCTTGAGCGATCCTTCGAGAGTCCCCATGTCGGCTCCGGATTGCTCGGCAGCGAATCCCAACTCCGAGAGGGCTTCGACCGAGACGCCGGTTCGCTGGCTCATGTCGACCATCTCGCTTCCCATGTCGGCAAAGACCTTGGCAGCTCCGGCCAGTGGGGTGACGATCCCCACACCTAGCATGGCCATCTTGGTCCCGATCCCTTGGAGGCCTTTTCCAAAGGCATCAAGCCGCTTGGCAGCATCGTTGAGACCCTTCACCAGACGCGAGTCTTTGGTGTAGAGCTCGATGTAGGCTGCACCGGCTTTGATGCTGGAACTTGATGCCATGACTATTGCAACTCACTTTGGCGATCGATGAACACGTGCTTGAGGACTTCGACTCCAACCATGGTCTTTGGCTGTGAACGTTTTTGTGCGTGCGGATTGAAGTCCGATGGGTGGTAGACTTTTGAGCGCTTGGCATCGCGATGGATGTTGGCAAGCATCGCCAGAATGCTCGAGGTGTGATTCCACAGAACCTGGCTGCGTGCCTGGCCCATGGCGATCAGCTCTCGGAGGGTAAATGGTCCTGGGTCGATGCAGAGGACTCCGGCAAGGTGCCAGACGAGCTGATCCACTTCATCGCTTCGACTTCCGGGTCGATCGAGTCGAGGATCCTCTCCGCGTGGCTGACCACTCTGTCCCGAACCGCTTTGCCCGCTTCGATCACCTTGCGAAGGCTCGCTCTGGCGCGGGCATCTGGGAAAAAATCGATTAGTTCCTCGACGAAAGCATCGGCCGCGTTGGTGATCACATCGCCAGCGAGTGATCTTCCGAAATCTTCGTCGGAGATCGATTGCTTGTCAGCTTGGTCCTTGCACAAGCAATACAGCACGTCGGCCAGAGAGACTGGATCGGAGACGAGTTTTGAGAGTGACTTGAATCCGTCGTCGACCAACGCGTAGAGATCGATCCCAAGCAATCCACGGATCCGCTTGACGGCCGTAACATTGATCGCAACTTCCCAGGTCCGTCGGGAGTTATCCACAAAACTGTGCATTTTCTAAACTCCAAGGTGCAAGAGGTCTTCAATCAACTAGGCAACGGTCATCCAGGAAGGTGGATTTGCCGAATAGGTTGGCTTGGCGGTCACCGAAACCGTGATCGCTTCCTCGAGGGCTTCATTGCGAGAGAAGCTTGCGATGCGAAAACTGGCTCTGAGTCCCTGCGATCCGCTACTCCCTGCGCCGGTGATCAGTCCGTCCATAACAGCCAGTTCCACCGTGGTGCTATTCAAGAACGCATCGCGGATCGCTGTAAAATCCGTGTCTACGGTATCCCAGACCATCTCGAACTCCAGCGACGCATCCTTGAGCGTGCTTACCGTGGCTCTCCATCCGTTATTGGCACGGGTCGAGACGTCCGCTTCGCCGGTTTCCAGGTTCAAAGTGAGATCTTTCACGTTGCCGATGATGTCCCAGGTCGGCGCTGCAAAAGTCCCAGTATTCCGATAGAGCTTTGCATCGAGTCCAAGTTTGGCTGGCATATTTGTTACTCCTTAACGAACGCTATTAGCCCACATTGGGGGTAATCGATCTTTGACTTTGTCTAGCGCTGGTCCCATGAAGGGTCGCTTGGGGTATCGTTCCTTGCGGAACCGCCCCCCGAATTCATGTGCTTTGCCTGCGGTACCGACCACCGAGATGTCTGGCCCGATGGTTGCGATCCCTCGCTGCTTGTCGATCGCATAGACGATCGATCGCTTGAGTTGGCCTTGCCGAGTATTCGGAGGTGTGCCTGGCATCGAAGCGGTCTGCCGACGTTTGATGGAGCGACGAGCAACCAAGCGAATCGAGGCAGCCGCGTGGCCAAGGCTCTTGAAGTTTCCCTGCTGTGCCTTGCTTTTGACTTTGTCGAATGACTTTTTGGTGGTGACTTTCACGTCGATCATGTTTACCTCACCAGTCGATAGGTAAGAGTAAGGACGCTGGTGAACTGCAGCATTGTTTCCAGATGGTCCGGCGCATAAATCGGAGTATTCTCGACGCTGATGAAGCGAGCACCGGGGTAGCTCGATAGTGGATTGCTCCGAAAGTAGTCGCTGATTTGTTCGACCAAGAGCATCAGTGCGTCGATCGTTGCAATTTGGTTTTGAGTTTTCTTTTGGATCCCCACATCGATCTGGTAATCGAAGTTGTCTCGCGATCGATCCAGCGAGGAACTCACAAGCCCCTTGGGAACGACCGTCACCTTCAATTCCGACATGGACTTGAGGTCGTAGATGGGCAAATACTGCCGCTGAGCAGTAAACGGCTGGCTGAACGCATTGCCGTTTAACTCTGCGGTGATTGCATCTGCGATGGCGACGATGTTAGCGGGCATTAAGCGATTCCAATTTCCTTAGTGTGGATTCGATACAGGCTTCGATGTGGGTCCGACCAGCGCCAGGCAGGCTCCCCACCTGGAGCGTTGACCTCATAGGTGTAGACTTTGCTGCCTACGGTCTCTCGGATCGTGTCACCACGTTCGGGTGTGATGAGCGATCCAGCCAAAATTAAATCTGCGGGTGTAATGAGATAGTCACGATCGGTCCATTGCATTCGGACCCCACCGTAACCATCTTCGAGCTTCATCAGCGTCCGGCCGATCGTGGCCAAGACGCTCACTTGGTTTACACCTCGCACATAGATCACTGTGCTGGAGGCATGCGTTTTGAGCTTGCTTGCGAGCCACTGCTGTCCAGCACGTAGTAGATCTGCCATCACGGTCACCTACGGCTTATTCACAGGCGGCTGGTTGGCAGGGGGCTGATTGTTTTGCTCTAAGAGCTTGAGCAGGTTTTGGTACTGCTCCATGAGCTTTTTGAACTGCTCGTCATCGAGCACCGCATTGCCACGTTGCTTCCTGGCGTTGCGGATCGCTTGCAGAACCAGCGGAATTCCATACTGCAATCCCAACAGCAAGGCGATGCTCGAGCCAGCCGACGTTGCGATCAGTCCGCCAGGAGTCCACTGCGGACCGATTCGCAATCGATCGGTGATGATCCCAGAGTCCTCCGGTTCCCTAGGCGATGGCCTGATCCTTGGTCGATCGATGATCGAATCCAGAACATCGTCTTGGACCTGCGACTGAGCCAAAAGCCCAAGTGGCACCTGCATCGGTTCCCCAGAAGTCGTCGAGGGAACTTGGACTATTTCCTGGCTCTCATCGATTTGGCAGCTCACTTCGCGGGTGCCCGAGGGGAGTCCCTCGAGCGTCGCAGGTAGCTTGCCTCGCATGGCGCTGAGCAAAAACGGAGTCGATTGGCCCAACCCCTCGCCACCGCCAGCCCAGGTAAGCAAACCGACCACACGAGGTCCATCGTCGCTGTAGTCGATGATGCTCGAACCGCTTCGGCCACCGATGGCTTCAGGCTTCCACGAAAGAAGCTGACCTTCTTTGCGGTTTAATCGCAATACCTGCAAGCTTGGCCACTCGCACCGCGGGCAACCGAAGGTGGTGATCAGAGACTGGGTGTTTGGGTAGCGATCGGCAATGGGGATCGGCTCGACATCTTTAGCAAATGCGAGATTGCACTTGAGTAGCGCAAAATCCACGCTGGTCCCTTTGCCGTACCCCGATGCGATGATCGCAGCGGTGCTTCGCTCCGATACACCATTGGTGTTCCATCGTTCGACGTTGACGGTTCGGCCACGCGTGGTACCTGCAACGTGGGCATTGGTAAGTACGATCGCGTTGCCCTCGGAAGTCCTACCAACGATGGTACCGCTACCGCAGACGTTGCTTACCGTCACTCGCACCGTTGCTCGGATCACTTGATCGAACCGATCTAAAGATGCTGCCAACGACCTGGATCGAGCCTGATTTCTTACAATCGCGAACTCTTCGGTGAATGGATCCAGAACGATCGATCCGCTTCCGGAATACTGCATGGCTGGGCATTTGCCATCAGGGCACACTCTGTCTTGGCCATGAAGCATGGAAACAAAACACAAAAGCATGTAAACCATGCTTGCCAGAGAATAAGTCTTCATAACGGCTCCTTGGAAATGATTCACAAACAAAACTGAAAATCGAAACGAAGCGACCTCTAGGTCACTGACTGATTCGCATCCGGACGGTCGTGTCTGCGGAGGCTGCTGCTCTGACCACCTTGCCGATCGATTTATTACCAGTAGCCGTGGCAGTCGCGACGTTGTTGGCATCGTCCCAGTACAAGATGGTGCCGACTGTGAATGCCACGCCGGTGTTTTTGTTGAAGTCAAACACCCCGTCGACAGCCAGCGCACCGAGTTCACCGGCAGCCAGTGGTCTGACCACTACTCCAACAAGATCACCCTGAACCACCACATCCCCGGATTGCAATGCGGATGCAGGGGTGTGGTCGATGTACTTACCATCCTGAATAAAGGTTGCCTGAGGCATGGACTGTTTCTCCTGATTGACTTAGTTGGACGAATAAACCGACGAGTAAAGTGCCGACTACACTTCACCCTTGCTCTTGATTGCAGCTCTTTGGTCTTGCAAAGCCACACCGAAATCGTGGTAGCCTCGCATTTGAACGCCAAGGATGTTGAAATCAGCCGTAGCCGTTTCAATCGTTGGGGCTTCTTGCCCGTTGAGGAATGCAACTTCGATCACTGGCAGGTCGTTTGGATCCGAGAGCAAGTACCAAGCCTTGGTCGAGTTGCCGCTGTAGATCGCGTTACCTAGATAGCGACTCACCTCGACCCGGAACTTACCCGCGTGAGGGTTGTTGATAGGCATCCTCGCGTTGGCCGTGTTATCGCGCATTTCCAGCGCCTTATAGAGCTGGGATCCAATAGCTGAGAGAGCCGTTGGAACCAGCAAGATCGTGGGCATCGTTCCGATGGGTTTACCATCAGCGTCCACCAAGTCGTAGTAGGCCACCTCGGCCTTAGTTAGGCCATCGATCGTAAGAACCGTATCCGCACCGGAGATGAAGTTCTTATTTCCAGCCGTGAAGAATGCCGAATTATTCATGAACGTGGTCCAGAATATATCGTTGATCTTCAAGCCAGATCCACGGCCCAGCTTCCTAGGAACGGTGGTGATCGCCCCAAGGTCATCATTGATGAAATCTCGACGATCAACTCCGAGCATCAACCCGTAGGTATCTGCCCTGTTGGTGAAGCTTTCATTGCCAAGGTTCCCGTGCTTGATCTCACCGCCGGGAGCTACTAGCTCGTACTGATCCTTTCCGATCAATCGGTAGCTTGTCACGGTTTTGAAGTCGGTGACATTCCGAATCGCGCAGATGTTTCTCCAGGTTCGCTCAACGGTGAAGAACCCTTCGAGCAAGAACTTATTCGCGACGTTTGCAAGAATGCCTCCGATGTCCACATTGCTGATCGAGCTTGCTTCCACCCGGCCACCAAATGCTGCTCGCATCACTTCGCGGTGATCTCGGAAGGATCGACCGGTGTATCCATTGGCCCACGCAGCCTCGAGCAAGAGTTCCTGCAGACCAATCCCTCCCTTGAATTTGCGAGCAGCAATTTCTAGGGATTGCTCTTGGACATGCTCATCGATGTTCATCAGACCAGCACTGATGTAGCAAGCAGCTTCCAAGACACTCGCGTTAATGGTGTTTTGCGGGACATGGATCGCGGGAACTTCAGGGCGCATCATTCGGATCTTCATGAGTTCAGCTTTCTCAAGGTTCCAACCTTCGCGGATCGCTTGGGCTTCGACCAGCGGAAGTGCCCCGTTGTAAATACTGCGAATCCCTGCGATTCGCTCGAGTTCTGTAGCATGGGCCGCCCTCATGGCTTCGACCTCAGTCGTTCTCTCAGGATGGTTCGTGACCGGTTCGACTGGAACCGGATTCGGAGGGACCAATACCGGAACTGCATCCGGAGCGACCGGTGTCGTTGGAGCTGCGGTTTGGTCGTCTTGGTTTGCAGTTTGACTTGGATCCATCTCGGTTTCTCCAAAGGTTGCTGATGCCTGAGCTGCGACACTCGCGCTGGTGGCTCCGTCGGCACCAAGGTCTACGAAACTGATTTCACCAAGCGAGGACCTTCGAATCACGTTCACCGGACCGTTGTATTGGTTGCCGTTGACGGTGACCTTTTGACCTTCCTTGACGAACTCGAATTCATCCACACCGGTTCCCACGCTTGCTTGCCATGGAAAACCGTTCTTAGAGCTAACGACCACTTCGCGGGCAGCAGGTGTATCGCGAGAGACCACGCCGGTGGCTACGAGCTGGCCGGCCTCGACTCGGATCGAGTCGGTATGGCCAACACCCGAAAGGGGATCGTGACCGAATCGGATCGGTCGTGCTTGCGATGGGATCGATAGGCCCGCTAAGTCGATGATCACAGGATGACGCCATCCGGCGACTCGCATCTGACCACCGGTATAAGCGACCATCCGAAAACGAGGGAGCACACCGCTTGATGTACCTTCAGCCGATGCATCGACATCGATCACTGCCGTTGCACTTAACCTCAGTTGATTGCGGTTCTCTTCTGCCTTAAGCATCGTCGACGGGGACTTCTTCGTCTTGGACATCCTGTGGTTCCTGAGTTGGAGTTTGAGAAACTTGCTCGGCAGTTAAACCAAGCGCAGACATGAGTGCGATTTCCTTGGCTCGCTGGCGAAGTTGTGTTTCCCAGTCTTGGCCTCGCTTGGCGTATTCATCTGCCAGGGTGGTGGTGTGACTGGCTAAACGCGTCGCTTGGGCGTTGGCTTCTTTGGCTGGATCCACATGCTCGTGACCGTCCCAAAACCATTGGTGTGGCCACCGGGCAAATGGTCCAAGTCCGTTGGGAAGCAAACCGGGAAGAAGAGCGGCTTCGTCGAGCCAAGCCGCAAGAAGACGATCGAGTACGGTTCGTTCGAGATTCGACTGATCGACTCGGATCGCCTTGTAGTAAGTTTGATGGTCCAGCCGACCCGAGGCGTAGTTGTAGCCCGAGCTGTTACCCGCAGCGATGTTGAACGGCATGTTCAAACAGCGAGCGATTTCGTTGAGCAATTCATGTTTGAACTCACCATAGGTTGTCGATGGTTGTTCAGCTTGCATCTGAGCCATCTTCCAACCACCTGGCATCGTTACCAAAGCTCGTTTCTCCAGCTCGATCGGTTCGAAGGGTTCAGCCGCATCTGCCTCTCCGTTGGCCGGCGCATCGGTGTAGAGAATCCCGGCGAAGTCGGCTGCGGTTTCAGCAGCCGCCAGAACCGCAAGGGTGAATCGGCGAAGTTGTGCGAAGAGTGGCAATGCCGGCATGATGTCCGGGATGCCACGCGTTTGTCCTGGTCGATCTGCTCGGAACCAGTGCAACACCGCATCTGCGGGAATGCGCTCATAATCGCTGCGACCCGAGTAAAACCCATCACCTGGGTGATTGCGGAGGATATGGTATTGGACTGGGTTGCCTGAGGAATCGAACACGATCCCGTCGACAGCGATGGTGGAAAGTCGGTCGAGATCCGGCGTCGTGACCTGGTCTGCCTCGACGAGGCGAAGGTCGAGCTGGACCTCCGTATTGAGGCGAGGATTGTTCGTGAGGATTGCGAAAGATTCGCCATCCGTGGCGCGTGCCATTCGCATCGTGCGGA